>JARRJI010000120.1:0-9421 GCA_037379595.1 Acidobacteriota bacterium | reverse complement strand
CGAAAGCATCGACTGCAACGTCGTGGACTCTCTCGCCGGCGACCTCACCAACGAGCACTCGAAAAACGGCATCGCGAAGGACCTGTTTCCGCTCACGACCGAGCAGCAGAAGAAAGACGAGTTCAAGCTGATCGGCGAGGAGACCCTGGAAGGCAGAAAGGTGTACCGCATCCGATTCAGGCCCAAGGACAGGAAGGATATCGACTGGGCCGGAGAAGCCGACATCGACGCAGAGGAATTCGAGCCGGTGGACGTGTTCACAAAGCTGTCGCGCCGGCTTCCGTTCGCGATTCGAACGTTCCTCGTCGCCCTGCCGGGGTTGGGGTTCAATGTGCAATACGAGCGCCAGCCCGACGGCGTCTGGTTTCCAGCGACCTTCGGCACGGAGTTCCGAATCAGGGTTCTGATTTTCTACCGCCGCATCTATCCCTCGAAAACACCGATTTCCGGCGCACTCACGTGAGCAGCAAGATCAAGTACGCCGGACCTGCGGCTGCGCCAAAATAATGCGCCGCAGCGAGTAGCCACGACAGGGCTTCCGTGCAGTGGGTTCGAGTGCAAGAGGTCCCGGGACAGCCCCGGCGCTGTGGATACCCGCTGAGTGTTGCACCTCAGAGACCCTGCGGTTTTTCCTGTCCTGCCAGGTCACGAGCCGAAGAGCCCGAAATGCGCAGGCTCTGCGTCAATCGACATTATCGTGGAACAGCCCGGTCCGATCCCGCAGGCTACTGTGGCACCTGGAAGTATAGGACCGCACTGGGTGACTTTCCGACCGCGAAGGGCGAGCCCGAAACCTGCGTCAACGCGCCGTCCTGGCCAATCTGGTAGACCGAGAGGGTGTCTGATCCGGCGTTGGCCACGTAAACCCAGAACCCGCCTGACGCCGCGGCGATGGAAGAGGGAGAAGTGCCGGCGGGGAACGGCGAACCCGGCAGGAGCGTCAGCGTGCCGGTCGCGTTGTCGATGCTGTAGCCGGAAATGTTGTTCGACTCTGAGTTGCTCACGTAGGTGAACGTCAGCGGCGAGACGCCCGAGCCGGACGTTCCCGTCGGCGCACTGCCGGCCGGGAAGGGAGAGCCCGGAACGGGGCTGAGGCTTCCGTCGCTGGCCATGGAGTACACCGAGACGTTGTTTGAGAGCTTGTTCGCCACCACCACCAGCCGTACGCCGGAGGAGTTGGGCATGGCCTCGGGAAGGACTTTGATCGACGCCGGTCCCTGGCCCGCGGGGTAGGGCGAGCCGGGCAGCGGTGTTGGAATGCCGGTGCTGGCGTCCAGACTGTAACCGGAAATGTTGTTTGACTGCGCGTTCGCCACGTAGAGCACCGACGGCTGGGCGGTGGCGGTGATCGCATCCGGGCCGGCGCCCGCAAGGAAGGGCGAGCCCTGCAGTTCGGTCGCGCTGCCGCCGTCGCTTGAAACAGAGTACGCGGAGACGTTTCCCTCCGCGTTCGCCACGTAAAAATAATGCCCCGTTGCCGCGATCGCCACGGGAGTGAGGGAAGTGGTCACGGTGAAATCCGGCCCGGTAAGCTCGCTGGTCAGATAGTCGACCGAGTACATCGAGATGGATTTGGCCGGCTGGCTGAGGACGAGCAGTCCCTGGTCGAACAGAATTCCCCCCGCAAGCGCCGTGGGCGGGTCGGCCACGGCGAAGGGTGAGCCGCACACCGGACCCGCTGCCGGCCCTGTCGAGGGACCGACAAGCTGAAATGCCGAAATGCTGCTTGATCCTGTGTTGGCGACGAAAATGGCGTCGCGGTCGAGGTAGACTTCCCCGGGCTGAGGCTTGAAGCACGAGGCAGGGTCGTTGCCAGATATGCTTCCGCCACCACACCCTGCTATCAGGAGCGATATAAGTATTACGAGCGAGAGCTGACCTTTCATCTGTCACCTCCGTCGAGTGGCGCATACCCCGATTTGTCGGGGTGTGCGGGCTCCGATTTTTAAAGAAATTAATTCACCAATTATATAACGCAAAAATTACAAATTACCAACTGCAAATTACGAAAAGCGAAAAGGTCTGAGTAATGAATTCTGAGTTCCGAGTGACGGCTGTCGGGCGGGGCCAGAACCAATGGAGCGGCGGGGGACGAATGGTGAAACGTAAAGGCCGAAGCTGCAGCTACGGCATACCTTCCGTGCAGTGGCTTGTGGTTTCGACCTTCGAAAGGACCGCAGCACAAAGCAAATAGCGTGGCCGCCCGCTGAAGGGCAATTCTTCCTGCCTGCCGTTGTCAACGTGCTTTGGATTCTGAGGCGGTCCAGTCATTCCGGCGCCAGTAGGAATACGCTGCCAGGCAGAAATCATAGGCCAAGCAAAAGAAACCGTATGCAAGGGGAATTGCAGTCGCCTGATGGGGTTGGAATACGGCGGCAGCACCATGAGCATGGAGCTCGTGCAATATGTCCCAGAGTCCATGCAGCGAATAGCCGACGATCAACGCGAAGGGCAATCGCGTGCCTATGAGGCCCAATGCAGCAAACACCAGTACGGCCGCCCCTTCCAACCGCCACGCAGCTTCAGTTCCAAGGTAGGCGGTGAAAGCCAGATAAAATCCAGCGATCGCAATGAGGAATAATCCGTAGAACGTCTGCTCCGCCTTCGGCTTGAATATTCTTCGGGATATGCAGATGGAACCGGCTGCCGCCAAGAACCCGATCGCAAGGTAGAGGATCACGATGACAATGAATCCAGTGATGCTGGATGCTTCGCCCATCTCGCTTACCTCCATTCAAGTTTCAGACGTTCCCCGGTTTGTCGGCACCTGACTCACTTTTCATCCGCGGGTCGCGCAGACCGGATAGCCGCCGTCGGCGTATTCCTGGCCGTGGGTCTTTTCATGCGGGGCAAGCCGGCGGTTAACCGAAATCAGAGCGGAGCGTGGATACCTGCTAAAGCCTGCGAGACGCGCGGACCGCACGGACAAAGGCCCAACCCAGGGTAGAGAATATTAATGCTCCTCCCGCGGCCAGAAGAATTTCCTCGAACCGGGTTGTCCTGGATGGCAAACTCTGAAACGTCCTTAGGAGGGCCAACACGAAAAAAAGCGCGGGGAAGACAAGCCCCGCTGCCATCCACGCGAGTGTCGTCCTTTGCAACGACCGATGCATCTGCTTCCCTCCTGCCAGTGGATGAGCAGGCAATGTGGATCTTTAGATCAACGCTGCCTAGATTATACGCGCGTCCGCCAGTTGAAGAGCATTTTTGTGGAAGTGCGCATCGATCGCGCTGTTTGCGATCTGTGCGGTCGCCGATTTCCAAGAAATCAGGCAAGGTGGCGCAGACGCTTGCATTTTAGTGTCTGCGATCTCGCGAAGCGAGAATTCCTGTCGGCTATCATGGCAGGCGATCCGTGACCCTGTACTATAAGCCCTGCGCTTGCTCTTAACAGGTCCCTTTGGGACTACACAGACCCCACAAACCGGCGGTCCTCGCTACCCGCTTCAAAAGCTTAAGGAAGCACCCACATTGATAAGGCGGTTGGCCACGGGGTTTCCGACCTGGGCGGAGAAGGGCCCACCAGCGAGGGCAATGGACTGGCCAAAGAGCGGCGAGCCAAGGACATTGATCGGTGGGGCGAGGTTGACGTTATTCAATGCATTCAGGACGGAGAGGCTGAGCGTGAGTGCATAATGATGCTTCGTGGCGCCGCCCAATCCGCCGCCGCCACCACCGCTGAGGCCGCGCCCGCCCAGCCCTCCGCGACGCCTGTAACGTCCCCGTTCTGGCGTCATGCCTCCATCTCCACCATGGCGGTCGGAGCCCTCGCGGCCAAAGCCAAAGGTGCGGCTGAGGCGGAAATTCAGCATGAAGTTGAAAGGCGCGGTTTCGGTGTTAGGAGGGATTGGAGCGTCCCCCGGCCCGGGAGCGGTATTGAAGGCGCCGTATTTCGTTGCAGCCAGATTGGCCGGCGGGGTCGAGGCGGTCGCATACGCCGGTCGCGAATCGTGGACCCCGGTACCGTAGATGTCCTGGGGAAGCAGGATGCTGAAGGGCTGCCCCGAATTCGCCATGATCATCGGACTGAGACGGATGCCCAGGGGCAGATCGAAGCTCCCGCCGATCACCGCGCGATGGCGGATGTCGAAAGCGGAGCGTCCGTAATCCTCGGAAAGATTATAAGGATTCGTTTGGAAGCTGAAGCGTCCGTCTCCGGCTGGACTGATCTGCACGCTAGATCCGAAGTTGCCGAGGGCATCATCAAAGACGTAGTAGCCGAAGAGAGAGACTCTATTGGTATTGACATGGATGTTGGCAATCAATTGCGTCTGCCGGTAGACGCCGGCTGACTGGTAATCGTAAATATTTCCCGCCGCATTGCCGAGGGGCCGCACGCCGCTTGTGGGGTCGTTGGGATTGAAAGTTCCAGGCAGAGGCGCGTTGATATTGTTGGTCACAAACTGGTGAACGCCACGGGAGTTCAGAAAAGTGAGCGAGACCGTCGTGGTGTGCGACAGTTGACGCTCCAGGCTCACTGCTGCGTCCATATCGTAAGGCATGAGAAGATTGGGGGCAATACGGAAGACGGTGGGCAGCGAGACATTACTGGCGCTGATGACGCTGAGGGGCGGCACGTCCGGGAAAAAAGGCGGGCTGTTCACGATGTAGGTCCACTGGTTCTGCCCGTTCAGGCGCCCCGCGATCATCATGGGGCCATCGTCAAGCCGCTGATAGAAGATGCCCCACCCCGCTCGAAGCACGGTCTTGACGTTCGAGCCATGGCCCAGGCCCCAGGCAATTCCTACCCGGGGAGCCCAGAAGGCGTGTGCGCTGACATAGTTTTCGGATTCGAACCTCAGGCCGGTGCTGAGCGTGAAGTGGGGCCGCAGGCTCCAATCATCATTGATGAAGAGCGAACCATCAACGCGGGTGATGGAAGCCCAAGGCTCGCCCGCCGTGATGTTGAACTGGCTGGGACCGTAACTCGCAGCCTGAATCTGGGCCATCGTCAGACCATTTTGCAGCCCCTGCTCCGTCTGCTGATAATCGGAAAGAGAATTGAATGTAAAAGTCCCGTTGAAACCGCCGTTGGTGGACTCGCTGCGAGGCAGAACGAGCATTCTGCCGCCGAAGCGCACCACGTGGTTGCCAAGGGTCATGGTGGTGTAGTTCTGGAAGGTATAGTGGGTTTCAGAGCGGTTGAAGGTGCCGGAACTGTTGCCGCCGCCCGTGAACGCTCCAAGGACGTCGATCGTGGGAGAAAAGTCTTGCGGAACCTGCGCGTTGTTGAAGTGGAGGTATTGGAAGCTTGTTTGATTGACCACTCGTGAGCCCATGACCTGGGTGTCGATAATCTGGATATTGTGGTGATGGAACAGCCGGTCGAAGGCTTGCGAGGGAAGGGACTGGGTGTCCACGCCGTCGTTGCGCTCGTCGATTTCAAAATAGCGGTAACTGACGCTGAGTGTATTGTTCGGACTGAGCTGGAAATCCGCCCGAGGGCTGAGGTTCATAAGGACGCGAGGGTTCGGAACGGAAGCAACGTAAGGCACGACATTCAGGCTGGGATCGAGCACGACCGTGTTGACGAGACTGGCGCGGTTGATGTTACGGCGCTGGAAGTCGAAGAAAAAGGAAGCCTTCTTGCCTAGCGGGCCGCCCAGGTCTGCACCCCAGAGCCAGGTGTGATACGAGGGAGGCTTTTCTTCGGAGGCGGCCAGAAACGGGCTGAGGGCGTTCATATTGGAGTCGTTGTATTCGCTCGAAACGTTGCCGTGGTAGGCTGCGCTTCCCGGCTTGGTGAAGATGTCAATACGCCCGTAACCGAGCCGGTTGTTTTCCGCCGAGAAAGGATTCGCATTGACGCGAATCTCGCGAATGGCGGATTTCGGAGGCATATCGCCACCCGTCATTCCGTTGATGTAGACATTGGGCCCGCCCGCCCCTACGGAAGGACCGGCAAGCGCCGAAATCTGGTTCTGCAACTCGTCGGGATCGTTCGACAGCGCATTCAGGTTGTTGCCCGAGACAACCACGGCGCTGGCATTGCTTTGTGGGGCGATTTGGAGACGCACGGCACGGCCCCGGACTTCGATCCTCTGTTCCTGCAAGGCGATCGCCAGGTGGATGTCAGTCGTGCGGGCGCGGCCAGAAACAATGGTGACGTTGCGCTCAACTGACGGAGCGAAGCCTGCCGCATTTACGGTGACCTGGTACTTGCCCGGTGCGAGACCCGTAATCTCATACTGGCCCTGGCCGTCCGTCGTCGTGCGCCGGGAAGGCCCTTGGGGCTGGGCGGCTGCCACGACCGCCGCTCCGGGCACAACCGCCCCGGAAGGATCTGTCACCCGGCCTTGCAACCCGCCCAGGCTCTGGCCGTGCAAAGCGCCCCACGGGAAGAGCAGTACCAGGGCAAGCAGAAGAAAGGTTCGCCTTTCAGGCCGTTGGTACACTGTGCACCGCTCTTTCATTTGGTGAGGCGTCGCCCCTTTCATTTATCTTCCAGAATATCAGTTTGCAGGCCAAAACTGGAAGTTGGCTGAAAAAGGGGTAGTGGGTCATTTTGAATTGCAGCGCAAATTTGTAGTGAATTTGCCTACCTGTTATCGGCGGGTGGCGCAGGCACTTGCTTGGGAGTGTCTGCGATGTCGCAACGCGAGAGGGATTTGTTCGCACTTATCCGGGCGCTCGCCTTGCACACAGGGCGCATACAGTCAGCAAAGCGACGGCCTTTTTCTGGCGAGAGTTCCCTTCGGGAATCGCAGGCCCGCAAAACTCGGGTCGGCGCTACCCGCCCCGACGACCTTATAGATGCGGTTTTGTGCGCATGAAGCTTCACCTGTTCGTGGAATCCTCTGAATAATAATTTATACTATTCAATAATTGTCCTGGCAAACTCATATAAGGAAATGGCCGCAGAGCAAAACGCTTCGCGCAAGACTCTGCGCTACCGAGCTACTGGGGGCTGAAGACACGACGTAAAAGATCGCGGAACAACGCAGAACGCTGCTGAACGCGGAAAGGAGCTTTTCGACGCGAGCATGTCTTCTCGAAGGTGGTTGATCGAGTTCTCAAAGCGTTTGTGGCGCGAGATTCAGGACGACCGCGTTTTCACCGACGCTGCCGCTCTTTCCTATTTTCTCCTTCTCGCGATCTTCCCGGGTGCGATCTTTGTCCTCTCTCTGCTCCCTTACCTCCCCGTCCCCCATATGCAGCAGGCCATTATGGATCTTCTGCACCAGGCTCTACCGGTGCAGTCCGCAACTCTTTTCGAGGGGACAGTCCGGCGTCTCGTTTCCCAAAAGGAAGGAGAACTGCTGACATTCGGATTCATCTTTATGCTCTGGTCGGCATCCACCGGCATGTACGCCATGATGCAGCAGCTCAATGCGGCCCACGATACCATGGAGCGGCGGCCGTTCTGGAAGGTGAGAGGGATCGCGATTCTCCTGGTGCTGCTCTTTGTTCTGGCGCTCATCGCAACCCTGTCGCTCGTGATTTTCGGAGGGGTGGTTCAGTCGTGGCTGGCGTCGATTCTCGGATGGAGCCGGCCGTTGCTCATCTTCTTCGCAACGCTGCGCTGGATCATCATCGGAATCTCGTTGTTGCTGGGTCTTGCCGTGATTTACCGCTTTGGACCCGACGTGAACGAGAAGTTTCGGTTTATATCTCCCGGGAATGTCGTCGCCGCTACCCTGATCGCACTCGCCTCAATTGGATTTCAATTCTACGTCCTGAAGTTCGGCAGAGGCTACAGCGCCACATACGGCAGTCTCGGAGCCATGATTATCCTGATGCTGTGGCTCTACCTGGCCAGCATCGCCATTCTGGTGGGTTGTGAAATCAACACGATCCTGCAGCGGGACAAGTCCTTGCAATCGGATTTAGATGACTCCGGGATTTAGCCGGCAGCGCGGTCCTCCGATTTTGAGGTCCGCAGTGGGTGGCGCACAGACATGGGAGAACCGGGCTCAGCAGCCCACGAAGTGGGCGAAAGACTTTAGCCCATGACGCAAGTCATGGGAAAGCAGGCCCGCGAGGGAATGAAAAAAGCCCCCACAGGGGGCGAAAGAGTTCGAACAATCCGACGTTCTTTCGCCCTTCGAGGGCTGGGATGAGTTGGGCGTCCATCGATTCCCTGGCTCACGCCATGGGCTAAAATCTTCCGGCCCTCCGGGCCTCTGGCGGCTGCTCGGCCCTCCCGCGATTTGTGGCGCCCCCTTCTCTGCGCTCAGGGCAGGCTC
Source organism: Acidobacteriota bacterium (assembly GCA_037379595.1). Lineage (GTDB taxonomy): Bacteria > Acidobacteriota > Terriglobia > UBA7540 > UBA7540 > SCRD01. Next base: position 1,235 of record JARRJI010000120.1, on the reverse strand, counting down.
TTGTGGGCGCCCAGGGCGGGCCCAAGACCTTCCCCACGTCAGAACCGCACATTCCATAATGGGTCGGAGCAATCGCCCGCGTGAGTCGTAACCACGACATCGTTTCTGTGCCGTGGGTTTGTATGTTCGGACCTGCAACAGGCCCACGGCACAACCCCGGTGTCGTGGCTACTGGCTTCGAAATAAAGAGGATGTTGGAGCCGGCGAAGGGAATCGAACCCCCGACCTACGGTTTACGAAATCAAATCCCTAACTTTATAACGCAAAAAGGATGAATTGTGAAGGGCAGGGAACTGCGAATTATGAATTATGAAGGATGAATTCTAAAGAGGTCGATAGGTCCGGCTCAGGCGAAGGTACGCGAACAAAAGCCGCAGACCGCAACGACGGCGGTCTGCGTTACCCTGCTTTCAATCACTAACCGCAAATCATCAATCGCCAGTGACCTGCACACATGGCAAACTCCGCGGCGCGTGTGCCAACGGCGAGGGACGAACTGCATGCGGAACGCTATTCCCAGGCGCGCGCTTCGAGAAGCTTGCCTGTGCGGAGGAAGTGATTAATCGCTGTTTCCCAGCCCTGCATCTTGTTCTGAAACCACTCCGGCGTGTAGCGTTCGATCACGGTGTTGCCTTCGGGCGAAAGGGCTGTATAGACGTAGCGGATGTCAGCGTAAGTCTTGTCGCCCGGGGCGGGGGAAAGGGAAATCCGCAGTTGGGTTGCCACCAGGCCCGGCTGGACCCATGCGAAGGCGATGCGGTGGCTGGAAGGATCGTAGTGGGTCACCATCCACACGGTTTCCGGGCCGCCGTCGTTGGGTGTGGTGAAAACGCAGCCGTCTTCGGCGACGCCGGATTCGGAATAGATCAGCCTGTATTTCCATCCGGGGACCCACTCGGCTTCGCGCGCCGGGCAGAGCAGCGGGAAGACGCGCTCGGGTGGCGCGTCGTTGGTCTGAGTGTGCTGGTGCGAGCGGCGCAGCGCGATGAATTCTGACATGACGTTCCTCCTGGGTGATGTTTCAGTGCCAAATGTCAGGGACCGGGCCTGTTGTGAATTACGAATGAGGCGGCCCGAAGAAAGACAGGAAAAATTTTGCTTCTGAACCTTTTGGACTCGGATCCCGGCGACGAACCGCCAGGGGGCGAACTTCGGTCAGAGAACGACCTCAGCGCCGGGAGCGTTCGTACACGAGGTGAAAATGAAAAACCCCGCCACGATGGGCGGGGCTTTTC
>JARRJI010000119.1:0-9065 GCA_037379595.1 Acidobacteriota bacterium | reverse complement strand
AAACGGCCGATGAAGGATTCGTCCCGGGCCATGACGGCCGGCAGAAACTTGAGCGCCACCGGCTGGCCCAGCTTCAGGTCGTCGGCGCGGTAGACCTCGCCCATGCCGCCGCGCCCGAGCAGGGCGATGATGCGGTAGCGCTCGGCGAGCACCTCGCCCGGCGCAAAGCTGCCGCCGTCGGTGATTGTGCTGGAGGTCGGACGTCTGGAGGCCGGCGAAGATGAGCCGGGCCGTTTCTGGGCGGGAGTGGCGGACTTCGGCCGCTCCGGGGTCACCGTCGCCGTGACCATCTCGGAAATGGAAGTGGTGGGTTCGCCGCAACCCGGGCAAAAACGCGCCGCATCGGGAACCATGCCCCCGCAATGAGAACAGTAGGCCATTGAGACTGCATTATATTACAGGCCGGCTGAAAGCCTGACCTTTTCCACTGTGGGAGCGGGCAGCGGCGCTTTCTTGACCGCGCGCCGCGGACGGTCGAGGAATACATAGCGAAGGTTGAGTACATTCGCCCGGCCCGCGACACAATCCGGGGTGATCTGGATCACCGCGCGTTTTGAGAGTTTTGGAAAAATGGAACTATCGTGTGCCGTTAGTCAGCGTTTGAAAGATGAAGAGAATCCGTAGACGCGCACGACAAGAGCCGTCTCCCAATCCGAACAAAACGGGAGTCTCGCCGCTGGTGTCAACAGGGCCGGTGTTTTCCATCCCCGGTATGCCGCCGCGTTTGATTCCAGCGATGCGACAAAGGAACCAGTCCGGAGGTAACGCATGCCAACACTTCCTGAATCGGTAGCTGATTTCCTTCGCGGCAAACGCATCGCCGTTGCCGGCGTTTCGAGAAGTGGCAAAGAGGCTGCCAACGCCGTCTTCCGCAAGCTCCGCGACTCCGGATACGACGTTCTCCCTGTCAATCCCGCCGCTCGAGAGGTCGAGGGCGTGCCGTGTTTCCCCGACCTCGCCTCAATTCCTGGCGCCGTCGATGGGGTCGTGATTGCCACGCACCCCAGGGTCTCGGTCGAAATAGTGCGGCAGTGCCTCGACCGTGGCATAACTCGTGTTTGGTTTCACAGGTCTTTCGGCCAGGGTAGCGTCTCGGAAGAGGCGGTTCAGGAGTGCCAGGCCCACGGGCTCAACTGCATCGTCGGGGGGTGTCCGCTCATGTACCTGGAACCCGTCGACGGGGCACATCGTTGCTTCAGATGGTGGCTCCGCTGGCGGCGGCGCGTTCCGGGATAGCCCGGGAATGGATTCACTTAGCCCTCGCGCGGCGAACCTCATGGCCGTCAGCATTGGATGGAACTCACCAGGGAGCTTGCACGTGGCAGCATCAGAGCGCTTTGATATTCGAGGGCACGTCAGCCGGGGTTTTGAGGTCGTGCGCCAGGCGTTCGCCGGGAACTTTGTGCGGCGCGGCGAGTTGGGCGGGGCCTGCTGCGCCTATCACCAGGGCGAAAAGGTCGTCGATCTCTGGGGCGGCATCCGAAACAAACGGACCGGCGAGCCCTGGGAACAAGACACCCTGGTGGCGGTCCACTCAGCCACCAAAGGTTTGGCCGCCATGACGCTCGCCATCGCGCACTCCCGCGGCTGGCTCGACTACGAGCAGCCGGTTTCGATGTACTGGCCGGAGTTCGCACAGAATGGCAAGGAAAGAATCACGGTTCGCCAACTCCTGGCACATCAGGCTGGACTGTTTGCAATCGATGAGCCCGTCGATCGCAGCGTTGTCGCTGACCTCGATCGCCTGGCGGTCGTATTGGCACGTCAGAAACCGGCATGGGAACCCGGAACGCGCCAGGCGTATCATGCCCTTTCTCTCGGCTTCTACGAAGGCGAACTTCTGCGCCGTGTGGATCCCAAGCATCGCAGTTTGGGACTGTTCTTTCAGGATGAGATCGCGTCACCCCTTGGGCTGGATGTCTACATCCGGCTGCCTGAGGAAATCCCGAACTCCCGCATGGCCATACTGGCGCCGCCCAGGCTGATCGAAATGCTGCGCGGCTTCCCGCTTCGCCTGGCGCTGGACGCTTTCAATCCTCGATCCAATATCTATCGGGCGCTGAACGTGAACCCCGGCACCCGCGTCTACCAGGATGCGCAGCGCATATACGCTCGCAACCTCGAAGTGCCCTCCGGCGGTGGCGTCGGAACCGCCCGGGCCATCGCACACGTGTATAGCGACTTCGCCACTGGCGGACGCGAGTTGGGATTGCGCAAGGAGACACTGGACTTGTTGGCTGCCCCGGCAATTCCCCCGAAGCGCGGCTTTTACGATGAGTGCTTGAAGGCCGACGGCGTACAGTTCTCACTGGGCTTCATGAAGCCGGGCCGGGCCTTTCCATTCGGCAGCTCCGGATCGTTCGGGGCGCCGGGAGCAGGCGGCTCTCTTGGCTTTGCCGATCCGGCGGTTGGCGTCGGCTACGCGTATGTAACCAGCCGGATGGGGGCGCGGTTGAATGGAGACCCGAGGGATGTTGCGCTGAGAGATGCACTTTACGCCGCTATTTCGGCTACCCGGGGCACGACGCCGGTTGCGGCGTAGGAAAGTTCGTAGCCGCGGCTACCCGCCTGCCGGTGGGAAAAAAGGCGTGAATTGAACATGCGACGGGGGTTGACGGCCGTCCGCGAGGTCGAGATAGTAAGCAGTGATCGCGCGGTAGAAGTTGAGCACGCGGTTCATTGCTTTCGGGTCTCTTTGTGAAACCTTCTGTTTGTGGAGCCCCAGGTCCCGGACGTAGCTATTGTACCTCTCGACGAAGCGGGACGCGGCCTGTTCGGAAGCCTTTGAGCCCTTTGCCCGGCCGCTCGGGCCGAACTGCGCCCCCGACGAAGGCCGCTTTGACACCACCATGCGGGGATTAAATTCCATATACGCGTGCTGGCCCGTTTGCAAGGCGAGAGCGGCGCTTTCCGCCCAGCACATGCCGAGCGCCGTGTTGCTGAATAGCCTGTCAACTCTGCTTCGTCCCAGCGCCTTCCTCGCCGCATCTGTCGCCAAAACAACTTGCTCATACTCGTAGACCGTGTAAGAGAGCGCCTCAACGAGCGCCGCCCACCCCATGAGCTGCGCATGGCCCGAGTGCGAGGAAGAGGCGGGATAGTAAAAGGCGAGGGTCATCGGAGCGTAGTTCGCCGCCTGCTGCGTAATGGTCTTGTGATAGGAAGTGCCCTCGGGCACCAGAAGTATGGTCGCCCGAAGCGGCACCGGCTCGCGACCCAGGAGGTAGGCAACGACCTTGTAACTTCTCTCAAATCCCTGTTGCCAGTTTGGCGCGGGATGGCTCCAGGAGTCCGGCGTCTTCAACCATTTGCGAGCCTTTCTGGACGTCAGCCACGCTCGCCACGAGGGCAACAACGTGGGATAGGCCTTGACCGCCCATTGCCAGTTGCGGAACGCGCCGGAGGCGATTGTGACCATCTGAGCGTTCCCCAATGGCGTCCCTCCGCCCAGCGTCGTGGTCGAACGAACGCGGTAAGGCGGCTTTGCCCGGAGCACCGCGACCGCCCATGTCTGGACCGGCTTCTTGCGGGCGTCGCAGCGGACGGAGCCTGCCGCAAGGGCCGCGGCGCACAGGGCTGCACACACAGCCGCCCGTAGCAAGCTCCCCTTGCTTGTCGTCGCACACATTAGCCTCATCCTCTGTCACCTCCGGTAAGGGCTCGCGCATCGAGTCTAGCACTAAGGGGGACGCTGTGATCCCCAACAGAGATCGGGCGGCGGGCTGGTGCTGCGCCTGGTAGCACTTCGCAGCAGGGGGAACTTCCGCATCCGCGGGTAGCGCATTCCCCCATTTATCGGGGTGTGCGGTTGATGGGCAAAGTGGCGTTTAACTAAGGAGGATGGTCCGTGGCCAGCAGACGAGGCCGAGCCTGCGCCACCCTGCTTTCATTCGCAAAAGACCCGGACCTTGTTGTTCTTATCATCGATATCAACCGTCAGGTCTTTAAGCTGGTAAAGCAGCTCCTCCAGATTTTCCGGCTTGATCTGGCTCAAATCGAGGTCGATACCCTGCTCCCGCAGCGCGGCATTCACCCTGGTGCGCGCCAGGGGCGGAATGATTCCAGTCAGCTTGACGCCCGCGCGTAGCAATTGGATCGGCACGCGGACGTTGACTTTGGCGGGGCCGCCTCCGTGGTGGCCCTCCTCGGCTTCCACCATCACGCGCAGGTACTTGGGCCGGGCCCCGGGCTGCGCTTCGGCGCTCGCGCCAGGCGGGGTGGCCGCGGGTTCCGTCTCCAGCGCCGCGATCAGGCGCTCAGCCTGCTCAGCGCTGATTTGTCCCGCTGCAAGCATGTCAAGAATTTGCCGGCGATTGTCGTTCATAACCCCTCCTATGTAATTCGGATTGAAACTGCCGCGCCCGGGTCATCCACCGTCACGCGCACGCCCCGCAGCCCGCTGAAGAGTTCCCAGAGAGCCGCCACGCCCCGGAAGGGATTCCGGCGCGCCATCAGGCAGGCCACAAAAACCAGCTGCGCCAGCAACAGCACCAATGGCAACAACAGCACCCAGACCAGCAGCATCGGAATCCGGAGCAGAAAACGCCGCGGGGGCCCTGCGGGGACCGCTGCCGGGTTGTGACGGCACGTCATTTCATGCTCTCCAGTTGCCGGATGGCTTCTTCCGGGTCAATCTCCCCGCGCTTGAGCCGGTCCAGAATCTCCCCCTGCGACGGCCTGGGATTGGTGTCGACAAACTCCAGGCTCTCCGCGATTCGGTTCAGGCGCGCTTTGATGGTCGGATAACTCACTCCAAAGACCCGTTCCATCTCCTTGATCGATCCATGGCTGCGGACGAAGGCGGTAACAAATACCTGGTCTTCCAGACTCAGCCTGGCCAGTTGGGGAAGCTCGAAGGAGCCTTCAATGGCGATATTCTTCTCCGGCAGCCGAACCCGTTCGACAATAATCGGCCGCCCCTGCGTCAGCTTCGTCAACTCCTGCCAATCTGTTAAGCCGCCCTCTTCGCTCGCCATTGTCAATAACCATCCAAGGAAATAATTAACATACTCAATTTATAGATTAACTTATTTAATGTGTCAAGAGCTTTTTATTGATTTTATCAATCGCCTGCGGCGGATAACCGTTACCCGCTTGACGGTGCCTCCTTTGGCCGCCGCACAACCCGGACACAGCCTTCTGGATCCGCCTCGCACGGCACTCCCTGCACATAGAAACGGGCGGGGATCATGAGAAATCCCCGCCCGCATGGAGCCCTGCACAGTGATGGAACCGCCAGGCGTAGCGCAGAAAGAATCTGGCGCCGCAGGCCCGGTAGCCCAAGACGACCACTCGCCGCCGCTTTGCGGTGGTTAGGCCGTCACGACGTGATACAGCCGGTACCACTGGTCCCGAATGTCCGGGAAGGCCCTGAAACCAACCGGCGCCACCGCCGACGCTGCCTTCCAGCTCCGCCCGTCCGAGCCCTGCTTGGCCGCCAGCAGTTGCGCCCGCGTAAATTTGCTCTCCGGCGAGTTGATGGCAAACAGCGTCTGCGCGCCGTGCATCAGCGCCAGTGTATTCGGGTGCTGCGCGTCCACGGCCTCCAGATCGAGCGGCTGGTCGATGCTGTACTCAATCACATCGCCGCTTTTCCACTCGCGCCGCAGCTCCAGGAACTCGCCCGGCCGCACATCCACCTGCTGCCGTCGCCCGTTGACTGTAACTTCGGTGTTCTTCCCTGCCCACTTCGGCACGCGCAGTGCACTCGTAAAGGTCTGCGGGCTTTCGCCCTGGATGTGCAGCGCAATGTCGTTCGAGTACGGATACTTCGTCCGCTGCTCGATTGAGAAGCGCGTACCCTTCTGCTGGAACTTCACCCGTGACGGCACAAACAGGTTCACAGACACGCCCTGCGGCGAGTCGAAATACGAGCTGATCCCGTAATCCGCCGTCACCTGTGGGAACGTCCCCGAGCAGCACGGCCACTGCTCCGGGTAATACACCTTCTGTGCATGGTTGTTGTAGTCTGAATAATAGAAAGTGAACCCGCCCGGCTGAATCGGCTTCTCGCCCAGCGTCGCGTTGTAAAACACCCGCTCCAGGCTGTCGCCCCAAATGCTCTGGCCCGTAATCCGCATCAGGTAGCGCACAATCTTGGCCTGACCGTACGATCCGCATCCCGTCTCAAAGCTGGCATGCGTCGAGGTCAGGCTCTTGCCCAGCGTGCCACTGCCCGGCTTCACAAACGCTTCGTTCGGGCCCCATCCGCCTGTCGCAAAACTCTGCTCGAGCACAAACTTCATGCCGTTGAGGGCCGCCCGCAAATGCTTCTCGCTCGCCAGCACCAGATACGCCTGCGAGGCCGAGCTGAGCGCATTGACATGGCTGTAGGCATGCTTGCCCGGCAGCACGTTGTCACCCTCGGCCAGCGGATCGAAATAGTCCTTGTCCTGCAGGAACCGCTGCGCCAGCTCCAGGTACCGTTTGTTTCCCGACCGCTTGTACGCCAGAAAGAAATTCTCCGGCAGCGTATAGCTCTCGTCCCACGTAAAAGAGATGTTCGGATGCGGCCGGGCCCGCTGCTCCGCGCGTGTTTCCGCGTGCGGCGGCAAGTGCGGCATCACCGCGTCCACTGCGCGCTCGAGCGCCGGCAGCGCGGCCGGATCGTTCGCAAACTGGTGCGCGTCAATCAGTCCGCAATTGATCTTGTCGAACGTATAGCACGGCAGTGGATAGCCGTCATAAAACTTCGGCGTAATCGTCTTTGCGTATCCGCGCACCAGCCTGAAGACTTTCGCCTGTGTCGCCTTGTTGCCCGTCACCGCATAGTCACGCGCCAGCGCAGACAAATACTGCCCAAACGAGTGCCCCGGAATATAGCCCGTCATATTATTCGGCGGGTCGAACTCATCAGACCAGCTATACCATCCACCCATGTCTTCGCCCGGCGCCGGCAGTCCCGCCTTCTGCCGGAACGGCTTCAGCAGCGAGTCTTCATCCAGCGCCAGAAAAAACTGATGGTTTGCCTCAAACTGATCCTTCATCGGCCCGTCCAGCAGTTCCACCGCGCCATAAGGAAACTGGTTCAGCTTCGTCGACGCCTCATGCCCGCTGGCCGCCGCCAACGTCTTCCAGGGCATGCCCGCCGTCCCCGCCGCAGCCAGCGCAGCCATTCCCATGAATTCTCTCCTGCTCAAGTTTCCCTTCCCGTTCGTATCCATCGGTTGACCCTCCATTGCGTTTACTGCGTTACCGATTCTATCTCCAATCCTCCGCGATTAAAACGACAGCGTGGCTGCAAGCTGCTAGGGATTAAGCGTCGCGGGTGGCGCCGACATTGATTTTTAATGTCTGCGATCAGCGAAGCCAAAAGGGTTGGAATTGCGGGTTCCGCAACCGCAGCACCATTACGGCGAGAACCGCCTTCGCCTATCCCCTGGATGATACCTCGATGATCGCGAAGGAGCGATGGGCATGAAGCAGGATCAAAACTTTATCGCTTCGCGAGACCGCAGACACTCCAAAGCCGGCGTTTGCGCCAGCCGGCGCGCAGCCTGGTGACTGCCTGGAGCGGGGCCGCGTTGCCGGCCAGCACGCTGTGCCTTGAGGTTACGGCCTGGCTTCAAAAATCAGATTGAACGGAGTCTCGGCCGCACGATGGAAGCGCGTGAACCCTCCGTCGGTCACCACCTTGCGGATTCGCCCCTCGCCCGCCTGCGCGCCCAGGCCCACGCCGACCTCTTGCGCCAGCGAAGCGGGCGTGCAGATCATCGTTGAAGCCGAGTACATCAGGCGGCCAATGGGATTGTGATTTTCCTGCGGAAGATCATGCGCAAAGGGCTCGACAATCATCCAGGTGCCGTCCGGCTTCAGCGAGCTCCGCACGTGTTTCGCCGCCCCGACCGGATCGCCCATATCGTGAAGGCAATCGAAGAAAGTAACGAGGTCGTATCCTCCGTTAGTTGGGTAACTCTTGGAGCTGGCCACCTCAAAAGTGATCTGGTCAAGCAGGCCGTCGCGCCCGGCCACGTGGCGCGCGTATTCGATCGAGCCGCTGTGGTAGTCGAAACCGTAAAACTTCGACTTCGGAAACGCCCTGGCCATGAGCATCGTGGAGGCGCCGTGGCCGCATCCGATGTCTGCCACCGCCGCGCCGCTTTTCAGCTTGTCTTCCACGCCTTCGAGCGCCGGGATCCAGGCGCTCATCAGATTTGCCGCGTAGTTGGGCCGGAAGAACCGCTCGGTCCCGAAGAAAAGGTTGGCGTCGTGCTCGTGCCATCCCACGCCTTCGCCGGTCCGAAAGGCCTGAGTGATCTTTGGCTCGTCCTTGAAGCAGGAGGAGATGATGTGAAACGCGCCGGGAAGGTCCATCATCGTGACGGCGTACGACTGCTCCGCCGGAAGCTCATATTTCCCTGTCGCCGCGTCGTATGTCACGTAACCACTGGCGGCGTTGGCGTTCAGCCATTCGCGCACGTAGCGCTCGGCCGTCCCGGTTTTTTCAGCCAGGTCTGCGGGCGCCATCGGCCCGGCATTGGCCATTGCCCTGTAGAGCCCGAGTTTGTCGCCGATGACGATCAGCGCCGCGTGCATCGCCGCACCCATGTCTCCCACGGCGCGCTCCATGAACGCGTGCAGTTTCTCTTCATCAAAGTCCATCCCGGGTGGTTGCATTGCCATGTGTCACCTCCGGGTCCGCGGCCCGCCTGGTCCTTCAGGCCGCATCCCTCAAGTATTCAATTCCGATTGGTATAGCCCGGCGCTTGATAGATACCCCGTTTGGCTCGAACGCAATCGCCGGGTGCCTTTGGATATTAAGCGGAGATTTTCTTTTTGCCCCTCCGACGATTGAAAATATACACCCTTTTGCCTCCCACGGATCACGATTTTTTTCCGATCAGCAGGGTAGCGAGATCCTCCGTCTTTGAGGTCCGCGGTCCCTCCCCAGGCCCGGAGGGCCGATAGAATTTAGCCCATGGCGCAAGCCATGGGATTCCGACCGGCCCTGCCTTCAGCACGAGTCAGGCAGCGCCGTCCTCCGGTTTTGAGGTCCGCGGTCCCTCCCCAGGCCCGGAGGGCCGATAGAATTTAGCCCATGGCGCAAGCCATGGGATTCCGTCCGG
>JARRJI010000118.1:0-9075 GCA_037379595.1 Acidobacteriota bacterium | reverse complement strand
CGGAGTCCTTTCAGCGGGCTCCATGAACGGGTTTTGAGACAGATTCGTGCCCTCGCCCGTCCCCACCCGCATCTCCGCAGCCGGTGGCCCACGGCATTCGTTGACCGTCCAGTCAGGGTTCGGCTAGAATCGTACCCATTGGAGAATGCGGACTGCGACCCGCGAGGCAGGCATTGAAGAGAGGGATTCTTAACCTTCGATTCCGCACACGCCTGGCGCTGGTGATGTTTCTGATCACCGCCAGCACCAGCACGATTCTGATGGTTGTGTATGTCCACCACAGCCACCGCATCAAAGCCTACGTGGCGGGCCAGACGTCCGACCTGCTCGAAATCATCCAGTTAACTCAAGCCAGTGTGTCCCGCAAAGCGGACCGTAGGGAGGCGCTCAGCCAATACCTGAGTGCACTCAAAGGCGCGGGTCTCTCCTCGATTAACGTCCTGTCGCCGACCGGTGAGGTGGTGGCGAGCACCAATCCTCACCAGATCGGCAAGAAGGTCAAGCTGCGAAGGCGGCGCAAGACCCGGGAAGGCCCGATCCAGATTACGGCCCAATTGCGCGAAATTGACATGGACACGCAGGCGGGGCAACAGCACTACGACATCAGGTTCCCGATCATCCAGGGAGAAAAAGTCATCGGGTATGTGCAGGTGGGTGGAGAAATGGATGAGGTGGGCTCCATGCTGAACCATGTCTATTTTCTCTGGCTCCTCTGGATTGTTTTCACCATGCTGGCCGGCATGTTTGCCGTGGTCTATCTGGCCTTCCGATTTACCAAACCGATCGACCAGCTCGTGGAAGGTGCGAATCAGGTGGCGCGGGGCAATCTCTACGTCAAGCTTCCTGAAGGGGGCTCGGATGAGATGGGGCTCCTGGCCCGGACTTTCAATGAAATGGCGGAACGCCTTCGAGACGCCCGGGAACTCCAGAAGCGGCTGAACGAGGCGGAAAAGTCGTCTCTGCTCGGCCACTTTGCCTCGACCGTTGCACACGAAGTCCGGAACTCCCTGAACTTCCTGAATTTGAGCATCGATCAGATCCGGGCCAAACGCTGGCTGGCGGATGAGACGCCGGGCCGCGAACTGCGCAGCAGCCTTGCTAATATGAAAGACGAAATCACGCGGCTCAATCGCCTGGTTAACGATTTCCTCGCCGTCGGAAGACAGACACCCCCTCATACCGCTCCGTGCGATGTGAGAGAGGCCATTGCACAGGCGGTCAGCCTGGTTGAGAACCAAGCCAGGCAGCAGGATATCCGGATCGCTTCCGATATGCCTTCGGATCTGCCCAGCCTTCAGGCGGATGCCGCACAACTCAAGACCTGCTTCCTCAACATCCTGACCAATTCCGTGCAGGCAATGCCAAGCGGAGGGTCGATACACATTGAAGCCCGGCAATTGCCCGGCAGCAAAGGCAGTGGACGGCTGCGATTGCTCTTCCGCGATAGTGGGCCAGGCGTTCCTGAGAAGGACCGGGAGAAGATTTTCACACCTTACTTCACAACCAAAACAACCGGTTTTGGGCTGGGTTTGGCCATTACCCGAAAGATCATAGAAGATCACGGCGGCCGTGTTTTTGTTTCGGGCAAGGAAATTTCCGGCACTGAGATGGTTGTAGAACTTCCGCTCGTCGGCCCCACCATCTCTGTCTCATCGGCGCTTGCCAGTTCGTCGGCCGTCTGAGGATTCCCCTTTATGCCTGAAGGTTCCATCTTAGTTGTTGATGATGAGCAGAGACAGCGCGAGATTTATCGCGACATCCTTCTTGACGAAGGATATGAGGCGGTCACCGCGCCCAGCGGTGAAGCGGCTCTACGCCTTGTCACGCAGAAGAGATTCGACATGGTCCTGACAGACCTGAACCTGACCGGGATGACCGGCATGGAGTTGCTGACCCAAATCCTCCAGGCCGACCCAACCGTCGCCATCGTCCTCATTACCGGTTATCCCTCCATCGAGTCGGCCATTGACGCCACGAAGCGCGGAGTTTACCAATACCTGGAAAAACCGGTGGACCGCTCGAAACTGCTGGAGGTCGTCAATGATGCCTTTGGCCGGCTGGCGTCGCTCAAACGGACCATCATCGGAAATTCTCCGGCCATCAAGGAAATGGTCCGGATGATTCTGAAAGTGGCGCCCACCTTGCACACCGTGCTGATTCTCGGCGAGAGCGGCACGGGAAAGGAGTTGGTGGCCCGGGAGATTCACAAGCACAGCCCCAGGCATAAGCAGCCATTCCTGGCCGTCAACTGCGCCTCCCTGACCGAAACTCTGCTGGAAAGCGAACTGTTCGGCCACGAGAAGGGCGCCTTTACCGATGCGTATCAGCAGAAGAAGGGACTTTTCGAACGCGCCGATCATTCCACGCTTTTCCTTGACGAAATCGGTGACACCAGCCTGGCCATGCAGGCCAAGATTCTAAGGGCGCTTCAGGAGAGGGAAATCCTTCGCGTGGGCGGGACAGAACCCATCAAGGTGGATGTCCGCATTGTTGCGGCAACCAATCGCAACCTGGACCAGTTGATGCAGGAAGGCAAATTCCGCGAAGACCTTTACTACCGGCTCAAGGTTATCCCTATCGTCTGCCCCCCTTTGCGGGATCGGTGGGATGACATCGAAGAGTTAGCGTTGCATTTTGTCCGCAAAGCGGCGCTGGCCTCCGGTCGCGAAGTCCCGGGGCTTTCCACCCAAGCCCTCGAAGCATTGAAGGCCTATCGCTGGCCTGGAAACGTCCGGCAACTGGAATGGGCCATCGAACGAGCGGTGGTGCTGGGCGAAACCTCGCAGTTGGAACTCGGTGATCTGCCCCCGGAGATTCTCGAGCCCGGGCAGGATCTCCCCCTCACTGAGCCGCGAGCTTCGCCGTCCAGACCGTCAGCAAGCAATCTCACTCCGGTTATTCCGGAAACTTCCTGGGAAGAACACGAGAAAGCGAAAATTACGGAGGCCTTGCAAAGAACTAACGGGAACATCACCCGAGCCGCTCAGTTGCTGGGCATGACTTTTCGTACGCTTCAGTATCGCCTGGACAAGTTTGGTATCAGGAAGCAGTAGTATTGCCGGTGCCTGGAAAGGCATCACCACCTTGCCGGCGACCATCCTCACACGAAGAATAGCCTGAGACAATTTTTCCTTGCGCGCCGAAGCAACTCTCTCCTCAACCCATTTGCCGTTTCTGCCGAAGTTAAAGGTAACTAATGAGTACCGCTCCAAGAGAAGCGGCACAAGTACGGACCGGCGCAGGATGTCAGACAGAAGCCCGGCCCGAATGGAGAATTTCAGTGCGCATCCTTGTTGCCGAAGACGATCGCCCCGTCGCCAGTTTTCTGAAAAAGGGGTTAGAGGCCGAGCATTATGCCGTCGACATCGTACCCGACGGGCAAGAAGCCTTGTACATGGCTGAAGAATATGACTATGACCTCCTGCTTCTCGACCTGGTTCTGCCCAAGATGGATGGCCTTCAGGTGCTCAAGCAGATCCGAACCCAAAAGAAGCACCTGCCGGTACTGGTTCTGACTGGACGCGGCCAGGTGGAGGATCGAGTGAAAGGTCTGGATTTCGGGGCGGACGACTACATGACCAAACCCTTCGCCTTTCGCGAACTCACGGCGAGGGTCCGGGCTCTGCTGAGGCGGGGAAATGGGCCTTCCAGTTTTACGATCCGGGTCGAAGATCTCGAGATGAATTTGGTGGAACGGGCGGTGCGGCGCGGAGAGAAGAGAATCGAACTGACCCAGAAAGAGTTCGGGCTGCTTGAATACCTGATGCGGAACGCGGGCCGGACCGTTTCCCGTCCCATGATCATTGAGCATGTCTGGAATTTCACTTTTGACACCATGACCAACGTCGTGGACGTTTACATCAACTATTTGCGGAAAAAGATTGACGAGGGCTCTGGGCAAAAACTCATCCACACGGTCCGCGGCGTTGGCTACCGGATTGGAAGCGCCCAATAGAAGTGGAAGTGCTATGTCTTCGACGTATGTCATAGAACAGGCCGAAGAGCAGGCGGCTGAAAAGGCCCGGGGTGAACTTGTGGAGGTTCTTAGAATCCTTGCCCACAAGCTGAGCCAGCCTTTGACCTGCCTGCGCGGCTCTGTCGAGGTGGCCTTGATGGGAGAACTGAAAGAACCTGAGTGTCGCCGGGTCCTTGAACAATCTCTCGAAGAGTCTTACCGCATGGCACAAACACTGGAAACTCTCAGGGATGTTCTCGAAATGGAGGGTCCAGGAGAGGACATCCAGCCCGTTCCCTGGAAGAAGATTGTTGGCAAATTGCTGGAAGAAGCGGCGTCCGCCGAAGAGAATTGCCCTCCGCAGCTTATCTGCGATGCTCCGGACGAAGTCTGGGTGAAAGCCAGCACACAGCAGCTCGACACTGTCACCCGGAGACTCTTGAGCCGGGCGATCAGAGAGGCGAGTGGGAAACAAACGGTTCGAATGATGCTTTCCACTTACGGCGAGACCGCTTGCCTGTCAATTTGTGATGAGGGCTTGCCGTCTGTTGCGGAGACCATGGACAAAGATGGCCAGGCCTGCTCCCAGGAAGAAACTTTGGAGCCGGACGATCTCGAGTGGTGGATGATCCGCCGGGCTATCGGACTCCAGGGTGGTCGGCTGGAAGTCGACTGCATGTCCAACATCGGCCACTCCTACAAGCTTTACCTGCCTCTGGCCTTTTCCGGGGCGGCCCGGCAGGCCTGATCTTCTCTGCACGGCAGCCACTACGGCAACCTGACTTCCATCCGCTTCAGCAACCACCGCTTTTGTAATTCCAACGGCGGAATTTCCTTTCCATTTCACAAATCGCTTGTTCCACCGGTGCGTGGCACCTGACAGACGTTTATTTCAGCAATGAGCCGGACAATCTCCCGCATAAACAACCTTACGGCGAGTCCGGCTTCAGGAACCCTCTGGGTCAGGAGAACAATCCCGTGGGTGGGGGCGCTGGCCTGAGACAGGGAAAGGAAATTTTAATCCCGGTCTAATAAGCCTTTAATCCGCAAAAGGTAAAAAAGAACTTAGAGACCGGGCGATCCACCTCACTGCGAACGTTTCGTTACCCGGCCGTCAGCTTGGCATGAAAGGAGTGTCCCGTGGGCGTACTTCCAACTTCCTACCGGGTTCACAAGAATCTGGCGCTGGCCGAACGTAACCGGCTGGTGCTGGAGCAGCTTCCACAGGTTCGTTGCATCGCGCAGAAAATCCATGCCCGCCTTCCGCCCCACATCCAGTTGGAAGACCTTGTCAATACGGGTGTCCTAGGATTAATCGAGGCCCTTGCCAAGTTTGATCCCGAAAGAAACGTGCAGTTGCAATCTTACGCCCGGTATCGCATCCAGGGAGCAATTCTGGACAGTCTTCGCGAACAGGACTGGAGTCCGCGCTTGCTCAGGCAGAGAGAGAGACAGCTTGAAATGGCTCGTGAAAAGTTGCGGGCCCAATTGGGGCGATCTCCCTCGCAAGCGGAACTTGCAGCGGAAGTGGGAATCTCTGACCGCCAATTCCAGCGGCTCCTAGGTGAGTTGCAAGGCCTGAATGTTACGAGCCTCCAGGAACCAGCATTCTTAGAAGGCCATTCTTTAGGCGAGAAAATGGCTGACACGGCTGAAGAAAATCCTTTCGCCTTGTGCGAACGAGCAGAGATGAGCGGTTTGCTGGAACAGGCCATGTCCAAGCTGCCTCCCCGGAAGAGGCAACTCCTGGAGCTGTATTACTTCAAAGGCCTGACGATGAGAGAAGCGGGCATTCGGATGGGAGTCTGCGAATCCAGAGTCTCGCAGATCCATTCCGCAGCGGTCGCATCGCTTAAAACAAGAATGAACGAAATTCTGCTGTCGCGGCAGAAAGAAGAACTGGTTGTCAGGCGACCGCAGGAAAAACCGACTTCGTCCCGAAGCGTTGCCCTGCAAGCGCAGCAGAGAAAGGGACCTGAGCGCCCACGCCCTGAGCTTCGTCCCAAGGTTTCATCCCGGACGCAGCGACGATACGCGGTGGGCCGTCGATATAGAAAATCTCCCCTTGCCTTACGGGAAAACGTCCGGCAGAGAGCGTGAAGAAACAACTCCCCCTCTTTGCACGCCTCAAAAAAAGGGATATGGGCGCCACCCTTCCATTGGATGAAAGGTTTCTTCGGCACCCGATTCTTAAAGGATTCCCCGCAGGCGGCAACGGCAGGCCACATCTATTCCGGAAACCGCGCGGGGTTGCTCGCCAGACCTGCTAGGCGGTTCGAAAACTGCTGATCGCTCCGGCTTCGTCATTATGCACATCGAAGACGGTATAAAGCTTTGTAATCTGCAACAGGTCATGCACTTTTTTGGTAAGGTTGAGGAGTTTAAGCTGTCCTCCCTGGCTTGAAACCGCTGTATAAGCGCTGACCAGTTCTCCTATTCCGGAGCTGTCGATGTATGTAACATCGGCCAGGTTCAAGAGAATGTTCTTGTTGCCCTTGCCAAGCTGTTCGCGGATTACTTCTCGCAAAAGCTTACACGCCTCGCCGAGTGTGATTCTCCCGCTTACGTCCACGACGGTTACGGAATCAACCTGACGCACTGTCGCCTTCATGCTCACGGCCTGTTCCTCCTTGCTTTGGCTGAATTGTAGAAGATAGAAGCTTCACCATGATAACTTCAGCCCCTGCGCCTGGGAAATTCTCTACTCTGAATTCGTCCATAAACTTGCGAATCAGGAATATTCCCCGTCCGGAGATATTCAGGAGATTTTCTTTGGCCAGAGGGTCCGGCACCTTACTCGGATCGAATCCCTTCCCTTGATCTAGAATGTGAATTTCGAGCCGATCCTCAAAAATCAGAAACTTGATTTGGACTTTCTTGCGGGGGTCCTCCTTGTTGCCGTGGCGAATAGCGTTGATAACTGCTTCATGCACGGCCATCTCGATTTGGAATCCAGCTTCCTCGTCGAAACCCGCCGTTGCAGAAACACTTCGAGCGATTCCTCCGGCAACTTCCACGTTCTTGAGCTTGCTTTCGAGGATAACCTCGGCAACGCTAGCGTCAGGTTTCATTCTAGATAACGAAATAACCCCCGGCACGAAACTACAATACAGGCAGCAGAAAGTCAACGAAGTTAGATATTCAATTTTCAGACAGGAGAACTCGGAGGACGAACCAAGCTCAACCACGTCAAATTATCTCATGGAGTGGTCCATCATGGGAGTATAATCCTCGCCAAAGATGCGGTAATCTGCCGAGAGGCCGCAAAGATCGTTATTCGTGGAGAGTGTGACAGCAGAATGGCCAGGCTGGCAAGATGCTTTCTTTTGACCTTCGTGATTCTTGAATTGGCGGTGTTCGGGAGCGCGCAACTTCCGACGCAGGCGTCTCCTCGACGTCCCTCGCAACGCGCGCGTCAAGCCAGTAAGCCGGTCGGCCGATCCAGGCGATCCGCCGTCGCCGCCCCAAGTCCTCAGGCTTCTTTGACGTGGTCGGCTCGGCTTTCCCGTGACCATCGCACTATCAGTCTGGCTTACGATGGTACAACGTGGGTCCGTGGCCTGCGTGTCGAGGTCACCGCAGGCAACCCGGGGCTGAGCTCAACGGCCCCAGGGGCAAGACTGGCTCCCGCGGTACCTCCGCGAACGGGCGAGTGGATCTTCAAGGTTCACGGGCGTGCCCCCTACGAAATTGTCCTGAAAAGTAGTGGGCCGGGGCTGGAAGTGTCTATTTCCGGCTTCCCGTCCGGAGGTGTGGCGCAGGCCGATATTGCTGCAGATATTGACGGAGGAGCCGACCCACTCCAGGTCCGTCTGACCGATTCCCATGACGGCATCCTGCAAATGGTGAGCGGCCGCGCCACGAGCACGCTCGACGACTGCGTCTATGACCGTTTTCGCGACCAGGCTCTGCGAGTTCTGGCCCGCGAGACCAGCTTCAGCTCAACGGCCAGCGGCTTCGAGGTCACCGCTTCCGATCCGCTCAGCAACGCTCCACACTGCCGTTTTGAGGTTGTCCAGCACGTCTATGGGCGACGGTTGCCCTTCTACGCTCCGCTCGACAAGGCCAAGTGGCCGCACGCACCCGTGGGCTGGATTTCGTGGTACGACTACTTTTCTCATGTCACGGAACAGGACATCGTAAAAAATGCCCAGGCGATTGCCAGCTATTACAAACCCTTTGGCCTCAAGTATTGCGTGGTTGACGCCGGTTGGCAGGCCGCCGGTGGCGGAGAGAAAGGTTCGCCCATCGGCGGCGACTGGAACGCGTGGAATAAGAAGTTCCCCCACGGCATGAAGTGGCTTGCCGACCAGATCCACGCGCAAGGGCTGCAAGCGGGACTCTGGCTTTCAGCTTTTGGAAATGCCGATCAGCAATTTTACGACGCTCATCCCGACTGGTTCCTGCACGACGCGGACGGCAACGGCAAGCTGGGAACATGGTTCGGCACTTATGTCGCCGACTTTTCAAATCCCACCCTCCAAAGGTATCTCTATCAGACCTATCGGAACCACGCTCTTGATTGGGGATACGACTATTTCAAGCTGGATGGAGAAAACGCCACTCGCGACATCTGGGCGGAAAACCGGGCCCGCGCTTACAATCCCACGCTGGATGCGAACACGGCTTTTCGTCAGGCTCTCAGCATCATTCGGCGAGGCATGAATTCCAAGCCCGGAGTTTTTTTCTCCGCCTGCGGCCCCGTTTATCCAACCGAATCCATGGGCATCGCCCAGTCAGCACGGCTGGCGGGCGACGTGGTGGGCGACGGGGAACCTCCTTCCTTTCGAGGTGTGCGTGAAGCACTTGCGGGCATAAGGCGTGGCTATTACACGCACAACATCGCCTGGTACGGCGACCCGGACGCGCTCGTCGTTCGCCCCCCTCTTACCTTGCAGGAGGCGCGCACCTGGACTTCCATCCTGGGCCTGACCGGCCAATTGCTCATGCTGGGCGACGACGAAACGACGCTGTCGCCGGCCCGCCGGGACATGGTTCGCAAGATCATGCCCGTGGCGGACATCACGCCTATGGATCTCTACCCCTTCAAGACGGACCGCCCCATCTGGGTTCTGCACATTGGACGCCCTTTTGGCTCCTGGGCGGTTGTCGGCCTGTTC
>JARRJI010000117.1:0-11459 GCA_037379595.1 Acidobacteriota bacterium | reverse complement strand
GCAACTCAGGGGAGAGATGCAGGAAGGCGCGTGGTACAGGGTGGAGGCAGAGGGAGACCTGATCTTCAGCACTGACCCGCAAAGTTTGTGGCGTACGCTGCACAGTCGGGCCGCACCCAGCAAATACATCAAATACCTGCTGCCGCCTGCCGGTCCCAAAGCCTCGGCGCGCAAAGCTGCCGCGATGTAATGCGGACAAGCCAGTTGAATTGCGGTGAGGCGCGGGTTTTTCGCGCAGCTTCTGGCTGCAACCCATACACGTGGACTTCTCATTCAAACCAAACTCCATCCCTGCGGCGGTCCATCTTGCGATAAAATTAAAGCTCGCCTATGACTGAAGAAACTCAGATGCTTCCGACGCAAGGTCAGACGCCCGGCTCATTTCTCAGGCAGGTGTGGTCCAAGCTCCGGATTACGCTCGAAATGATTAAGGTCGAGCACTCGGTGTTTGCGCTGCCGTTTGCGCTGACCGGAGCCATGCTGGCTGTGCAGGGATGGCCGAGCTGGCGGCAGGTCTTCTGGATTGTTGTGGCGATGGTGGGGGCGCGAAGTGCGGCCATGACCTTCAACCGCATTGCCGACCGCGACTTTGACGCCAGGAACCCGCGCACACAAAAACGCGCCCTGCCGGCCGGACACTTGACCTTGCGCTTCGCAGAAGCGTTTACGGTAGTGTCCGCAGCACTGCTGGTACTGGCCGCCTGGGAGCTCAATCCCCTGGCGTTCAAGCTGTCACCCGTCGCACTGGCTCTGCTCCTGCTCTATTCCTACACCAAGCGCTTTACGCTGCTTTCTCATGTTGTGCTGGGAATGTGCCTGGGGCTCTCGCCCATCGCAGCCTGGATTGCCCTGCGGGGCGACGTGAGTTGGAGCGTCGTCCTGCTGGGCGTGGCCGTCACGCTGTGGGTTGCTGGCTTCGACCTTATCTACGCCTGCCAGGACGTGAATTTTGACCGCGCCACCAACCTCCACTCTGTCCCCAGGAAATTCGGCATTCGGGCGGCACTGTACGCTTCAGTGGCACTCCACGTGCTGATGCTGGGGCTGCTCGTCATCGTGGCCCAGATGTCCGGCCTGGGATTGATTGCGATGGCGGGCCTGGTCGCAGTTGCGGCACTGCTGGCTTACGAGCACCTTCTTGTGAAACCCTCCGATCTGTCCCGCCTGAACGCGGCCTTCTTCAACATCAACGGCTATATCAGCGTTCTCTTCTTCCTGACCTGGGCCGCAGCCATTCTGATCCGTTGAACACAGCAAGGCCGTGCGCGAACCTATCTGAAACTGTTCAAGAGATTAAGTAATCATTGCGTCCGGTAAGGAGTGACCATCTCACGGAAGACGAGCGAATCGAAGATGGCCAGGACGTGCTTGCGGTAGCTGAGCACCCGCTCGACCATGGTTTTGGAAGTGGGATCGTGATGCGCCTGCCGCTTCCAGCGTTCCAGCACATGTGGCGGCACATCGATATCCGCCCTCAATTTCTGGAGCGGCTGCCCGCGCAGAAACAGGCCATAGAAGAAAGCAGCTTCCTGCCGGGGCTCTGCGAATTTGGCTTCGTCCAGTTGCATCACGTTCACGCGCCGGCCGGAATTCGATGTCAAAATTCCGCAGCGCACATCTGCAAGTTCCATCGGCATTGCTAAGCCCTGAAACCCTATCTTAACCCGCCTGTCAAGGCCCCCGCCCGAATTCCCGCGGCCCAATCCCTGTCAGCGGAATTTGCGTCCGCGATCAGGATCTGCAGGCTGAATATCTGCCAACAGATTAGCATAAACCCGAAGCGGTTCGCTGCACTCAAAAACTTTCCACGGCAGCGATCAGCCTGATTGCATCGTGTGAGAAGCGGACGTAAAATAAAACATTCGGCTATGCGCCGCCAAATCTTGAGAACTGGACCTGCCGTGTTGAACTTACGTCTGGAAGACGCGAATCTGCAATCTATCGCCGACAAAGTTTTTGCCGGTGAGCGCCTGGATTTTGACGACGGTGTGACGCTATACAACTCGAGCGACCTGCTCGCCATCGGCGCTCTGGCGCACCACGTCCGTGAGAGGC
This sequence comes from Acidobacteriota bacterium, assembly GCA_037379595.1. Lineage (GTDB taxonomy): Bacteria > Acidobacteriota > Terriglobia > UBA7540 > UBA7540 > SCRD01. Next base: position 9,404 of record JARRJI010000117.1, on the reverse strand, counting down.
TTCACGGCAAGCGGACGTACTTCAACGTCAACCGCCATATCAATCCCACGAACGTCTGCGTGGCCAGTTGCAAGCTCTGCGCCTTCGGGCGGAAGCCGGACACTCCCGGGGCCTACACGATGGCGCGGGAAGTAGCTTTCCGCATCGCTGGTGTAAACTGGACCGATGCTGTGACGGAGTTTCACATTGTCGGGGGCCTTCACCCCGACCTGCCCTTCCAGTATTACGTCGATCTGCTGCGCGGATTGAAGGAGCGCTTTCCGTCGGTCCATCTGAAAGCATTCACTGCGGTCGAGATCGCCTACTATTCGCACATCACAAGGCTCCCGGTACCGGAAATCCTGGAGCGGTTCAAGGAAGCAGGGCTGGGATCGCTGCCGGGCGGCGGCGCGGAAATTTTCGCTCCTGCGGTGCGGCGCGTGATCTGCGACCACAAGATCGGCGCGCACATGTGGCTGAAGGTGCACCGGATCGCGCACGAGCTGGGTCTTCATTCAACCGCAACCATGCTCTACGGCCACATCGAGAGTTCCCAGGATCGAGTGGACCACCTGATGCAACTGCGCGGCCTGCAGGACCAGACCAAAGGCTTCCAAACCTTCATCCCGCTGGCCTTCCACCCCGCCAACACCGAGTTGGGCAAGATGGTGGAGTGGGATGAGACGTCGGGCTTTATGGATTTGAAGAACATCGCTGTCTCGCGGCTGATGCTTGATAACTTCCCGAACATTAAGGCTTACTGGATCATGATGTCGCCGCGAGTGGCCCAGATTGCTCTTCGCTTCGGCGCCAACGATCTTGATGGAACGGTGGCCGAAGAAAAGATTTACCATGACGCCGGAGCGAGGACTCCCCAGGTCATGACCCGCCAGCAAATCATCCGGCTGATCAAAGAAGCCGGAATGGAACCCTTCGAGCGTGATACCCTCTATCGCCCGGTCGTCCGTACCGATTCCGGCGTCAACGTGCAGGTTTAATTGCCGGAATCCCGAGTGCAGATTTTCCCCTATTGAGTCTGCCGGCGGCGGAAGCTGCGCGCCATTTGCAGGCTCAACCAGGCGTAAACCGGAAGATATTCCAGGACCAGCATCAACGGCGAATTGGCAAACGACCCGCCTGCGGCGTACGCAATGACTGGCGAATAAGCAAGAACGCAGCTAACCGTCAGCAGGAGCAGAGCAGGATTGGTGTCAAAGCACAGGAATGGAACAAGCCAGGTGAAGTACCAGGGAAAGGCGTTTGGCGAAAGGAAGAGCAGTCCGGAAAGGATAATGAGTCCCGCGCGAAAAATGTCCATCCGGGCCTTGAGAACATAAACGATCAGCAACAACAGGAGTATCCCGGCCACCATCTGCGCCTGTCGCTCCGAGTTGCCGGCAGCTATAAACAGTCTGTACAGACTATCGTTTCCCTGCCACTTGGCCGTGAAGTCCGAAAGCCCTCGAAACAGGTGGCCGCCGGCGCCCAGGAACGGCAGATAGCCCAGCAAAACCAGTCCTGCGAAGATTCCGGCGTAAGACCATCGGGTGCGCTTGAGGAATAAAGGCAAGAGGAAAGCCGGGAACAGTTTGGACAGGAATGAAAGGGCCAGGAACCCGATTGACAGGAGACCGCGACGGCCTATAATTAGAACTAAGATCGCTGCCACCAGCGTCAGGATGGCCAGCGCGTCGTTGTGGCCGGACATTGAGAAGGCAACAAGAACCGCTGGATTCCAGGCGTAAATCAAGACATGCTGGAGCGGCCGGGCGGTCGCGGCCAACAGGGCCAGGAGCAAGGCGAGGGTTGCGAGGTCAAAGCCGGTGAACAACCGCTTGTAACCGGCAATCGTTTGAACCGAGGAAAAGGCCAGTTCGCTGATCGGAGGGTAAAGGGTCGGCGTCGTTCTCCCGGTTTCGATGGGATGTTCGGGATTCTCAGCCCAGCTCAAGCCTGGCATGGCAGGATAGACAGTGTAGGGATTGATATGGGCGCGCTCGACGCGCCCGTCCCATTGGTAGCGGTAAACATCGTGCGAGAGCGTAGGGTTCAACGGCAGGAAAAAGAGCCGGAAGCCCACTGCCGCGGCAAGAATGATAAGGAGAGTTGCGGGACCACCTTTAGACCTTTGGACAAGGTAAACGCCGACAAGGTATAGTATCCCGGCCAAGAGCATGAGCGCGACAAACTCCGGAACGTAGTGATCAAGCGGTTCGAAGCGGGCAGCGAAATAAAAAACAGCTCCGAGCGCCAGGGCAATTGCCAGAAGGCCGAAAGTGGCTGCATACCGCGACGCGGATAAGGGTTCTTGCATGTTAGTTCTTGATGGCTTTGCAATCTGCAAACGGAGACTCATTGATTGATTCTTGTCTGCGTCGGTTAAAGTCTAACTCCGAGGTCCCATGATTCATACACTGCTAGGAATGCTGTTGGTTCCTGCGAATCCAGTCGCTCACTACGTCTATCTTCTCTTTCATCACGATCCCTTCAGTGGGATCTACGAGCCTAATGCCTTCGATCTGTCGATCGAAATTCCATATTTCGTCATCCTGAGCATTCTTTCAATTTACGGAATCCATCGCTATTCTCTCACTTATCTATATCTGAAGAACCGCCGGAAAACACCCAAGCCCGAAAAGACGTATGAGAAACTGCCTCGCGTGACCGTGCAACTGCCTGTATACAACGAGCGTTACGTGGTCGAACGGCTGATCGATGCCGCGATCAACCTTGATTATCCACGGGAATTGCTGGAAATCCAGGTTCTTGACGATTCCACTGATGACACTCGCCTGCTCTGCGCGCGGCTGGTCAGCCAGTATGCCAGTGCGGGCTACCCCATCAAGTACCTGCACCGGGAAAACCGCGAGGGCTTTAAGGCCGGTGCGCTGGCCGAGGGTCTGGAGAAATCGACTGGCGAGATGGTCGCGGTCTTCGACGCCGATTTTGTCCCCCCGCCCGCCATCCTGCAGCAGATGGTCCAGTATTTTGCCGACCCCAAAGTGGGAATGGTTCAGGGACGGTGGACATGGATCAATCGAGACTACTCTGCCCTGACGGAAGTCGAAGCCATCATGCTCGACGGCCACTTCGTGGTCGAGCACGGCGGCAGAAGTTCATCCGGACGCTTCTTCAATTTTAACGGGACTGCGGGCATGTGGAGGCGCGCCGCCATTGAAGACGCAGGCGGATGGGAACACGATACGCTGACGGAAGACACCGACCTGAGCTATCGCGCGCAATTGAAGGGATGGAAGTTCATTTACGATCCGAACATCGTGTGCCCTTCCGAGCTGCCCGTGGAAATGAACAGCTTCAATACACAGCAGGCGCGGTGGGCCAAAGGGCTGATCCAGGTTGGCAAGAAAATGCTTCCGGTCATCTGGAGCAGCGACGAGCCACTGTTCATCAAACTGGAAGCCACGTTCCACCTGACCGCGAACATTGCCTACCCGCTGATGGTCCTGTTTTCCATCATCCTTTTTCCTGCCATGATCGTCCGCTTTTATCAAGGCTGGTTCCAGATGATGTATCTCGACCTTCCCTTGTTTATTCTGTCCACGTGTACGGTTTCCGGTTTTTATATTGTTTCTCAGCGCGCGCTTTATCCCAAGAGTTGGATCCGCAACCTTCTTTACCTGCCCTTCCTCATGGCAACCGGCATAGGACTGGCCGTCACAAACGGGAAGGCTGTGTTAGAAGCACTGTTTGGAATCAAATCTTCTTTTGTTCGCACCCCGAAGTACCGTGTGGAACGGAACGAAGAAGGATGGGAGCGGAAGCAATATGTGCGGCGCCGCATCGGTTGGATCCCGGCCGCTGAACTCTTGCTCGCAGGCTACTTTCTGTATGCCACGTCCTATTCGCTTTCGGTCCAGAACTATCTGACCACACCATTCCTGCTCTTATTTCTTGTCGGATACTTCTACATGGGAACGATGTCACTTTTGCAGACACCGCTCCGGCGGCTCTGGTTCAGCCTTCCTGCGTTCATTCGAGTTCGCACGCGGGGCATTTCCCCTGCCCCTTCGGAGAGCTGATCTCGTCCGTAGGCGGTCCGTCCTTAAGGATCTCTCGCACCGTGTACAATTTCTCGGATTCCTGCCAATGGCGGAGCTTAACGTCGTGCCCTGCCAACGATGAAAGCTTGCTTCCTGTTTACAAAAGTCAAAATGCAAGGGAATAAAAGGCGAAGGCACCAATTGTCCTCTGGCTTGCATCTTAATTTATTTAGAAGTAATGTTAATTAAAACCGTCTAAATCAAAACGACAAGGCTGTAGGGCCCTGTATTGATTGCTCAATTCCAAGCATACGGAGGGCAGACAGGATGGGGACGCGCGGCAGAAAAATCGTTTTGGCAGCAAGCAATTCCGAATCGAGCGAACACGAACAAAAAGCCTGGAGCCAGATGATGCTGGCAACCCTCCCGGCGCGCTACGTAAAGACATTCAATGTAAACTGGCCCCGGCCCACTGAGCTTGCACCGGACGGCCAGGCAAAATTCGTCCCTCACGGCCTGCGCATCATCGAATCACTTTTGCTCCAGAGGTTTTCACCCGGTGACGTTGCCGTCTGCTATCCGGAGCAGCTCGGCCAGTTTGTAGGAGACGACACGCGCGTGGTCGGCGTCCACGCGCACAATCCGCTAGGCATCACGTTTGCCACGGACGTCTATCCGTATTTCTACGGCAAAGACGTGGAACCGATTAATGCCGCCGAGTTTCGCAAGTTGATCCTTCATCCCGCGCTGCGGGAACATAAGCACCACCTGAAAATCATCGTGGGTGGACCTGGCTCGTGGCAGATCGAGCGAAAGAACCTTCAGGACGAATGGCAAATTGACTGCATCGTCGATGGAGAAGCTGAAGACATTGCCCTACCTCTGTTTGAGGCGGCCTATCGCGGCGAAACGCTTCCGCGCAAAGTGGAAGGACAGAGCCCTGAACTCAGTCACATCCCGCCAATCCATCACCGGGCAACCTATGGTGTGGTCGAAATCACGCGCGGGTGTGGCCGCGGCTGCCAGTTTTGCTCGGTCGCCCTAAGAGACGGGAAGAGCATTCCGCTTCCGCAAATCCTTCAGAACGTTCGAGCCCAGGTGGCCGAGGGCGCTGACACCATCCTGCTGACCACAGAGGATCTTTTCCTCTACGAGCAGGGACCAAGATTCCAAACCAACGTTCCGGCATTAAAGCGGCTGTTTGAGTCGGTGGCTGCCGTGCCGGGCGTAAAGCATATCAACCTGACCCACGGCACCATGGCTCCTTTCCTGACCAATCCGGAACTGCTGGATGAACTCACGGAACTGGTGGTGGGCAAAAGCTCATCACAGCACGTGGAATCGACCCATCCGGACAAGCGCTACGCCATCATGTTTATTGGTTTGGAAACAGGATCGGTTCGCCTTTTTAAGCAATATATGAAGGGCAAATCCTATCCCTTCCGGCCCGAGCAATGGCCGGACGTCGTCCTGAAGGGCATGGAAATGCAGAACAAGTACAACTGGTTCCCCATTTGTACGTTCATCATCGGCCTGCCTGGCGAAACCCGAGAAGACACCAAACAGTCGCTGGATCTGCTTTATGCCCTCAAGGATTCAAAGTGGGTCGTCGTGCCCACCTTGTTTGTTCCGCTGGAAGATACGCGCCTGGGCGCCAATGAGAGCGCGAAAATATTCAACCTGACCGACCTGCAGTGGGAGTTCTTCTTCACCTGCTGGCGCTACAACCTGGACTTCTGGCGAAGAGAGCGCTCAACGCAGTGGAAGTTCAACATCGGCATTCCGATCTACTACTACCTGATGGGACGCAAGATCTTCGGCAGCGATTTGAAATATCCACTGTTCCGGCTGGCCCATTTCCCCGAGTGGCTCCTGCGCCGGAAGCTCTACCTGGACTTCAGCGGCAGGATGCAGGCACGCTGGCAGGCGCCGGACCAGGTGCTGATCCCGAGCCATCCCCATCGGCCCAGAATTCCTGATCTTTCAGGAATCGGCCAGCCGCCGGATCAAATTCAGATTCTTTAATAACAGCCTTGAAGTGGTAAGCCTTGAGGGCGGCAAGACCGCTGCAATCAGAGCATTGTCTGGACGCCGGCCTCCTGGGAACCGGTACACAGCGCTCAGCGCCGGATGCGGGTCGCCACGAAAGTAAGAAACTCCAGCAGGCCGTAAACCAGCACACAAAACCACAGATCCACGAACATGCCGAGGTCGGCATGGTACGGGCGATGTTGAATTACCGGTGGGAAGTGGGGTTGAAGGCTGAAATAAATGACGTTGCCAACGACGATGGCAATCAGATATTTTATCCAGCGTTTTGCTTTTGGGCTCATAGCAGTCACGGAATGGATCGCCCATGGCCACCGCCTTCCAAAGGTTCAGACAACCCTTGGTTGGTTAAGAAGGCAGCGACAGTGTAACACCAGTGCGATCTGCAGGATATATGCTGGCAGAATAATGGCTCTGTCGCAATGTCCAGGCAGTCAAATAACAACAGTCACGGCAGGATGCGCGACTGTGACGCTATTCGGTAGTCCTTGCCAATCTGGTTGACACCTGCCATCTTGGTGCGTTACCTGGTCCAGGGCACTCCATGTGCCCCTGACTCGTTATAATATAAACACCGGGTTGCAATGCCGCTTTCCCATCTTAAATTGACGTCTGAAGTTAAATACCTGAAGGGTGTCGGGCCCGCGCGCGCCGAGTTGCTGGCCGCGCGTGGCATTCACACCGTCGAGGACCTCCTTTACCACACTCCTTTTCGTTACGAAGATAGAACCCACCTGACCGCCGTCGGCGACCTGGTCCCCGGACAGACCACGACCATCCTGTGCAAAGTGCTGACCTGCGGCCTGACGCGGACACGAGGGGGGACGTACATTTACGATCTCGCGGCTATCGATGCAAGCGGGGCGCCCCATCCCCGCATGATCCGATGCACATGGTTCAATGCCCGCTACCTTGAACGCAGCAAGATCTTCCGCTCCGGGCAACAAGTCTTCTTTTACGGCAAGGCTGAGCCCGACTTTTACGGCACCGGCAACCTGCAANNNNAGCCACAGTATGAAATCGTTCCGGAAAGCGAGACGGCTGAAAGTGAGTCGCTGGAAGTGAGGCGAGTGGTGCCCATCTACGAATCGGTCAGCCAGATTGGCCCTCGAGTCTTGCGCCGACTGATGAGAACCGCGCTGGAGTCGGTGGGGGACCAGATTCCGGAACTGCTGCCGGAATCGGTACGAAAGAAAAACAGCCTTGCCGGCCGAATCTCTTCATTCCATCTCACCCATTTCCCGGACGGCACGCAATCCTTCGAGGACCTGGCGCGGTTTCGCACGCCGGCCCAGATTCGATTGATATTTGAAGAATTATTTAACGTCAGTGCCGGACTTGCCTTGAAATACCGCAAAGCCAAGACCTCGCCCGGCATCCAGTTCCGCGTCACCGATGATCTCCGCCGGAACATCAAGACCATCCTTCCTTTTCATCCGACGAACGCTCAAAAACGGGTGCTGAAGGAAATTGCGGACGACATGTGTTCGCCTCGTCCGATGAACCGCTTGCTGCAGGGCGATGTGGGTTCCGGGAAAACGATTGTGGCGCTGCAGGCCGCTCTGCTGGCACTCTCGAACGGATATCAGGTGGCGCTGATGGCCCCAACGGAGATTCTGGCCACTCAGCACTATCTTTCCATCCGGCAGTTGCTGGAGCCGCTGCCTTACGAAGTCGACCTGCTGACGAGCGGACGACGCACGCGGGAGAAAGCGGAGATGAAGGACCGCATGGCAAGCGGCGAAGCGCACATCGTTGTGGGAACGCACGCCCTGATCGAACGGGACGTGGAGTTCGCCAGGCTGGGGCTGGTGGTGGTGGATGAGCAACACCGCTTTGGCGTGCTGCAGCGCTATCAACTGATCCGCAAGGCGCAGGTGCCAGACGTTCTGGTGATGACGGCCACGCCGATACCACGGACTCTGGCGCTCACGCTCTACGGCGATCTCGATATCTCCGTGATTGATGAACTGCCGCCGAACCGTTCGCCGATTGTGACGCGGCTGCAGGAGGAGCGCGAAAGAAATCAAGCTTTTGAATTTATTCGCAACAAGGTGCGCGCAGGAGATCAGGTCTACGCGGTCTATCCCGTCATCGAGGAATCCGAAAAGCTCGATCTGCGGCCGGCAATGAAAATGTTCGAGCACCTTTCCGCCAACGTCTTTCCGGAGTTCCAGGTGGGCCTTCTGCACGGACGGCTCTCCAGCAGCGAAAAAGACGAGGTCATGAGCCGTTTCAAAAAAGGTGATATCCAGATCCTCGTCTCGACCACAGTGGTCGAGGTGGGTGTGGATGTGCCAAACGCCACCATCATGCTGATCGAGCACGCAGAGCGCTTTGGCCTTTCACAGCTCCATCAACTGCGCGGCCGCATCGGGCGAGGCCGGAAAAAATCGTACTGTCTGCTGCTGGCCGCTGATCCACGGACACCGGAAGCCGACGAACGGTTACGGACAATGACCGAAACGACTGATGGGTTCAAAATCGCGGAAGTCGATCTTAAACTTCGCGGGCCGGGAGAATTTTTCGGAACCCGCCAATCGGGTATTCCCGCTTTCCGCATCGCGAACCTGCTGCGGGATCAGGAAATCCTGGAGTGGGCCAAGCGCGAGGCCGCGGCTTTCATCGAGCATCCGGAATCGCACGAGGAGTTCGAGGCGTATGTACGCTTCCTGCGGAATGACTGGTCACGGCGCTACGGCTTGGCCGGCGTGGCATAGGATTTCAGCATAAAGCAAGGATGTGATTTAATAAAAGCTCGTCTTCACCTGTTCTTTCTGCCTTCTGGGTAAATATGCGGATCATTTCGGGTTCACATCGCGGGCATCGCATTCAAACACTGAAAGGCGCCAGCCTACGGCCCACTTCTGACCAGATGCGCGAAACGCTTTTCGACGTTTTGGGACCGAGCGTGCGGGATTCGCGGTTTCTGGATGCCTATGCAGGTTCCGGGGCGGTGGGTCTGGAAGCACTGAGCCGCGGCGCAAGAGAAGTGGTTTTCATCGAACACCACCGGGCGGCGTCTGAGATGATTCGCAAGAACCTTGCGGCGTTAGGAATGTCAGCAGGATTCCGCCTGGTGAATTCGAAAGTTCTCACGGCCCTCGAAAGGCTCGACGAGGAAAGCGATCCCTTTGATTACGTATTCCTCGACCCTCCTTACAGCGAGGTGAGCGAATATCACCACGCTCTGCGCCAACTGGGCCGCTCCAGCATACTCACCCCCACCTCGCTGATCGTCGCCGAACACTCACGCCATTATTTTCTGGAGGACCACTACAACAGGCTTGCGCGAACTCGAACCATCCGCCACGGTGATGCACAGCTTAGTTTTTACCGTCTCAGCCAGACCGCCGCACAAAACAGTGACACTCC
>JARRJI010000116.1:0-10881 GCA_037379595.1 Acidobacteriota bacterium | reverse complement strand
ACAAACTGTCCGGAGGCAACGACGGGAGTCATCGGTGGCGCCCAGCAGTTCACTTCGGCAAACGATGTCATCGCAGCCAGTGACGGCACGTTCGATTGGGGCTTAACTGACAGTTTTTCAATCGAGTTCTGGATGAAGACAGACCCTGCAAGTACCTGCTCGGGGAACCAGGTTATCGTGGGCAGGAAGAATAGCGCAGGGGGGCTGTTGTGGGTTGGCTGTGCGGACGGAGGCACGGCAGGGTTCGAATTATATGACAAAAACGGGACGGGCGCTGGTATAGGCGGCACCAGAGATATATCCGACGGCAATTGGCATCATATTGTGGCTGTCAGAGATGCAGGTGTCAACGAACTCTTCCTTTATGTAGACGGAAATCTTGAGGATTCAGTACCGGCATCGTATTCAACGGGATTTGATTTTGGCTCGCCGCTGGACATCGGGTGGGTAAATCTGAATCAGGGACACCACTTCGTCGGGACAATAGACGAGGTGGCCCTGTATAACAGGGCATTGACGGCCACGGAGGTCAGCTCCCATTACTATCTTGACCGAGGTTATTGCGATATGTGCTCAACCCCGGTAGCGATTATGCCCGCAGGAGACTCCATAACCGAAGGCTATAATAACCAGCTGCAGACACAGTGGGGGACCAGCGTTGATAACTATGCGGCATCATATCGCCAGAAACTCTATTGGGATTTAACGGATGCAGGCTATGACTTTGATTTTGTCGGCAGTCTGCAGACGGGAGCATCGTTGACTCCTGCTTTTGATATAGACAACGAAGGAAATCCAGGATACATGGCATCATGTCCTTACGGTGCCGGTGAAGTGGTTAACGATATTTATGGCTGGTTGGTTAACAATCCAGCCGATGTGGTGTTGCTTCATATCGGCACAAACGATGTTGCAAACAACTGCCAGGACGTAAATGGCATTGCATCCATACTTGACGAGATTGACAGGTATGATACGGACTACCAAAAGAATGTGACGGATTTCAACAATGCTGTACTTGCGATGGCCCAAAACAGGATAGCCACTGGAGACAAAATCATAATTGTCAACGAAGAAGATGCTCTGACCTATCCTGATGACATGGACGGCACACTCCATCCGACCCAGGGGGGGTATGACAAGATGGCGGGGCCGTGGTTCGCTGTCTTAAGGAGTTTTTTGCCTGTTTGTGAGGTCGTCCCTCCTCTATTTATTTCAGCGCCTATTACCGTTATACCGGTGGGCCGCCCTTATGTTTATGATGCAGATGCAAGCGGGAACCCGATGCCCGCCTACAGTCTCGTCAGCAGCATACAAAATGCTCCAACATGGATGAACATCGACTCAATCACAGGTATCACGTCAGGTACACCCGATATATCAGGCTCTTATAATGTTGAAATTCAGGCGACTAATCCGCAGGGGTCAGCCAGCCAGAGTTATATCCTGAATGTTGTTGACTGCCCTTCAGGTACGTCTCACTACTGGGCGCTTGATGAGACTGGTGGCCCCTATGGGGACCTTTATGGCACCAACGCTACGTGCAGTTATTATTGTCCTCTGGCTACAAACGGTATCATAGGTCAGGCCCAACTGTTTAATGCTACCAGCCAGGTTGACGTGGCGGACGACAATACCTTCGATTGGGGCTTGACTGACAGTTTCTCCATGGAATTCTGGATGAAAACGGACACCGCCAGCGCCTGTGCAGGAAACCGGGTTATCGTGGGCAGGAAGAATAGCACAGGGGGGCTGTTGTGGGTTGGCTGTGCGGATGGAGGCAATGCTGATTTCGAATTGTATGACAAAAACGGGACGGGCACCGGTATAGACGGTACCAGTGATATATCGGACGGCAACTGGCATCATATTGTTGCCGTCAGGGATGCCGCAGCCGGCCAGATCCGCATTTACGTGGACGGTTCCCTGGAGAATTCAGTACCGGCAACCTTTACGAGCGGCTTTGATTTCTCAACACCGTTGAACATTGGCTGGCTGAACACTGGTACCGGTCATCACTTCATCGGTACCGTTGACGATGTGGCACTTTACAACAGGGCACTGACCGACGTCGAGATTCTTCAGCATTATATTGACGGGACGGCCAATCTAGGATATTGTGAAGACATTGCTCCGGAGATTGTTTCTTCCCCTGTCACGACTGCTATAAGCGGAGTGGCGTATACTTACGACGTAAACGCCATGGGCAATCCGGCGCCAACCTACAGTCTTTCCGCGACGCCTACACCGCCGGATAACATGACAATCGACGACGCAACCGGGTTGATCCAATGGACCCCTTCCGCCGCGGGCACCTATAACGTTGCAGTGGTGGCGAGCAACGGCGTAGGTCAGGCAGACACTCAGAGTTTCACTGTCAATGTCAGCTCCCCGGTCGCGCCTGACATTACCAGCACGCCTGTCACTGGGGCTTACGAAGGAAAGTCCTACCATTACGACGTAGACGCTACGGGCGACCCCTCGCCCACCTATAGTCTCTCCGGCACAGTGCAGGCGGGTATGACTATAGACAGCTCAACTGGATTAATTCAATGGACGCCTTCAGACACCGGCGACTTCACGGTCACTGTCGTGGCGAGCAACATAGCGGGAGCTGATCAGCAGACTTTTACCATAACGGTTTCGGCGGTGCCCCCCCTGCCCGGCGGCATGATTCATTACTGGACACTTGACGAGACTGACGGTTCGCCTTACTTGGATCTGTACGGCAATGATGATGCAGTCTGTGTAGACTGTCCGACCGCAACAACAGGTATTGTAGGGAGCGCCCAGCTGTTCACGGCGACTAACCAGGTCAATGCGGCGGACGACAATACCTTCGATTGGGGCTTGACTGACAGTTTCTCCATGGAATTCTGGATGAAAACGGACACCGCCAGCGCCTGCGCAGGAAACCAGGTTATCGTGGGCAGGAAGAATAGCACAGGGGGGCTGTTGTGGGTAGGCTGTGCGGACGGAGGCAATGCTGATTTCGAATTGTATGACAAAAACGGAACCGCCGCGAGTGTAAGCGGCACCAAAGATATATCCGACGGCAATTGGCATCACGTTGTGGCCGTCAGGGATGCCGCAGCCGGCCAGATCCGCATTTACGTGGACGGTTCCCTGGAGAATTCAGTACCGGCAACCTTTACAAGCGGCTTTGATTTCTCAACACCGTTGAACATTGGCTGGGTAAACAAAGGTACCGGACATCACTTCATCGGTACCATCGACGAAGTGGCCCTTTATAACGTGGTCCTGTCCGATTCCGATATTCATCAGCATTATACGGACGGGGAGGCGGGCAGAGGATATGGTTACGGTCTTACAGTAAAAAGGATCTCAGGCGGCACAACTGAATACTATACCGACATTCAGACTGCCTATGATTCCTCCGGTGACGCGGACACTCTCGAAACTCAGGCGACCCTCTTCGACGGGAACCTGACTTTTAATCAGAATGCCGTTACACTCAAGGGGGGGTACGATTCTGCATGGACATTTCATAGTGACCAATATACGACAATCTCCGGCTCTATGACCATCAGCGGAGGAACAGTGACCGTGGAAAATCTGGTTATAAAATAACAATAGTGAGTACAGTTGAATAACTCATTTCTTTGATTGTCCTGAACACGCGGTCATAAATTTTGCCCTGAGATGCCCTATGCTTATCAAAAGATTAATTAGAAGACTGATCGGCAGGCTGGGAGTCTTAATGTATGAGGCGGGCAGCGATATTGCCAGCGCCACCTTGCCTAAATTTGGAAATAACCCCAAAAATCTGAAAATTGATCTGCCAAGAGTAATATGCCATCCTGAACTTATATTTCTGGGAGATGATGTCTCCCTTGGTCACGGTACTTTTCTTGTCGCCCAGACGGCTTATCCAGCCTTTGCGTCAGGTGCGGCGCAAATACAGCAGTTCCCCCCGACTTCCAAGTCGCGAATCACCATCGGCAACAGGGTAACGGCGACTGCAAATTTACAGATAGCGGCCATGAGCGAAATCGTGATAGAAGATGACGTTCTCTTGGCGTCAAATATAAATATCACAGATGGTCTGCACGGATACAAGAATGCTTACGAACCGTACGTTACCCAGGCGATGTGCAGGATAGCTCCGATAAGAATCAAACGAGGTTGCTGGATAGGACAAAATGTGGTTATTCTGCCAGGTGTAACCATTGGCGAAATGTCGATTGTCGGGGCGAACAGCGTGGTGACAAAGAGTCTCCCGGACAGGTGCATAGCGCTGGGCAGCCCTGCAAGGGTCATCAAGAATTGGGACGACAACGCCGGCAAATGGGTATGCACTTCCGACGACGCTGCTGAAAAGACAGGCATGCAAAAGTGAAAACATGGTCGAAACGGAATGAAGAAACGAACTAACAGTGTAATTGTCAGTGATGGGGCTTTTGCAGTCGGGGATTTTGCGGCTCTTATGGGAATGAGGAGTGATTTGCCTGAGAAAAATTCCAGTACGGTGGGCAAGGCTTAAAACGAACATGCATGCACTGCAAATGTTGCAACGCCGGACCGGGAGGAGGAAAGAATAAGGTGAAACATGAAACATCAAGATTAGATATTTCCGGACGTTTGAAGAGAGCCCACGCCAGGATGGACAATTTGCTGTTTCAATCCGGCATAAGAAATACCCGGAAGCTGCCTTTGCCTGACTTCCTGGGGATCGGCATAGATAAGGCTGGCACAACATGGTTGTATGAGGTGTTGGATAAGCACCCAGAGGTTTTTGTCAGTCATCAAAAAGAGTTGAACTATTTCGACCGGGACATTGCAACAAAAAGCCTGGGGCTTTACTCTGACAATTTCAAAGACGGCGCAAATAAAGTAAAGGGAGAGATAACGCCGGGATATGCCTATATTCCTCTCGACCGAATACGTTTTATCCATGTCATTATGCCGAACGTGCGCTTAATCTTACTGATGCGAAATCCCATAGAGCAGCAGTGGTCGTTTGCCTTCCACCAGCTTGTACATATAGCCGGCGCAGATATTACTGATGAGAGTAAGTTTCTTGACTTTTTCAGGAAGAACGCATTTTACAAATCGGGGGGATATACAGGAATTATCACTAAGTGGTTATCCGTGTTTCCGGCCGAACAACTTTATGTCGGTTTCTATTACGACATCAACGATCAGCCGAAGAAACTGCTGTGTCAGGTCTTCAATCATATCGGCGTTTCCTGCGAGGTTGATTGGGGCTCGCTCCCTTACAACCAGGTTATAGTACCGCCGGCGGGCCCGGAATATGAAGGCCTCGACCAGGGACGGGGAGTCATAGCACCACGACATCGGAACTCTGTCTCCTTTATGCCTGATAGATATCGCCTTTTCTTGCGAGAACTGTATCATGATGAGATCAGGGCGCTTCATGATCGTTTTGGTGACAAAGTTGCACGGTGGGTATGGTAAGCATGATCGTAGAACGTTCGTCCAGTGAACGGCACATGAGTAACACGGATAGGGACGCCGGGAAGGCATGACAACCTCAAAAACTCCTGCGGTAAGTGTTGGTATTCCCGTTTACAACGGAAGTGACTATATCGCGGAAGCCATTGAATCTGTCCTGTCGCAGACGTTCGGTGACTTTGAGCTCATCGTCAGCGATAACTGCTCGACGGACAACACCGGACAGATTGTTTGCAGCTTTGACGACCCGAGAATACGATATATTAGGAACTCTGAGAACCTGGGGCTGGTCGGAAATTCCAACAAATGCCTTGAACTGGCCCGGGGGAATTATATCTCCATCTTACATCATGACGATATAATGATGCCTGACAACATTGAGCGTAAGGTCCGCCTGCTGAACGAACATAGGGATGTGGGTTTTGTTCACTCCAATATCTTCATCATTGATCCCGAGGGGGAAGTAGTCTCGAGAAATATCTGGAACAAAGACTCGCGAAGCGACTACGTCGAAAAAGGGATAACTATATTTCATCGCTTTCTCCAGTCGCTGCCCCTTGGCGCCAGCATATTTATCGGGGCTGTCCTTGCCCGGCGGGAATGTTATGAACGTCTTGGGGGATTCAGCGCGGAACTGCCCCACTGCAGTGACAGCGAGATGTGGATGAGCATGTCACTCTTTTATAACGTAGCCTGTTTCGGAACTCCACTTGTAAAGTATCGCGTTCATCCGTCAAGTGCTTCCAGCAGTTGGGGGGATTACACCTCCCTTCCCTATCTTAAGGAGCATTATGTGGCCGCGACAATGGTATTTAAGAAACACAGCGATCACATACCGCATGCAAACAAGTGGAGAAAGCGGGTTTTTAGCTCCTTCGGAGAACAGGCTATGAAGCGTTCATGCAAGGCCTCGGCTGACGGGGATTTCTCCTCCGGAAAGGCATATTTTAGAGAGGCATTGAGGATGTGCCCGACAATCTATAACAGTATTCAGTTTTGGAAAGCCACGGCGAGACTGGCTGCCGGTCCTTATGGCAACAAATTATACCTCGCGCTAAGGAATGCCTTCCAATAAGCTGAACTTCCGACGAGGTCCGATTATAGTGTCCAGATCGAGAAAGAAGCTCTCCTCAAGCATTTCCTGCGTATAAATGCTCATATCAAAAAGTAATAACAGGTCTTTCGAGGTGCAGGAAATAACAGTGAAAAGCCCGAAAGTCTCGATCATTGTATTGAACTGGAACGGAAGAGATGACACCCTGGAATGTCTGTCTTCAATCCGTCAGATCGACTACCCCAATTTCAATGTAGTCGTCGTCGACAACGGATCGAGCGACGATTCCGTCAGCACAATCCGGAAATCGTTTCCTGAGGTTGTTGTCCTTGAAAACGGGGAAAACCTCGGTTTCTCACGGGGTAATAATGTGGGGATACGATATGCCATGGAACATGACGCCGACTACCTTTTTCTTCTCAATAATGATACTGTTGTGGATTCTGGGTTGATCAGGTATTTCCTCGAGGCATCGGAGCGTATCGGGCAAGAGGCGATACTGGGGGCACAGATTTATTACTATTCGGAACCTTATAAGATCTGGTACGCAGGTGCGAGATGGATCAGCGAACTCCAGCAGTTTTATCATACGGGCCAGGGACATATCGATGACGGGAAGGAGTTCACTTCCTTATCGGAAACTGACTATGTCTGTGGTTGTGCCCTGTTGGTGAGCGCGCCGCTGCTCCGCCAAATTGGACTGCTTGACGAGGATTTCTTTCTGACCTTCGAAGAAACGGACCTCTGCTATAGGGCCAGGAGGGCCGGGCACAAAAGCTACATTGTCCCACAAGCAAAGGTTTGGCACAAGGTGTCAACCTCATTCGGAGGTGAGCGGTCGCCCATGTGGAGCTATTTTCTGATGAGAAACAGGCTGTTATGGGCACGGAAAAATCTTTCCCTTTCGAGGCGTCTTGTGCTGTACAAAAGAGTATCATTTGAGCTTTTGAGGTATTACCTGCCTCCCCGTTTCCACCTGAAGAACTCCAGCGGGGAAGAGACACTGCGGGCAGTGATCTACCGATCATTCATCGATTACATAAAGGACTTCCAAAATGTCTTCATGGAAAAATTCAATAATCCGGCGCGAAAGGCCAGATTATGGGCCGTGAGGGACTACCTGCTGCACAGGTTCGGAAATTGTCCTGACGACGTGCGGACACTTGGTAAATAAATCCAACATCATGAATGACCGGAAAGTTTCAGCTTTGGTTCTTTCACGTGTGTTAAAGGGAAAGCAACTGCACGGGTATTTTTTGGTAGGGTCCATCGCGGCAGTCATTGATTTTACGGTTCTCTTTGCAGCGGTCAGAGCCGGTGTCTACTACCTGATAGCAAATACGATAGCCTTCATGAGCGCAAATATTTTCAACTTCCTCGCAGGTCACTATTTCGTATTCAACAAGAGAAGCAGGATGACGAACCTTTTCCACACGTATGCGGCGGTTCTGTTTATAAGTATTGTCGGTCTTCTGATAAATAACGGCACTCTCTTTGTTGCGGTTGATCTGATCGCAACAGATCTTTTTGCCGGTAAAGTCCTGGCAACCATTATAGCTTTTCTGTGGAATTTTGGGGCCAGGAAGCGCTGGGTATACGCATAAAATGTATCAACTGTTACGTTTCGGGAGGGTTGAAATATGAAGACATCTGTTGCAGTTCTTATACCTTGCTACAACGAGGAGATGACGATCACCAAAGTCGTGGAGGACTTTCAGAGGCAACTCCCCGAGGCGAAAATCTTTGTCTATGACAATAACAGCTCTGATAGGACCGTTCAAAATGCCGTTGCCTGTGGAGCCGAGGTTAAGTATGAATCAAAGCAGGGAAAGGGCAACGTGGTAAGAACAATGTTCAGAGATATTTCCGCGGATGTCTATGTCATGGTGGATGGTGATGCCACCTATCCTGCCGACAAAGTTCATGCCCTGCTTGAACCCGTCCTGGCCGGAAAAGCGGATATGACAGTCGGCACCCGATTGGATGAGTTCGAGGAAAAGTCGTTCCGCTTCTTCCACAAATTCGGTAATGAGTTGATTCGCAAATGCATAAATCTCCTCTTCGGAACAGATTTGCGGGATATTCTTTCCGGATACCGCTGCTTCAGTTCCAGGTTTGCCAAGAGTGTCCCCATTCTGAGCAAGGGGTTTGAAGTAGAAACGGAATTGACCCTGCAGGCCCTGGATAAGAAGTTCACCATTATTGAAATTCCTGTCGACTATTACAGCCGCCCTGAGGGCAGCCACTCAAAGTTGAACACTTACCTTGACGGAATGCTTGTTCTGAAGACAATCTTCTGGATATTCAAGGACTACAGGCCTCTGAAATTTTTTTCACTGGTAGGTTTGCTGTCTGTAATAGCCGGATTCGCTCTGGGCAGTATACCGGTGTTGGAATTTATTCATACACGAAAGGTTACCCATCCATCGACGGCGGTCTTGTCTACCGGCTTTGTTCTCATAGCTTTACTCTCTTTTGCGACAGGTTTTATTCTTGACACAATAAACAGGCGATACAAAGAACAATATCAGCTCCTGGCTGACCATATCATTCACCGGATGAACAACAATGCGGGCTGAAAACGCAGGCTGGAATTTCCGGCCGTGGAGATATATAGAAAATGACTGGCAGGAGTAACCGTAAGAGCTTTGACCTTCTGCTGCTTGTTCTCTCATTCCTGGGCTCGGGGGTGGTGTCCGTCTTCCTTGGCCAGGACGGGAACTGGGACCTCAGGAATTATCATTTTTACAATGCCTACAGCTTCCTGAACGGCCGCCTGACATATGACATCGCTCCGGCCCAGGTGCAGTCGTTCCACAACCCTCTCATGGACGTGCCATTTTACTGGATGATGACCCATCTCAAGCCTGTCCTCTATGGATTTCTTGTGGGAGGGATGCAGGGTTTTAACTTCTGGCTGGTTTACAAGATAACATATACAATACTCAACGACCTGTCAGAAACAAGAAGACAATTGCTGAGCCTCGCCTCAGGCCTGGCAGGATATTACGGCGCAGCCAATCTTTCCGAAATAGGGACCACCTTTTATGACAATGTCACAAGTCTCTTTGTCCTTTCCGCGTTACTGTTGATTATTTCATGGATTTCGTCCGGCCAGTTGCGTTCAGAGAATGTTTCCAGGAAAAACGCAGTGATCGCCGGGTTCCTCCTGGGTTGCGGAACGGGACTGAAACTTCCTGCTGCAATATATTCTCTTGCCTTCGCCGTGAGTCTGTTGTCACTGAAGTCTCAGTGGAAAGCAAAGTTTTCTAATGTCTTGCTGTCCAGTCTTGGCATTTGCCTGGGAATCCTCACAACCATGGGCTACTGGATGACTGTTCTCTGGAAGAATTTCAGAAGTCCTCTCTTTCCCTATTACAACAAGATCTTCCGGTCTCCTTACTATAAATTCAGCAATATACATGATGACCGGTTCTTTCCGCGGGACAAGTATCAGGTACTTTTTTATCCCTTTCACACATTTTTTGTGGTCTTTTTTGTACTGTCATATGTAATCTGGCAGCACATGTTCTCCATATACCGGTATATTGTGCCCCTGGAGCTCCTGTCGCCGGTTTTCATAATACTTGTAATGAGGTATATCTTCCCCTCCGGACGGATATTGTTCCGGGTGTCACTTGGAATATTTGTCGTGATGATCCTGACAATGTCGCCCATGAACTGGGGACGCGTCCCCTGGACGGAAAGTTATTTCGGTGTGAAACTTCCAGCGCTTACGAACATCGCCGATGCCACGGTGATCATGGCGGATAATGAACCGCTTTCTTACATAATCCCGTCGTTTCCGGAAAGAACGAGATTTGTCAGTGTAAAGAACAATTTCATGAGACCGGACCTGCATAACATGCTGCAGGAAAAGATAAGAGACACCCTCCGGACTTGTGGCAAACGGATCTATTTATTATACAGGAGCAGGAGCAGGGAAGATTATGTCAGTATACTGGCTTATTACAATCTCAAAATGGACAGAAAGAGCGCTGCAAAGATATTTACGAAATTTGACAATGATCTCTATCTCGTCCCTGTGTCAAGGATACAGACGACGATGAGCGTGGCCCATGTGGCAGGCCTGAGAAGATGAAGGAACAGCGTGAAAAACCCTGAAGTCTGGATAATTATTCTGAACTGGAATGGCAGAGATGATACATTGGAATGTCTCGAGTCAACGCGACGTATCGACTACACCTGTTTTAACGTGGTAGTCGTCGACAACGGGTCGAATGACGACTCAGTCAGCGCAATCAGGAAAGCGTTTCCAGAAGTTGAAGTCCTTGAAACCGGTGAAAACCTCGGCTTCGCCGGAGGTAATAATGTGGGTATGCGATATTCACTTGAAAAAGGTGCGGAATACGTTCTCCTGCTGAACAATG
>JARRJI010000115.1:0-9218 GCA_037379595.1 Acidobacteriota bacterium | reverse complement strand
AGCGCAAAGCATGGACGCTCTTTCATCGATGTCGACGATCTGCGGCTACAAAGCGGAGCTGCTTGCTGCCGACACTCTGCCCCGTCATTGCCCGATGCTGACCACCGCCGCCGGAACCATTACCCCCGCCCGAATCTTCATCATCGGAGCTGGCGTCGCGGGACTTCAAGCTATCGCCACGGCGCGCAGGATGGGTGCTGTGGCCTCGGCCTACGACGTGCGGCCGGCGGTGAAGGAGCAGGTGCAAAGTCTGGGCGGCCGTTTTGTTGAACTGCCGATTGAGGCCAAGGACGCCCAGGACGCGCGCGGCTATGCCACGGCCCAGGACGAGAGCTTTTACCAGCGACAACGCGAATTGCTGGGACGCGTGGTTGCGGAAAGCGATATCGTGATCACCACGGCCGTGATTCCCGGCAAGAAGCCGCCGCTGCTGGTGACGGAAGAGATGGTGAAGAGCATGGCGCCGGGTTCTGTGATTGTGGACCTGGCCTCTGAGCGCGGCGGGAACTGCGAACTGACCGAGGCCAGCAAGATTGTGGTTAAACACGATGTTAGCATCGTTGGTCAGATCAACCTGGCGAGCGCGGTTCCTTACCACGCCAGCCAGATGTACGCGCGGAACATCAGCACGTACCTCCGGCATATGTTCAAGGAAGGAAAACCGGAACTCAATCTGGAAGACGAGATTACCCGAGAGACACTGATCACGCGGGGCGGGGAAATTGTGCATGGCCGCGTGCGGGAATTTTTCTCTTTGCCGAGTCAGGATGCGGCGAAGAATGCTTAGTGAAGATTGGAGACTGCGTGGCGGCTTACCAAAGCTGTTCCTGCGGTCCGCATCACCAAACGCTTAGTTAAAGGAGGGTACGGTGCCAGAAGGTTTTATTTCAAACTTGTACGTGTTTGTGCTGGCGGGCTTCCTCGGATTTGAAGTCATCCGCCGGGTGTCGCCACTGCTGCACACGCCGTTGATGGCTCTTACCAATGCGCTCGACGCGATCGTGGTGGTCGCTGCCATCATCATCGCGGGACGCAAGGGAACGGCGCTTTCCGAGATTCTCGGAGCGATAGCGGTTGCCGCCGCCTTCAGCAACATGGTCGGAGGCTTTCTGATTACCGACCGCATGCTGCGGATGTTCAAACTGAGTGGGCGTAAAAAACAATGAACACGACCATGATGCACCTCTCGTCCTATCAGTACCTCACCGACTTCGCGTACATTATCGCCATCGCCTTCTTTATCCTGTCCCTGAAGTGGCTGAGTTCGCCGGCCACCGCCCGGCGTGGAGTGTTTGTAGGTGAGGTTGGCGCGGCGATTGCCGTGGTGACCACCTTTTTCAACCCCGAACTCGTCCAGTTCAAGTGGATTCTGATCGCGCTGCTGATTGGCGTTATCATCGGCATCCCTCTCGGCCTGGTCCAGATGACCGCCGTCCCCCAGCGGACCGCCATGAGCCACGCTTTTGGCGCGCTGGCTGCGGCCGTAATCGGGATTTCCGAGTACTACATGCGCATCCCGCACATCACCAAGTTCGAGATGGTGGAAATCTCGCTCGAAGTCATCATCGGTTCGCTCAGCTTTACCGGCAGTTTGATCGCGGCCGGCAAGCTGCAGGAATGGCTGCCACAGCGGCCCATGGTTTACAAGGGGCAGAACTACGTCAGCTTCACGGTGCTGGGTTTGGCGGTCGCGTCGATGTTTGTCCTTATTTTCAACCCCACCACAGCCTGGTTCTTCCCAGCCATGGTGATCATCTCGCTGATCTTCGGCATCATGCTGGTGACGCCGATTGGCGGGGCCGACATGCCGACCGTCATCGCGCTCTTGAACTCTTACGTCGGACTCACTGCCGCCCTGCTTGGCTTTGTGTTGAATCAGAAGGTTCTGGTTGTTGCTGGAGCGCTCGATGGTTCTTCCGGGTTCATCCTGGCGGTGATCATGTGCAAGGCCATGAACCGCTCGTTCACCAATGTGTTGTTTGGGGCCTTCGGCCAGCTCCAGGTTTCTGCCAAGGGTGAAGAGGAAGAAAAGATTGTCCACACCGCCTCGCCGGAGGAAGCAGCCGCAATTCTGGGTGCCGCAAACACCGTTCTGGTTGTTCCCGGATACGGAATGGCGGTTGCCCAGGCCCAGCACAAGGTGAAAGAACTCTACGACACGCTCACCAAGAAGGGCGTGGACGTGAAGTTCGGCATCCACCCGGTTGCCGGCCGTATGCCGGGACACATGAATGTGCTGCTTGCTGAAGCTGACGTCCCCTACGACAAGCTGATCGAGATGGACGACGCCAACGGAGAGATGGCCCAGACCGATGTGGCGCTGATCATCGGCGCAAACGACGTCGTCAACCCGTCCGCAAAGACCGACCAGGGCAGCCCGATCTATGGCATGCCCATCATCGAAGTTAACAATGCCCGGACGGTGATGGTAATCAAGCGGAGCTTGAATCCCGGCTTTGCCGGCATCGACAACCCGCTCTTTTACCTGGACAATAACCTGATGCTCTTTGGCGACGCAAAATCCTTTGTCGGCAACATCGTCAGGGAATTGAGCGGAGCCGCTGTCGGAGCATAAGCGCAAACTGTCCACCCGCTCGCAGCCGGTTGAGTCCGCCCGCAGTGGTGCTTCGGGGTAACTCAACCGGCGCGTTCCGGGAGGGGCATGGGTTCGCGCAACGGCCGAACCTCCACGGCCGTGGACGTCTTTCAAGTTTTGAGGGAAGTCTGTCCCTGGTAGCGGGACCTTGCTTCGCTGTTGGTAGAGTCGGAAGCGTCAGCGGCTCCTATCTCCCAGTGTCGGTGGCTCCGACCTCTGTACCCTTGCCCAGGAGCATTTCCAGCCTCCAACTCCCCAATCTCGCCGAGCCCCCAGGCGGCATGCCAAACTGCGCGATGTCCTTGCCACCTGCCGTAGCTAAAGTAAAAGTTCTTCAGGGCGCTCTGGGCAAGAAGGAGCGGATCGACGCCCGTCAGAAGTGGGTACGTTACTCGGATGAGGGGTTGCGCATGACGCTGCAGGTGAACCTCTTGTCACGCAGGACCTGACAGGTTCCTTGCGCCATGGCTTCGGACATGTTTGAAAATCTTGCAAGATACCGCCCGCCTCGCAGCTTGACTACCAACGGGTTTGCGCTTTTCAGGCTTTCGGGCGCCGTATGAAGGGCGCTCTTCAGCACACGCCTCACCCGACGCGGGCTACGGAAATACCCGCCGAGTTGAATCATCCAACCAGAGTCGAGGTGCGGGACAGGATCATCATCACCGGCCACGTCGGATACTTTCTCGTACTCGGCGGTGGCAGGGCCCGTCCCGAGCGTCTTTTGTGAATCAGCCTCGCGAGTTCTTGCCCGGGTGAGGTAGAAGCTCTTCTTCAGGAGCGCCTCCATCAGCCGATCACGTGAACGAGCTGTTCTCCCTCCCATCACCACCCCTAACAGTCGGCGTCCATTCCGAACTGCGGAGGTCACGATATTGTACCCGGAAGCGCGCGTATAACCTGTCTTCATGCCATCAACACCGGGGCACCGGTCCAATAAGTTGTCATAACCGTGAATCCTCTTGCCGCGAAAAACGAAGCTGTTTACCCCGAAGTAGTCGTAGTACTGGGGAAAATTATGCAAAATCGCCAGCGCCAGCGTCGCCATATCCCGGGCCGTGGTTTTTTGCCGCCAGTTCGGCAATCCGGAGGCATTGCGGAACGTGGTGTGGTCCATCCCAAGCCGACGCGCCGTTTGATTCATGAGGCTGGCGAATTTCCATTCTTTACCGCCGATGGCCTCGGCCAGTACCACTGCGGCGTCATTGGCCGACTTGGTCGTGATCCCAAGGATGGCTGACTTGACGGAAATCGTTTCGCCTGGGCGCAGAAACAGTTTCGTGGGAGCTTGCGCGGCTGCATGAGAGGAAACGTGCAGTCTCTCACGCAGTGTCATCTTGCCGGTGCTCAGTCGTTGGAAAGTAATATAAAGCGTCATCAGCTTGGCCAGAGATGCCGGGTAGGTCCGTGCGTCAGCGTTGTGGGCCTCAAGAACCCTCCCCGTCTGGGCGTCCACGACTATGAATGAGTGCACTCGTGCACTCGCCGAAGTCGGTGCAGCAGCCATTAAAACCGCCGCCAGTGCAAGCCATCCGGCCATCAGACCCGTGAATGTTCTGCGGTGAAGCTCAAGTCTACGGGATACTTGGCAGGTACCGTTCCACAACCTCATCAAACCCCCTCCACTCAAAAAACTTACTGCTTTTCCCTACGCGTCGATTGCATGTTTGTAGCATCGCTGTCTGTTGAGTCAGAACGAACATCCACCCGACAGAACCGATGCTCTCGCTGCCCCTTGGAATGATGTGGGGAGCGCCCATTCGCTTGTAATGAGAGTTGCTTCGACGCCGCGGAAGCGACGAGTGCTTCGAGGACACTTAACTTGGAGCTTGATCGGTGATCTACTCGTACTCTTCAGGATTCGCGTCACTCCTCTTTCGCACCACCCTGATCGCGCTGGAAATTGCCATCAGGGCCGCCCATTGTATCAAAATGAATGCTCCCATTGGAACAGGAAAACTGCATTCGTTGCGGCTCTTCACACATTCAGTCACCGCTCTTATGGATGGCGTTCAACTTTCAAGAGTGCGCCAAGGCTTCCAGATTTTGCATTCACGACCTTGCCGGAATTGCCTTGGACGTTTTTCTGCCCTTTCGTAGGGTGGATTGGAGTTGCAGGGCTGCGATAGAATAGGCCCGAGGAACCTAAGCATGAATCATCCTTCGGATCAGAACCCGAAGTACTCTCCGGAAGCCGGGCCCAACAACCCTCGCGGGCAATCAAGGTCCGGAGTCATGGTGATTGCAGCGGTTGTCCTTGTTGCCATTGGGTTGGTTTCTTATCTCATGCTGAGCCGGCTTGATCGCATCAATGATGAGGTTAACCATCTCAGCGTGCAGGTCGAGAAAAACAATAAGAAGGTGGATGTTGCCTCTGCAAAAGCGGCTACTGCTCTTGATCGAGCCTCGCAGGCTAAACAGAGTGCGCTTGAAGCTGCAAGTGAGAGGGACCGGGCTGAAAAGGCTAAAGCCGATTTCCAGCAGCAGGCCAAGCAAGCTCAGGAGCAGGTACTGGCTGCACAGCAGGCGGCAGACCAGGCCCGGCAGAAGGCGGAGGAGTACCGCAAGCAGCGGGAAGCTGAACTGGATCGTCTGCAGGAAGCCCTGGGCCAAATTGCCCATACTCGGCGAACCGCCATGGGACTGGTGATGACCCTGGGGAGCAAGTCGATCCGGTTTGCCTTTGACAAGGCAAGTCTGCGGCCTGGGGACAAGGAAGTATTGAGCCGAATCGCGGGCATCCTGTCGGTCCTGAAGGGATATCAGATCTATGTTTACGGCTACACAGACGACATTGGCACCAAGGAATACAACCTGAAGCTGTCGGACCGGCGCGCCGTATCTGTGCGCAACTATCTGGTGCACAACGGGTTGAATCCCAATATCATAACGACCAAAGGATATGGAAAGGCCGATCCTCTGGTGCCCGGATCTTCCTCCCGAGCTCGGGCCATCAACCGCCGAGTTGAGATCGGAATCGTCGATTCCACCATCCGTCCGCTGGCTTCTCAGAATCAGTAATTGACAATCGAACCTGGGTTCTCTGGCGTGCGCAGATGCAACAGCGGCCAGGTTTGCGCGGTACGGGCCGCTAGCCAGAAATCCGTTGACACTTTTCTTTGGTTTTTGCTACGTTCGAAAGTTCGCAGCTTATCAATGTAGAGGGCAGGCTTCCCGTTCTTCAAACACGGACGATTCCAGGCGAAAAAAGGCGCCGGAAGCCGGTGAGGCAAGAGGATGTTTGTTCCAAAAAGAATGTTCCTGACCAAAGGGGTCGGGAAGCACCGCGAGAGACTGACCAGTTTTGAGCTGGCGCTTCGTTCAGCGGGAATTGCGGCCTGCAACCTGGTGCGGGTCTCCAGTATTTTCCCGCCCCGGTGCAAAATGATCTCCCGCGCCGAGGGTATGAAGCAATTGAAGCCGGGCCAGGTTTCGTTTGTAGTGATCAGTGAAAATTCCACGCGCGAACCTCACCGTCTGATTGCGGCGTCAGTTGGAGTGGCAATGCCGGCTGATCGCAACGCCTATGGGTATCTTTCTGAGCATCATTCGTATGGCCAGACGGAGCAGGTAGCCGGCGAATATGCCGAGGAACTGGCGGCGGAAATGTTGGCCACGACCCTTGGCGTGGAGTTCGATCCCGATCAAAGCTGGGACGAAAAGAAAGAAATCTACCGCATTTCAAACAAAATCGTTCGAACAATGGAGATTACGCAATCAGCAATTGGCGACAAGCGGGGCCTGTGGACGACAGTTCTTGCTGCCGCAGTTCTCCTGGGTTTTGAAGACTGAAGTATGCTGTCCGATCAAGAGGACTGTTCCGGGGAGGCCATCGAGGTCCCCGCAGTTTCCCCTCCGAGCCCCATAATTTAACAGGAGCTGCATAATGCGCAAACATGAGATCTTGACGAGCCCGACTCGGCCTTTGGAAATCGACCGGCGAAAAAACGCCGCGGCCTTGCTCGAGAAGATGGAAGGCATCTCGTTCCAGGGGCGAAGCCTCGGTATTGCACATCAAATCTGGAAACGCATGCTCGGTGACCGTGTGATGATCATGATGGGGTTGTCGGGTGCCATGATTCCGGCCGGCATGCGACGCCTGGTCGTTTACATGATCAAGAATCGTTTGATTGACTGTCTGGTCTCAACCGGTGCCAATTTCTTCCACGACATCCACGAAACCCTCGGACGCCTGCACTACCAGTGTTCTCCGACCATCGACGACGTTCACCTGCAGAAAAATCTGATTGACCGCATGTACGACACTCTGGCCGATGAAGAGGAATTTCGGGAAGAGGATGCCTTCATTGGCCGTTTTGCCGCCACGCTCGATCAGTCGCGGCCCTATACTACACGTGAGTTTCTCAATCTGCTCGGCAAAGAGATTTCAAAGCGCTCAAAAGAAGACGGCATCGTCACCTCTGCCTATAAAGCTCGAATCCCGCTCTATTGTCCGGCCATTGGCGATTCCTCCATCGGCATCGGGATTGCCGAAAATCGGCATCTGGGCAAGAACCGCTTCACGTTTGACGTGATCGGCGATGTCATTGAGACTGCGCATCTGGCTGGAGATTCACCGGCCAGTGGAGTGATCTATTTCGGCGGCGGAACGCCCAAGAACTTCGTGCAGCAGAGTGAAGTGACCGCAACCTTCATGCGGCAGTCTGCCAACGGACACAAGTACGCCATGCAAATTGTCACCGACGCACCTCACTGGGGAGGGCTTTCGGGTTGCACCTTTGAAGAGGCGCAGAGCTGGGGCAAGATTGCTCATAATGCCAGCATGGTTACCTGCAATTGTGATTCGACGATTGCCATGCCAATCCTCGTCACCGCAATGTCCGAGGAACGGGAGCTGATCCGAAAGCGCAAGAAGCCTGTCTTTGAAATGGGCCGGGAACTCAAGTTTTCATTTCCCAAATAATCACGCGAAGCCGGCGGTCAGATTCCCAGCAGGTTTTCCTCTAGAACCTGCAATCAGATTCCCAAACGCGGGTAAGCGCGAGGACGCCGGTCCGGGTATCCCACGGTGCCATGTACGGCGTTTGAGGGCCGAGTGCAAATTTGCTGCTTTGCCTGATAACACGCGTTTGGTTTCAGACCTGGACAGACTGGTTTCATGTCCCCCCTGGATCAAGGCTTTACCTTTCTTCTTTGTTTCCATCCATTATTTGGACTATTTAACCTGTGATGCGCATCACTGCGGTTTCCGCGGAGGAATGTTGGCATAAGGGCGGACTGGGGGTGCGGTTAAGACTCCTCCAGCTCTTGTGGAGGGAAGAAAATGGAGAATAAGAAGGAAGTCACGCGACGGGACTTTCTGAAAAAGACGGCGGCAGCGGCTGTCGCCGCAGGCAGCGTGAAGCCAATGGCTGCGGCGCCGGCAATGCTCAGCAATCCTAGCCCGGGGAACACTGTTCATTACGGTTTCATTGGGACGGGGACTGAAGGGTGCAATTTGTTGAGGCATCTGACGACTATTCCCGAAGGTCGATGTATTGCGACCTGCGATATCTATCCGCCCAACCTTAAGCGAGGGGTTGAGACGATTGGCTCAAACCCCGTGACTTATCCGGATGACTACCGCAAACTGCTTGACCGGAAGGATGTGGACGCGGTGATGATCGCCACGCCGCTCAGCTTGCATGCGCAAATGATCATCGACTCACTCAACGCGGGCAAACACGTCTTTGTTGAAAAGACGATGTATTTCAAGGAAGAAGACAGCGAGCAGATTCGAAAGGCGGCGGAAGCGAATTCCAAACTGGTGGTTCAGATCGGCCTGCAGCGGAGGTCGAGTGTCCTCTATAACGTGGCCATGCAGATGATCCGCAAAGGTGCTCTTGGCAAAGTGATGTTTGTGCGAGCTCAGTGGCACCGCAATAACAACTGGCGGCGGCCGGTTCGCGATCCCAAGTTCGAGCGGCTGATCAATTGGCGAATGTACAGGGAATACTCCGGTGGGCTGATGGCGGAACTGGCTTCGCACCAGGTCGATATTGCGAATTGGGCCTTCGGCGAGGAGCCTCTCTCCGTCATGGGAACCGGCGGAATCGACTACTGGAAAGACGGCCGTGAGGTTAACGACAACATCGAAGTCATCTTCGAGTATTCAGGCGGGCGGAAAATGCTTTACAGCTCCATCCTTTATAACGCCCACATGCGTTACGACGAGCAAATCATGGGTGACCGCGGGACGATTATCATTACGATCGGCAAAGGAATGTATTATCGCGAATCGGTCGCCAAAGTTACAAAAGGGCCTGCCAAAGAGAATTGGTGGGCGGGCGCCACGGTGTCTAAGGAGGCTGTGCAGAAAGGTTTCCCCATCTTTCCAGAGGCGGGCCGGAAGGGTGAAGAGGGCTTCATGGATCAGGAGCTCGCCTATGCAAAGCGATGGCTGGCTTCGATGGGCATTTACGAGTACGAGGAAATGCACAACCCGAAATGGAGTGAACTCTCAAACTTCATGGCGAGCATTCGAGACGGCAAGCCAATTGCGTGCCCTCTGGAAACCGGTATGGCGGATGCACGAGCTGTGATCTATGGGAACCGGGCGATTGATACCGGGGTCAAAGTTTTCTGGCCGACGAAACAGGCTTAGGTTTCGAATCATTTCCAT
>JARRJI010000114.1:0-14743 GCA_037379595.1 Acidobacteriota bacterium | reverse complement strand
GTTAAAGCTGACGATCCGCGACATGAAGACCGGGGTCATCCTTTGGGTGATCCGGGAACGTATCCGGTACGGACGGAACCGTACAGGCTGGGACAGGACTTTCGATCAGGCGATGCCCGCGCTGATTACGGATTTGAAGGGACTCGCGGGTTCGGGCTCTAAGCAACAGCCGTCGCCCGCCCAACATTAGGCTCGGTCGCCGCGGAAGCCGCTTCCCGCCGGGAATACGTTTCCCGAGGTCGACGCGAACGCGGCAGCGGCTTTGGAGGGATCATGCGCCATGTTTCCCGGGTGGCGCATACACTCGCATTGGAGTGTCTACGGTCTCGCAATGCGAGAGGGAATTGTTGCCCTCCCTCGGGGGCTCTTGCACGCAGGCGCGTCCGCCAGGCAAAGGAACGACCGCACTCCGGCACGGGTTCCCTTCGGGAATCGCAGACCCCAAAAGCCGGGGTCGGCGCCACCCACCTACACCCTGACCGTCACGGCGACCTCGGGAAGCATCACGCACTCGACCACCTTCACGGTCACGGTGCAGTGACGGCCAACATGCAAACGCGCGGCCGAGCGCCCTTTTTCCACAACGTTCGCCCGTCTACGCTGCGGGGGGTGTTGCCATCCCGCAAGAATCGCAGGACTGGCGGTGAGGACACCGCCGCTACAGAGGCTGCGGCGCGGGAATTTACTTGACAAACGATGGATACTATGCTAGTCTTCCTCTTGGTGAGGGCGGCAGGCCAGTAGCTGGAAGGTACCCAGATAAACAGTCTAAATAGACTGCTAACAGATCTGTTAAAGCCTTTGCATTTTGCAACTTAGCCAGTTTGAGCCCAAAATGACCGGAGAAAAGAATTCTTATTTTTAAAAAACAAAGCGGGAGAGTTGTTGAAAACAAAGGATGAGCCGGAAAAACAAACCGGAAACAAAGCGAAAACAAACCTGGCCAAGTTGTTGAAAAATATAGAAACGCCCAAAAAACAAAGCGAAAACAAACCGAAAAACAAAGCTGGCCATCTTGTTGAAAATAAAAGAGGCTCTTCCGGTCCCAGGTCCGCGCCGGTTCCGATGCGTGCTACCATGGTTGTTTCAGCCTGAATCGAAAAAGGGCGGCCGCGCATCGAAGAACGACCCGGAAGATGTCGGGATTCCGGTTCCACGCGGGTTCCGCGGACGCTGAAGTTCGTGGGGAAAAGAAACGTCAGGGAGGCTCAAATGGAACATCGTCCGTTAGGGGCGTCGGGAATCGAAGCGTCGGTGGTGGCCATGGGAGCGTGGGCCATTGGCGGATGGATGTGGGGCGGCACGGATGAGCGGAAAGCCGCCGAGGCCATCCAGGCCTCGCTCGACGCCGGCATTAATTTCATTGATACCGCGCCCGCCTACGGCATGGGCCTTTCGGAATCGATCGTGGGGAAAGCCATTGCAGGCCGGCGCGACAAACTGGTGATTGCCACCAAGTGCGGAATCGTCTGGCATACCGAGAAGGGCACGCCCTTCCTCGAACAGAGCGGCAAAAGGATGCACCGCTATCTGGGTCCGGAATCGATCCGCCATGAAGTGGAGCAGAGCCTGAAGCGGCTGAATACGGATTACATCGATCTCTACCAGACCCACTGGCAGGACGAAACCACGCCCATCGAAGACACCATGGGAACGCTGCTGGATCTGAAGCGCGAAGGCAAGATTCGCGCCATCGGCGCCTCCAACGCCACGGTGGAGCAGATTGAGGCTTACCGCCGCGTGGGCCAGCTCGATGCGTGCCAGGAAAAGTACAGCATGCTGGACCGCGAACTGGAGAACGAGTACCTGCCCTACGCCCGCCAGCACAACCTCGCCGTGCTGGCCTATTCGCCGCTCGCCAACGGACTGCTGACCGGCAAGATCGGCCCGGAACGCCAGTTCCCCCCGGACGACCTGCGCCACAGCCGCCCGCGGTTCAGCGTCGAGTCACGCCGCAAAGTTCTGGCCATGCTGGACCGCATGCGTCCCATCGCGGAAAAGCACGGGCTGACCCTGGCGCAACTCGTGATCGCCTGGACGGCGGCCCAGCCGGGCGTGACTCACGTGCTGGTGGGAGCCCGCAACGCTGAGCAGGCGCAGGAGAACGCGGCGGCCGGAAACGCGACTCTTTCACTGAAGGAAATCGAAACCATCACCGGGTACGTTTCCAGCAATGAACTCGCTACACATCACTAAGCTCGAACGGCGGGCGGCCATGGTCGATCGGTTCCAGATTGACCATGGCTAAGGACGCACGACCTAGGGGCAATCGCTGCCAACCGCCGCACGAAAGGCGCTGTCATAGTCCGCCGGTTGGACCAAGAAGCCGCCACGCGTTTAGGCAATTGGCAATGAGGACACCGTCGCTGCAGAGCACGCCGAAGGGCCACCTTTTGAGACCGCAATAATTCCGCAATACGGAACTCAATCCCCACTCGTAATCCTTGCTTGTTAAGAATATAGGGGCGTTGAAGGCGGGTGAATGTTCCACGTTCCGGAACCAGCCGAACCCACCCTTTTTCCGGTTGTCTCACTCGTCGTACATCGATAGGCTGCAGATGGTCTTGGGTGTACTGCAGTTTTTCTTAGGGGCATCGATAGCACTTCTTTTCTAGTATCGATAACTCCTTTCGAGGTTGGTCTCAGCCTCATTCGCGAATATCGCGCCACGGTGATGGCCAGTGGAGGTTACCTTCGGGGCACATTGGTGAGTTACACGTTGTCCTGCCACTGCTGGCTTTATAGCATCACAACTGCTGCATCTCCTCAACATACACGCGCGGCGCGTTATTTATATCCTGCGTTGATCTTGGGAAGGCGTGGCTGACGGGCAAGTCCTGCGTGGCCCGTGCCATGCGCAATCGACGACCTTGTAAAGAGCCTACTGCCAAACGCTGGATGGCTCTTTACAAGTTTAGGGGCCTTGAATTGATAAGTTTTTGAAGGAGGAAGTCCTAATGACGTCAAAGGCAAGACACTTAATTTCTGAGGGAAACTACAGCAGGGCTGTGGTCGGTGCTTGCATCGTGGCTCTTTTTGCCTGGTTTGCCCTGATTCTTCCGCCGAGTGCTCTGGCCCAGTCCACAGCAGCCGTTAACGGAACGATTACGGACACGACCGGGGCTGTCGTCCCGAATGCAAGGATTGTCATCACCAATCTTTCAACCGGCGTCACGCAAACCGCCACAACGAACAGGGTGGGCGTTTATTTCATTCAGAATTTATACCCCGGCCGATACAGGTTGCGAGTCAGCAAGTCTGGCTTTGTGGCCCAATCGCAAACCTTTACGCTTTCAGTCAACCAGACAGCTACCTCGAATTTCACCTTGAAAGTGGGCTCCACAACGCAGACCGTGACGGTGAGCGCGACCGGCACTCACCTGGAGGCTTCCACCACGGGCCTGGGAGCCGTCATCAACAACACGCAGGTCAATAACCTGCCTCTCAACGGGCGGAACTTCACCCAACTGCTGACGCTTACCCCTGGAGCAAGTCCGGTGAGCGTTGCGCAGAATTCCGGTGGCTTCACATCGAATCCGGTCGGCAGTTTCTCCTTTCCTGCCATGAACGGCCAGAGCAACCGCAGCAACTTCTTTCTGCTGGACGGAATCAACGACCAGGGCTCGTTTGTCAGCACGTATGGCGTGGCGCCAATCGTCGATTCGATTCAGGAATTCAAGGTTCAGTCCCACAACGGCCAGGCGGAGTATGGAGGCGCTCTGGGCGGCATCGTGAACGTTGTGACCAAAACCGGCACGAACCACTATCACGGCGACCTGTGGGAATTTCTGCGGAACAACGCCCTCGACGCGCGCGATCCGTTCTTCTCTAAGGTGACGCCTTTCAAACAAAACCAGTTTGGCGGAACAATCGGCGGACCGGTCGTTATTCCCCACGTTTACAACGGCAGGAATAAGACGTTCTTCTTCCTTGCACTCGAAGGTTACCGGAATCACACAGCTTCCCAGAGCTTTTTCAGAACTCCGACTCCGGCAGAACTGAATGGGAACCTGAGCGACATTCCGTACCAGATTTACAATCCATTCACGACGGCTCCGGACCCGAACAATCCCGGAGAATATACCCGCGACCCATTTCCCGGAAACATCATTCCTCAAAGCGATCTCAACGCAGGAATGGTGGCTTATGCCAAAGCTGTGTTCCCCCAACCCATGTTTCCCATCAACGCCAGCGGTGTAAACGGAGTTGACACGACTCCAATCATCACTCCGCAGGACGAAGGGCAACTGCGGCTGGACGAACACCTCAATTCCCGGAACTCCTTGTGGGCCCGTTATGCCGGGGTAACTCAGCCACAAAAGTCGTCGGGAGGATTTCCCGGCCTTGTTCAGAACAGCTTTTACCACGGCTACAACCTGGGTGTGGGTTACACGCGCTCGATGGGCAGCAACTCCGTGCTTTCGCTCGAATTCGGGCGGAACAGCGTGCAGGACAACCTGGATCTGAGCCTTCCCAACGTTTCTCCGACGCTCTGGCAACAGGTTGGTTTTTCACCCAACTTTGCCAGCAACTTCCCCTCCGGCGGCAGCTTCCTGCCGGGGATGAGCATTTCTGGTTTTGTCGGGTTCACAGGCTATTACATGCAGAACCTGCAAGCTTCCAACATCTGGGAGTTCAGGGGTGATTACTCCCTGATTCGTGGGCACCATCTAATCCAGACGGGCGCAGATTTCAACACCAACAACATGACAATGCCCGTTTCGGCGGTCTTCGATGCCTTCAGTTCGACCCAGACAGCCAACCTCGAAAGCACCGCGACCACCGGCAGTGCGCTGGCATCCTTCCTGCTGGGCGTTCCAACCACCGCCCAGGAGCGCGGCGTTTACGAGTCAACTCACGGTGGCTGGATTGACGGCTTCTACATTCCGGATCAATGGAAAGCCACCCGAAGACTGACCGTGAATGCGGGCTTCCGCTACGATGTGACTCTGCTCCCCATTTACGGCAGCGCGGCCGATAACAACCAGTTCGTCGGCGACTTCAACTTCAACAACGGCACCTATGTTCTTGCACGGGTTCCTCCCGCCTGCTCATCCACTCAGGGAGCACCATGCATTCCAGGCGGTACGCTTCCAGATCATGTCGTTGCCACGTCCCTCTCGAACCATGCGATCATCCACAACACCTATGACAACTGGCAGCCCCGCCTGGGTCTGGCTTACATGCTGAACTCGAAGACGGTTCTGCGCGCGGGGATTGGCAGGTTCTTCGACAACTGGGCCGGGGATACCCAGACCATTCAAGGCTACGGCGGAACCTGGCCGACGGTGGGCGCTGTGACCGGGTCGAACCTGAACACCCCAACTGCGACTTCGCCCACGCCCACGGCTCTTGCTCAAGACCCGCTCCACCTGGGCACAACCAAGCCGCAGCCGGCGGCGAACCCCTTCGGGCTGCTACAGAGGGCCTTTGATCCCCTTTGGAAGAACCCGTACTCAATTCAGTGGAACGCCGGTGTCCAGCGGCTGTTCGGACCGAACACCGTCCTGTCGGCCAATTATGTGGGTTCGGAAGACACGCGAATTGATATCGGCGGGTTCGCTAACACTGCCGTCACGGCGGGCACGACCCCGATCTCATCGCGCCAGCCTTACCCCTACATTATCCCGGAGCTCTACGACCGGAGCATCGGCAGATCGAATTACAACGCCCTTCAAGCTTCGCTGCGGCGCAACTCCAGCAACTTTACATACCTGCTCTCCTACACATGGTCGAAGTCCATGGACTATGGCTGCTCCGGACTCTACGGTGTGGAAGGATGCTCGGTCCAGGACCCCTACAACATGAACATGGACTACAGCGTCTCGGCGTATGACTTGACGAACATTTTCTCGGCGAGCTTCAATTACAGGCTCCCGTTCGGAGCCGGAGGCAACTTCCGGACTCACAATGCGGTGCTCGACCAGATCATCGGACACTGGCAACTCAATAACATTACGACTCTCACTTCCGGGACTCCCTACACCCTCAATATCCCGGGAGATACGGCAAACATCGGAAACTGGGGGATTTGGGAACGGCCCAATCTGGTGGGCAATCCGAATCTCTCGAACCCAACTACCCAGGAATGGTTTAATACGGCCGCGTTTCAACTGCAACCCTTCGGCACCTTCGGAACCGCCGGACGGAATATCCTGCGAACCAACTGGTATAAGAACGTGGACCTGTCAATCTTTCGAAGCTTCCCCATCCGGGAGAACACGACCCTGCAGTTCCGGGCCGACTTCTTTAACGCATTCAATGACGTCGTATGGGGAACTCCGACTGTGACCCTGGGCAATCCCTCCTTTGGATCTGTGCTCAGCACTGCAAACCATCCACGGCAGATTCAATTTGCCTTGAAGCTTTACTTCTAGCCCTGAGGGCGCCGGGGAGCAGCATCATCGCTGTCCGTCGCCCCCTACTGAAGAGCAAGCCGTGCAAACCCTCAGAAGGCTGGACCCACGGAAGCTGTGGAATCCAGCCTTCTGCCGTTTTGGGGATAAAGGCCTGGGAATCCACGATCGCTTTCGAGGATCATCGAGCGGTACAAGGTCTCCGTTGCGTCTTCTGTGTCGAAGATTTTGTGATAGTCTGCCCAGTGCTTTCCCGCGTCATTGAACTCAAATGTTTGCTCGCAAGCTAGAAGGAATCGAGATGCCAAGGGCAGCAGAACACAAGTCCTGCAGCGAGGAGAGATTGTCAGAGCATCGCCTGATTACTACATTTTATGGAGACGACTTCACAGGGTCCACAGATGCCTTGGAGGCGCTGGCCGTCCATGGCCTTCATCCGACGCTTTTTCTCGAACCACCAGAGCCCGGCCAGATTGCCCGCTTTCCAGACTGCCGGGCTGTAGGCGTTGCCGGAGAAAGCCGCAGCCGTTCCCCGCAGTGGATGACAGCGCATCTCCCAGCCGTCTTTCAAAAGTTGAAATCCCTTGGAGCGCAGATCTGCCATTACAAAGTTTGTTCAACCTTTGACAGTTCGCCTGAAGTTGGGAACATCGGCCGGGCGCTGGAAATCGGTCAGGAAGTCTTCGCGGTTCCCTACGTCCCCATCGTCGTTGGTGTGCCGCAGATGGGCCGCTACGTCCTTTTCGGCCATCTGTTCGCGCGCTTCAGCAACCGCATCTACCGCATTGACCGTCATCCGACCATGGCTTCCCATCCCATCACTCCAATGAGCGAGAGCGATCTCCGCATCCATCTTTCCATGCAGACGAAAAAGAAGATCGAGGTGATGGATATTCTTTCCCTGCAACGCGACGACGCCGCCCGGCAGTTCACTCAACTGCTCGATCAGAGTCCGGAGGTTGTTATCTTCGACACGTTGGATGAGGCCTCTCTTCTGCAGGCGGGCCGCCTGCTCTGGTCCTGCCGTCCAGGCGATCCTTTCTTCGTGGTTGGATCGTCGGGAGTTGAATACGCCCTCACGGCCTACTGGCAGTCGACGGGCCAGCTTCCGCCATCACCGGAATTCCCCAGCGTGCGCCCTATTGACCGGCTGGTTGTCATTTCCGGCAGTTGCTCACCGGCTACGGAAAAGCAGATCCAGTCGGCCCTGTCGCAGGGCTTTACGGGGATTCCCGTGGACGCCGCAACTCTCGTATCCCGCGAAACTCGGGAAAGAGCCCGGCCCGCATTGCTTGCAAAGGCGCTGGCAGCGCTTAGGGCGGGGAAGAGCATCGTCGTGTATACGGCGCTCGGCCACGAAGGACTGGCCCAGGCGCCCGGTCCCGAAGGCAATTCCGGCGAATTTGGAGCGGTGCTTGGCGAACAGTTGGGATTGCTGCTGCGAGAAGCGGTGCTGCAGAGCGGCGTCCGGCGGGTTGTGATTGCCGGAGGCGACACGTCAACTTACGCTGTGAAGCAACTCGAAATCGAGGCTCTGACCATGGTGAGTCCGCTGATACCAGGCGCTCCGCTTTGCCGGGTTCATGCAGCGACCGACAAGGAAATGGACGGCCTGGAGATCGTGCTCAAGGGAGGGCAGGTCGGCTCGGAAGATTGCTTCGCAAACAGTTGCCGTGGGAAATAGCGCTCGCGCCCTGGCTTCTACGCGCCGGATCCAGGGACGACCGGCCTGGTTGGATCGATCTTAAGAAACAGGACAGAACTCACCAGCACCATGGCTCCGATGACGATCAGGGGAAAGTTGTAGTTCCCTGATACCTTCACGTCATAGCCGAACAAAACCGTACAGACAAATCCTCCGAACAGGCCAGCCGTGTTCATAATACCCGACACCGTTGCGGCGTATTGCCCGCCCACATCGAGGCAGACAGCCCAGGCCGAAGGCAGCATGAAGTCCATGACTCCAAACGCGACGGACAGCAGAATGACTCCGATTGCTTTCCCGTGCGTGAGACCCGTTGACAGAATCAGAATGCCGGCGACGAAGAGAGCGGAAGTCCCGATCAGCCGCCGGCCGATCTTCAAGCCATATTTCTGGGAGAGCGAATCGCCGGTGCGGCCTCCCAGAAGATTGCCGGCGGCGCCCAGCAGGAACGGGAAAGCGGAAAATGCTCCCATCTGCCCGACGGTCAGGTTGCGGCCACGGACCAGATAAGTGGGAAACCACGAAAAGTAAAACCACGAGCCCCACGCATAGCACCAATACATGGCCGCAATCCACCAGATCTGGCGGCTTCCAAACAGCTTCCGCCACGGAACTCCTGTATGGCCGTCAACCTTAAGACCCGGCCGGGCCTCCGGCGGAGGGTCTGGATCGAGCTCGAAATCTTCAGGGGCGGGATCGCGGTACCAGCGCGCCCAGCAAGCCGCCCAGATAAAGCCGATCACACCCAGCATCCAGAACGACGCTCGCCATCCCCAGGCCGCTTGAATCGGCACCAGGATGAGCGGCGCCAGTGCGCCCCCGATGCGGCTTGCCGCCCAGACAAAACCCTGGGCGTTGGCTCTCTTGTTTGTGGGGAACCATCGCCTGATGGTGCCGGCCATGTTGGGATACGCTCCAGCTTCTCCGGCGCCAAAAAGGAACTGCGTGCCCAGCAGCGAAGGAAAGCTGGTCGCCAGGCCGGTGAAAGACGTGAAGGCTCCCCACCACAGGGCAATGCGTGTCAGAACCTTGTTGTAGCCGACGCGATCGCCCAGGGCTCCGCTGGGAATCTCAAACAGGCCGTAAGCGATAGCGAAGGCCCCTAGAATCCATCCCCACTCGGTGGGCGAAATCCCCAGATCATTCTGCATCCGGGGCCCGGCGACAGCAATGCAAAGCCGGTCGAGGAAGGCAATGGCCGACAACAGCACCAGGAATAGAAGGACGACGTTTCGTCTTTTCACAAAAGTCGTAATGCTCGTTTGAAGGTGCGCAGCCGCCGGACAGACATGCTTGCGTCCAGCCCACTCAATTGAGCAAGTTGCTGAAAGAGTTGTAGCTTCCCGCCCGGCACCCCTCGGGCAGGAAACCGCGCATCAATGCGAATCGTGAAGCACGCTCTTGGCCTGCTTGATCGCAAGAGCCGGGCTGGAGAGAATCGGGACCCGGCGAAGCTCCTGAGGAATTTTCTGGACCACCGTGGCCATCGACGCCTGGGCAAGAACGATGACGTCCACCCGTTGCATCAGATCTTTCAGACTCTCCATGACGATCCTATCATGGGTCGCGGTGTCGCCGGCGAGGAAGGCCGGGAAAGCGCCTTCGCACAGGCACGACACCAGTTCGACCTTGCGGGAATGCGCGTCAGCGGTTTCACGCAGAAGTGCGAGCGTGGGTTCGAGCGTGGAAGAAAGCGTTGCCGCCACACCGATCCTTCCGCCGATTCGAACCGCTTCGTCCGCCATGGGCTCATCCACTCGAAGGACCGGAAAATCGCAGAAAGCGCGAACTGTCTTCACGCCGGGTCCGATCGAAGAGCAGGTAATCATGACGGCATCCGCTCCGGCCTGATGGGCCGATTGCACATACGAAGTCATCCGCCTGGCGGTTGATTCCGTCACTTGCCCAGCCGCCCTTGCCTCTTCGATCAAAGTCTTATCAACGATATGAAACACGTTGATGCCGGGCAGATTTTCCTTGCATAGCTGGTCAAAAGCAGGAATCAGAACGTGGCTTGTGTGGAGCAGTGCCAGCTTGTTTGACATGAAAAGGGCCTCCCTACCAATGGTCCCGAACGTTGCAGGGCCTTGGTCTTGATCTTCACTTTATGCTCGTAAAACGTAACTGCTGTAAGCCAGCTTGAAACCGTGGGCCAGAGGAAGCGGCTTCGTGAAGATGTCCTCCGGAGGGTCCACCGCCACCAACGCCAGCGGCCCGTACATCACCGCAACCGTGTTGGAATGCTGCGCGTCCACCGGCATCAGGCGGGCGCTGAGCGGAAACGTCACGTGAATAGTGTCATTCTGTTTCCACTTCCTGCGGATCGCGGCAAAAGTCTGGCGTTCAGACGCTCCCTCAAAGCTTTTGCCATTTACCGCAATCCGTGGCGACGATTCCAGCCATCCAGGGATGCGCACGAAGACAGTGAACTCCGTTGGAGCAGGAACTTCCACTCGAAGCTCGACCGATCCGTCAAGAGGATAGTCGGTCGTTTGAACGATCTTCACCGGAACGCCCTTCCGGTTCCACCGGACTTCCGAGGGCGTAAACAGGTTGACGTAAATTCCTTCCGCGCTGTGGAAGTATATCCCGATTAAGTAGTCGGCGACGTCTTGCACCAGGGTGCCCGAACAGCAGGGCCATTTCTGAGGATAGTATCCCTTTTTCACCAGGGGATGATAGTCGGAATAGTAAAAGAAGTATCCGGTGCCGCTGGGGTACTTGGCTCCCAGCACGGTGTTGTAAAGAAGGCGTTCGAGGCCGTCCCCGTAACGGGCTTGCTCCGTAAACGCCAGGAGATAGCGGGCGAATTTGAAGTGAGCATAACATCCGCAGGGCGTCTCAAAATGATCGTGGGTGGTGATGAGGCTGTCACCCAGTTTCCCTTCCCGCAGCTCAACAAAAGCTTCATTGGGCCCCCAGCCGCCGGAAGCAAATTCCTGCGTTCTCTTGAGCATCCCCCACGTGTTCACAAGCGTTCTGAGGTAAACGGGATCTCCCAGCATCTCATATGCTTTGGCCGCCGAGCTCAATGCCATGACGTGGCTGTAGGCGTGGCGGCCGGGAAGGACGTTTGTCCCGTCCGCCAGGGGATCGAAATAAACTTTGTTCAGAAGATACTTGCGAGCCATAGCGAAAAACTTCTTCTCACCCGTGACCTGACAAGTATTGAAAAGATTTTCGGGCAGAATGTACGGCTCGTCGTAAGGCGGATGCTTGACTCCGATGCGGTCGTGGACATGTGCGGGCAGATAAGGCTCAGCGCCATGAATCACGCGGGGAAGCAACTGTCGCGCCTGCTTGATGCCTCCATACCAGTAGGCATCCAGTAGCCCAATCATGAACTTGTCCAGGACATAACAGGGCCACGTTGACGCGGTCTGCTTGCTGGCATAGGGATAACCGCCTGGCCCCAGGGTGGCAGCGAACCCATCGACCAGCTCCCGAACCTTGTCGTAGGTGGGCTTGCTTCCGGTGGCGCGGGCAAACCGAGCGAGGCCGGAGATGTACTGGCCAAGGCTGTGGCCGGGGATAAATCCCTTCGGCCCATACCAACCGCCCATCGGCGCGCCTGGAGCGGGCAAGCCAGCGCGCTCACGATAGACTTTCAGCAGGCTGTCATTGTTCAGCGCCAGGTAAGCCGCGTGGATCCGGTCGAACTGGGTCTTCAGCGGACCTCCGGTCAATTTGACCTGGGAGTAGTCAAATTGCCACAGCTTTCGCCGCCGGTCGCCGGCCCTGCCAAAGGCGGAACGGCCCGCAAAGCCAATTGCCGCGGCCGAACCAATGCCTGTCAGGAAACTTCGGCGCGAAATCGAACTTTGCGTGCTTTCAGTCGTGTCCATTGTGAAACCTTCCCAGCACCCGTGCCTCTTGTTGTTTCGCCGTCCACCCGGACAACGTAATGTTTGCCGATCTACGACTTGATAACAACACCAAAAGGCGCCATCATAATGAATTCCGTAGCTCGGAATTATGAGATGCATTGTCCTGGCAGCGTTAATCGGTCTCAGCAGTCCGGCGGTATTCTAATGAGCGCGCGGTGGTAAGTGACAGGGGGTCTTTGATGGTCCGCGATCCGGAACAGGTAAAATCCGTTCTCAAAGCCTGCAGGGTCCTTAAAGCCTTCAAGCACGAAGGTGAAGTCTTGGTACTGTCAGACCTGGTAGAACGGACGGGCTTAAGCAAGACAACTGTGTTTCGCCTGCTTCAGAGCCTGGTGAAAGGCGATCTTATTGTGCGTGTCGCCAAGGGTGCCTACCAAAGCCAGATCCGCCTTCTCTCGCCTCCCGCAGTGCGGTTGGGGTTTGCAGTACAAACCGATTCGGAATTCTGCCGGGAAGTCACCGAAAGTCTCCAGCGGGCCGCAGCACAGGAACGAATTTACCTCGTAACGGTCAACAACAAGTACAGTGCGAAAGAAGCGCTTCGCAACGCCGATCTTCTCATCCGCGAACGTGTGGACTTGGTGCTGGAATTTCAGACCTATGAGCGAGTTGCTCCCATCATCGCTTCCAAATTCCTGGAGGCCAACATTCCCGTTATTGCCGTCGAGATTCCCCACCCAGGCGCGACCTACTTCGGCGCCAATAATTACCAGGCAGGGCTGATTGGCGGAAGGGCGCTGGGGCAATGGGCCAAAAGCAACTGGGGTGGAAAAGTTGAGCAGGTGCTGCTGCTTGAGTTGCCGGTTGCGGGGCCTTTGCCTCAGCTCCGCATCACCGGCATGATGGCGGGATTGAAAGAAGTACTCCCCGGAATCGTAAATACGCCTGTTGTTCATCTCGACGGCAAAGGGGGCTTTGAACAGAACCTGGACGCAGCGCGCCGCTACATCCGCCAGATCCATCCCAAGCGCACCTTGATTGGCGCCATCAATGACATGTGTGCGCTTGCGGCGCTGAGAGCTTTCGAAGAAGCCGGGGCCGCTCATCTCTGCGCCGTGATGGGCCACAACGCCGTCATCGAAGCTCGCAATGAACTTCGCCGGCCGCGCACCCGGCTGATTGGATCGGTTGGATACTTCCCCGAACGATACGGCGATCAGTTGATCCCCCTGGCCCTTAGCATCCTGCAGAAGAAGCCGGTCCCTTCGGCGGTGTTCGTCAAGCACCAACTGATCACTCCGAAAAACGTCGACCTGATCTACCCCCTTGACCGCCGCGACGTTCGGCTATAACAATCATGCATTTCCAAACAATTTTCCAGGGATCCTGGCTACGATGCTGAAAAACGATGACGTCCCCCGAACGATCCCCCCGTGAAAGTGCTTCTTGCCAGGCTGCCGATCGTTCCATTCTTCGGAATTTCTTGACGCGACCTTTCAGTCCTCGGACCTGCACAAAATCTGTTGTACTATCCAGGCACCGGCACAATTCGGGCTGGTGATTCCGGTAAGCATCATGCCGGGGTCCGAGAAGAAGCGGTCAATCATAGAAGAATCGAGGGAAGTATTTGTCTGTGGGAACCGACGAAATTCTTGCCGAATACCTGATTGAGACCCCGTATTCGGCCGAGTATGCCGCAAACGTTATCGCCGGCGAACAGTCTTCCGGAACCTTTGTCAAACTGCCCAAGGAGACTCCCGAGCTCCAGGCGCGGCATCATGCCCGGGTCGAGAGAGTAGAAATCCTGGAAACGGCGGATACCCCCAGCTTGCCGGGCGTTCGGAGTCCTAATCAGCCCGGCGCAGCCAAATATCAGCGCGCGCGAATCGTGATTGCATTTCCCCTGGGCAATCTGGGACCCAATTTGCCCACTCTGGTTTCAACCGTGGCGGGAACCCTGTTTGAGCTGAGCCAGGTTTCCGGTTTGCGCCTGATGGACCTGCGTGTGCCGGATGTTTTTCGGACGCGCTATCCCGGACCGCAGTTTGGCATCGAAGGCACGCGGAAACTCGCCTCTGTTGAAGGACGACCGCTGATCGGCACCATCATCAAGCCGAGCGTTGGGTTGTCACCGGAGGAGACAGCGGCGCTGGTTCGCGAGCTGGCGGAGGCTGGAATCGACTTTATTAAGGACGACGAACTGATGGCCAATCCGCCCCACTCACCGTTCGACCAACGCGTTGAAGCGGTGATGCGGGAAATCAATTCCGTGGCGGACCAGGCCGGCAAAAAGGTGATGTACGCCTTCAACATCACGGACGACTTGGACGCCATGGCGCGGCACCACGACACGGTACTGCAGGCAGGCGGCACCTGCGTCATGATCAGCCTGAACAGCGTGGGGCTCGCGGGTGTTTCGTGGCTGAGGCAGCGATCGAAGCTCCCGATTCACGGCCACCGGAACGGTTGGGGCATGCTGACGCGCTACCCGCTTCTCGGCATGGATTTCACCGCATACCAGAAGCTTTGGCGATTGGCGGGTGTCGACCAGTTGCATGTGAACGGTCTGAAGAACAAGTTCTGGGAGCCGGATGATTCAGTGGTGCG
This sequence comes from Acidobacteriota bacterium, assembly GCA_037379595.1. Classification (GTDB taxonomy): domain Bacteria; phylum Acidobacteriota; class Terriglobia; order UBA7540; family UBA7540; genus SCRD01. The sequence continues at coordinate 248 of JARRJI010000114.1, read as the reverse complement.
GTCGATCAAGGCTTGTATCGCACCTTTTCTGGGTGGATACCAGATCATGCCGGTGGTTTCCTCCGGGCAGTGGGGCGGGCAGGCGCCGGAAACTTACCGTCTTGGAGAGACCGCCGACCTGATGTATCTGGCGGGCGGCGGCGTAGCGGCCCACCCTGACGGCCCGGCGGGCGGCATTAAGGCGATTCAACAGGCATGGGAGGCCGCGCTTCTCGGCATACCCCTGCAGACTTACGCCCAGGATCATC
>JARRJI010000113.1:0-11019 GCA_037379595.1 Acidobacteriota bacterium | reverse complement strand
GCGTTGGCGGCGGCGTTTGTTCCCGTGGCATTGTTTGGACCACGCCGCATTCTCTCCCAATTTGGAGTTGTCGCACCTGTGCTGCTGATAGTGACGATCTTTTGTACTTGGACGGAAGGCCTGATCTTTGTCCCCGCAATCCAGCAGCACATGTTCCGCAACCTGATCGGAGGACTGGTGGCCTACGCGATAGTGGCGGCGGTGCTGGCGGCGCTGGCCGGCCTCCTGAAGCTGCCGCGGGAAGGCGAGGCCGGTCCGGCACTCCGTTCAGCCCCGATGATGGTGCTGATGGTCGCGGTTTGCGGGGTTGCCTACCTGTTGTACTACTACGTCTTTGGCGGAATCACCTTCTTTTTCTTCACAAAGGCCTACTATCCCCAGGCAACCCAGGAAACGTTGCGGCTGGGATTGTGGTTCCCGGGCCTTCAGTTTGGACGCGGAGTCCTGATGACCCTGGCGCTGCTTCCGGTGATCCGCACCCTGCGCGTGAGCCGTGCTCAGGCGGCCATTGCCGTCGGCGTGCTGATCTGGGTGGCCGGAGGGCTGTCGCCTTTGCTGGTGCCCAACGCCTTCATGGGTGCAACCCAACGCTTCATCCATATCATTGAGATTTTCACGCAGAATGCTTCGCTCGGAGTCACAGCAGCGTTGCTGCTTCGTCGCGGGCCCGGACTTAAACGAGCCGAGTCACCCGCAGTGTCGCTCTGAAGGAGGACGCTGCAAAGGGACATATTGCCTCAAGAAGGGTCGCTACAACGGCTGGCCCCCCCTCGCCCGGCGCTGTTGCAAATGCGGTGCTACTTTGCTTGCTTGAAGTGCGTATGGGGCTTGGCGGTCGCAAACGCCGCAACGTCGTAGGCCTGCTGGACGCTCAGGCTGCCGGGACTGGTCTTCGGCATGTTCGCTTTCACGAACGCCGCCATCTTGGCCACCTTGCTCATGCCCGCGCCGTCGTTGAAAGAGCCGGGGCCCCACAGCGGCGGAAACGATCCGGGGATTCCCTGCCCTTTCGCACCGTGACAGACCTCGCACTGGTGAGCGTAAATCGTTGCGCCCGCGGCGGAATCGACGTGGGCAGGCGGCGTCAGCTTCACAAGCCCCCGGCCCTTCACCGTCGAGCCCATCGGGATGCCTTTCGAGAGCCAGTTCATGTAGGCCACGATGGCCACCATTTCGGGGCTGTTGGAAGGAGGCGGCGTGCCGTTCTCGCTCCGCTCGAAGCATTCCTGGATCCGATGCTCGATGGTGATCACGCGCCCGTCACGCCTGGTATAAGCCGGGAAGACAGTAGTGATTCCCGCCAGCGGCGAAGAGTAGGCCTGCGTTCCTTCGTTCAAATGGCAGTCCACGCAGTTCATTTTGTCACCCACGTAACGTGCTGCGTACTTCGGCGTGTTGATCATGATGTTGCGGCCCAGGCGGATGCTCTCGCCAAGTTTGCCTTGAGGAATTGTCGAGGGGTCAGGCGCCTTCAAGGCGACCGTCGGAATAGCAGGCTCCTGTGGGCCGCTTGCCGCACGCGTGCCACTGGCCGCCGCCCTCGCGGTCAGCGTTCCATTCGTTCCAAAGGCCAGCAGAGCAAAAACGCCCGCAAGCCCCATGGCGGCAAACCAGCGAAACCGCCTCTTTCCTGATACAACGCTTTCTGTCTTCATCGGCTCTCTACTCTCGTTCTGGGATTCCAAAACCGAAGCTGCGGTAAATCGATTGGGCCGTTTTCGTCTCGAGAAACCTGACCCAGGCTTCCGCCGCTTCCCCGTGCGGAGCATCGGTGAGCACTCCGGCGGCGTAAATTCCGGTGGTGTTGTTTTTCGCCGGAATCTTGATGCCCGAGATCGGATTGCCAATGCTCTCCTGAAACTTCACTTCCGACTGCCAGGTAACGCCGGCGTCCGACAGCCCCTCCGCAATCCGCATGGGAGTCTGCCGGTGGTGGATGTGCGTCAGAAAAGTTGTGCCCTGCCGGCGTTTGGCCACCATGATCTCGCGGACCAGCGCCTCGCCACCGGCCTTGCGAAACGACTGTTCGATCAGCCGCGCTACGCCTTCCCACTCGGGGTTCGGCATGGAGACGCGAACGTCCGCCCGGCCCAGATCGCGCAGCGAGCGGATCTGTTTCGGGTTTCCTTTCCGCACCATGATGGCCAGGTCGTTCGAGGCATATCGAACCACGTCGCGGACTTTGCCTTGCTCGGCCAGCGGAGCCAGCCGTTTGGCGCCCGCTTCAAACACATCCGGCTGGACCGTCAGCGTCAGGTTGCCGAGCGTCAGCGTGTTGCGGTTTTCCATCTGGCGCAGCAGGATTCCGGGCGGCAGGGTCTCGTAATAGATTCGACCCTTCAACTCGGGGTGCTGCGCTTCAAACGCTTCAACCAGCCGGGGAAGCACCATGAACTGGTTGCCAGCGATAAAGAGCACCAGTTCGGCGTTGCTGGGATTGCCGTGAAGGTCGGGTACGTTGTTGACCACCGGCACCTCGAAAACATAACCCTTGTACCCCGCCGGATTGTTCCGCCCCTCGCTCCAGGGCGGATAGATGTGCTGCGCGGCCTCCGCGCGAGCGGCCGGGAAAAGCATCATTCCCAGCGCGCCCAGGGCAATCCAACTGGAGATTGACTTCCACTTTCGGTTTTTCATTTCATTCCTCACCGGATCGGTTGCCGCATCCTCAGCCATCTATCCCGCGACGGTGATGTAGCTGAAATGCGCATCAAGCTGGAGAATCGCCACGGTGGCGACCATGGCGGGAACGACGGTCGTTCCCGGAATCCGGTGGTTGAGAAGGTCTTTCACAATGGTTTCGGGCTTCTCTTTCAGCCCGAATCGCGCGATCAGTTTGCGGGATTGTTCCTCGGTGGCCGTGTGGCAGCAGAAAAAATGAACGCCGCGGGCCTGCAGCCCCTCGATGCTCTTGTCCTGGTAGATGGACTTCTCGCTATCGGGATTGTGATCGGCCTTGTCGGCGGAGCTGTGGTAATAAAGATTGCGCGTGGCAAACCCGCCCGTTTTGAGATCCTTCATCTTGATAAATTCTCCCAGGCGGTACTTCTTCCACATCGCGTCATCAAAGTTCAGAAGGTTGGCCGCGCCGTGCAGCGCCGCAACAATGTTGATCTCCGACGGTTGTGCTCCAAAACTGAACTGAAAACCGTTGAGTGAATTCTTGATATTATTTAAGAAGACTCCATTTCCGATTTGCGTAATGTCATAGACCTGGCGATACTTCGCGGTACGGTTCATAATGCCGTGCAGTTCGGTGGGCGACCAGTTCTGGGGCCTTTGAACAAGTTGAGCATCCGCTTTCGTGCTGCTGAGCGCCGCGATGGCGCCGCCCAGGCCAAGAGCTAGAAAATCCTTCCGGGAAATCTGCATGTTCGTCTGCCTCTCTGTAAGGTTTTCCCCTGCATCATCTTTTGAATGTTGCTCGGATGACCTTCTTTAGATGCAGGTACAAACCCAAAAGGATCATCGAGCCGGACGCGAATATTTTGCGGAGGGGCAGATGGCTGGTGGCAGGTGGTAGGCGGCTGATCGCAGATGGGGCGTTAACTCATCACACCCTCGCCGACCAGGGCGATGTTATCACGCGTCGTATTCTTGACCATATACATGGCCTCATCGGCCAAGTGCAGCAGGTCCCTTCGCGTCCGCGCATCGGCGGGAAAAGCGGCCAGTCCGAAGCTGGCAGTTACTTTCACGTTCAAGCCCTCCTCTTCCATAAAAACGGTGGAGTTCAGAAGTTCGCGAAGTCGGCGGACCACCGAAAGGGCGTTGTGCTTCGAAGTCTGGGGCAGCAGCACCACAAACTCATCTCCGCCATAGCGGAACGCATAATCGATCATGCGCAGATGGCTCTTGATGAGGTTTCCCACGTGCCACAGCAGCTTGGAGCCCGCCAGGTGGCCGTACGTATCGTTCACCTGCTTGAAGTGGTCGAGGTCGATAAAGATCACCGAGAACTCGTACCCGTAACGGATGGAGCGGTAGACCTCGGCGTCCAGAACAAAGTTGAGATGGCGGGCGTTATAGAGGGCCGTGCAGTCGTCGGTGATGGTCAACTGGTGAATGCGCTGAACGTAGCGCGCGTTCTCCAGAGCGATGGCGGCATAGTCGGCGAGGTTGAGCAGGACGGGAATGTCCTCTTCCCTGAAGCTCTCATTCTTGGAGGCGTTCATCAACTCGATCACGCCCAGCACCCGCTCACGTCCCTTGACCGGCACGCAGACGATGGACCGGGCTTGCTGGTGGCAGGGCTCATTTTCCCGGCTGAAGCGCGGCTCCTTCCGGGCGTCCTGGATCAGCACGGCCTCGCCATGCTCGGCCACCCAGCCTGCGATGCCTTCGCCCATCTTCACTCGAACGTCCTTCAGCTTGTCCGCGTCGGCGCCGAGAGCCATTTCGTAATAGAGCTCGTCGGGTTTTTCGGCGACCATCAGCAGCGACCAGGTATCCGGCCGCAGAAAGTCGCTGATTTTCTCCATAATGGTTTCGAGGATCTTTTGCAAATCATTGGTTGAGGCCAGAGCCTTGCCCACTTCGTGAAAGAGCGAGAGGCGCTCGACCTGCCGCTCGAGTTCGTGAACCTTGTCATCCCGTTCTGTCATTGCTTCTCCACGCCGTGCCGGCACGGATCCCCCCAACCCGCGGATCACAGTTTCCTGCTTTTCAATATTTCTTTCGGCTGTTTTCCCAATTTGTTTATGTCAAGTTGACAACCATCGGGGCGGGAAGTCCCGCGCCGGGCTCCGTCTAGCCCACATAGCCTCTGGCCGGGGGTGCGAAACAATTGACACTGCCTGCGGCGGGAAATATTATTAAGAACGTCCGGAAATGGGAGGGTAATCGGGAAGATATCTTTAATGGGCTCTTTTGGTGAGAACCTTCGTCGCGAAAGGGAGATGCGCGGTGTGACGCTTCAGGAAATCTCCGCCGCCACCAAGATCAGCGTCCGTTTCCTTAAGTCCATTGAAAGTGAAGAGTTTTCGAGGCTGCCGGGAGGCATCTTCAGGCGCAGCTTTGTGCGCGCCTATGCGCGCTACCTGGGACTGGACGAGGAGTCTCTGGTGGCAGAGTTCCTGCAGGCCGCTCGGGCCACGGACGACGTCGATCTCACAAAGTTTTCACCGTCGAAAACATTTTCCTATTCCATTCCGCGGCGGCGTTCCTACGGCACCCTGGTGGGTGTGATCGTCGCCGTCGTTTTGCTGGCCGCCGGTTATGGTCTCTGGCGGCATTCGCGCCGGCCGGCAACGCCACCCCAGCCCGCGGCGCAGCAGGCTTTGCCATCTGCAACCTCCCAAAGCAGTCCATCTGCGACGGCAGCAAAATCTTCAACAAATCCGGCCGGTGGCAAAGCGCAGCCGGCAAGAGCGCCTGCAAATCACGGAGTGCTGTCCGCGGCTGGCGGGGCCGCTTCTTCCGTGCCCAAATTGCCGCCGGTCACGCTTACCGACGGGAAACTGGTCCTCCAGGTGGCGACGACCGAGCGTTCCTGGGTGGCCATCGACGCCGACGGCAGAATGATCAAGCAAGGCATCATGAATCCCAACGAGGTGAAGACCTACGAAGCCAACGCATCCTTTGACGTTCTCCCCGGAAACGCCCTGGGAGTGATTCTCTCCTTGAACGGTAAAACCCTCAAGCCCCTGGGACGCCAGGGGGAAGTGAAGAAGGTTCACCTGACCTGGGACAGCCTGAAACAACTTAACCCGCAGTAAACAAATAGGGTCGCGTAGTACAGATCGCTTTGTTTGCGGTGTGCGTCTTTCCTTATGGTCCGGTGCGCGCGGGAGGCGATAAAAGAACCGCGGACCTCAGAACCGGAGTTCCGCGCTACTAACTTCGTTGAGCGATGCGTTTTTCCACCAGGCCCGGCAGGAGCCGGTCGAGCAGGCGGGCGAGATTTTCTGATGCGCGGTCACCCACTTCCAGAACTTCCTCATGGCTAAGCGGCCGCTTGGCAATTCCCGCGGCGCGATTGGTGATGAGGGCGATGGCGAGCACCCGCATATTCAACTGGCGGGCGGCAATAACTTCGGGAACAGTGGACATTCCGGCCGCGTCGGCACCCAATCGCTTGAGGGCGCGAATCTCGGCAGGCGTTTCGTAATTCGGCCCCGGGACGGCCGCGTAAATCCCTTCAAAGCACATTATTCGAAGAGCCGTCGCAGCTTTCTTCGCTTCCCGGCGCAGATCCAGATCGTACGCCTGGCTCAAGTCGACAAACCTCTCGCCCCAGCGTTCGTTGTGGGCACCGGCCAGAGGGCTAGAACCCTGCAAATTCACGTGGTCGGAAAAAATCATCAGGCTGCCCGGAGCAGCCGCGGGCGCGATGCCTCCCGCTGCGCAAATCAGAATCAGCGTTTCGACGCCCGCGAGGCCCAGAGTTCGCACGGTAAAAACAACTTCGGCCGGCGTGCAACCCTCGTAGAAATGGACCCGGCCGGCCAGAATCGCCACCGGGACTTCATTCCACAGCCCGATGTGTAACCGCCCCGCGTGGCCTTCAACCGCCGGCCGAGGAAAATTGGGAATGCGCCGATATGGAATGGTCTTGGGATCGGCAAGGCGGGCCGCCACGTTTTCAGCGCCCGATCCCAGAACGATCCCGACCCGCGGGAACGCCGGCGAGCGGCGCTTCAGATAACTCGCCGCCCGCAACGCCTGCGCGTATCCATGTCGGTCGTTTCGATTCGCCATGGCTCACCTCATTGGATCGGCCCAATGCGAAATCCATCGCCCCCGCAAGAGGGTATAGCAGAAGTCGCAAAACATTGATACAAACTTCGTTTCGGGCTTTTTCAAGGAGCGGCCGGTTCACGGCCGGATCGTGGCGACGTGCTTCAACGCGGCATTTTGGGGTTTGCCCGGCACAACAGTGCCCACCTGAAGGTCGGCACTACGAGAAGAAGCGTGCTCGGGTGGCGCACACATCGCGGGTCTTGGGATGTGTGCGTGTGATCGCGATTTTGCCGCGGACAATCCGGGCTAGACCGCCGCTGCGGTGGCTGAGACGCGGCTCTCTTTCCAGAGCTGAATGTAAGGTTCCAGGTCGCGCATCATGCTGTTGAACTGCTCAATCCGCAGCGACTGAGCGCCGTCGCTCATGGCCTTTTCCGGCCGCGGGTGGACCTCGACGATCAGGCCGTCGGCGCCGATGGCGACACCGGCCCGGGCCAGCGCCGGCACCAGGCTTCGCTTGCCGGTGGCGTGGCTCGGATCGAGAATCACCGGCAGGTGGGTCAGTTCGTTCAGGACGGCCACCGCCGTGATGTCGCAGGTGTTGCGGGTCGCGGTTTCGAAGGTGCGTATGCCGCGCTCGCAGAGGATCACGTTGGGATTGCCGTGCGCCGTGATGTATTCGGCGGACATCAGCAACTCTTTGATGGTGGAACTCATGCCGCGCTTCAGCAGCACGGGCCGCGGGCACTTGCCCAGGGCCTTGAGCAGCGAGAAGTTCTGCATGTTGCGCGCGCCCACCTGCATCACGTCCGCGTATTCCGCCACGCGGTCCACGTCGCCGTCACTCATCACTTCCGTCACGATGGAAAGTCCCGTCACCTCGCGCGCCCTGGCCAGCAGCTTCAGCCCTTCCAGTTCCAGTCCCTGGAAGTCATAAGGCGAGGTCCGCGGCTTAAAGGCGCCTCCGCGCAGAACCTTGGCTCCGGCGGCCGCCACAGCTTCGGCGGTCTCGAGAATCTGCTTCTCGTTCTCCACCGAGCAGGGTCCGGCCATCACCACAAACTCATCGCCGCCAATCTCCGTGCCGTCCACGCGAATCCGCGAGCGCTCCTTCTTGAATTCCCTGCTGACAAACTTGTAGGGAGCCGAGATCCGCATCGCCCGCTCCACGCCGGGAGTGGCCTCCAGCGATTCCAGACACGCCGTTACATCGCCCACGCCAATCACGCCAATCACCACCCTTTCTTCGCCCTCAATCGAATGCACCTTGTATCCAAACTCGCGAATCCGCTCGCAAACATACTCAATCTCTTCCCTGGTGGCATGCGGCCGCATCGAAATGATCATGGTTGATTTCTCCTCGCCCAATAAAAAAGCCCACTCGGTCGGAGTGGGCTGGCTTTTTTCAAAACTTGATTTTCCTGGTCAGGCCAACGCCACTCTACCGCATCGAGGCAAAAGTGCCCCAATACCAGTAGCTAAAGCTAAACGCGTTGGCAAAATTCACACTGACCATCGTCTACAGAATATACCGGAAAAGGACTGGCATGGCAAGCAAATCTTTGCCGCCCCTAACGCCGTTGTAGCGCCGGGCTTCAGCCCGGCATCTTTTGCCCGGCCTTTACAATGCCAACCGAGAAAGTGGCGGGGCTGAGTAAAGACGGTGCCGACCTGAAGGTCGGCGCTACGAAGGCAATTTCACTTCGCGGCTGCAATCTGCAAATGGTTGTGCCGGCCCTGGGACTGATTCACGATCTTCTGTTTCATCTGCCCCTGAAAGACGTTCCCCTTGCAGGTGATGTAATCCGTATGGGGGCCGATGTAGATCCCGACGGGCTGGACCACTTGGCCTTCGGGATCGCTTGAACCGATCACGTTATCGACGAAGGTCAGGTTTTCGGTCATGCCCCCGATGTGGATGCCCTCGCCCGGCGCTCCGGGCCGGCCGTTGTCCGCGATGGTGTTGTGTTCAAACGTATTGCGGTCGGCGGCGTTGGACTTATCCTGGTCGCGGAAGTAGATCCCCGAGCGCGCGTTTCCCCGGACGGTGTTTTTCACAAACAGGTTGTCGGTATCCTTGTGGCCCAGCGAGATGCCGTCGCGCCCGTTGTCCCACGACTGGTTGTTCGCGTAGCGCGCGTGCTGCACCCGCCAGCAGAGGTAGAGCCCGTCTTCGCCGTTGTTGTGGGCGCGATTGTTTTCCACGATTCCCCGCAGCGCGCCCGTCCCCAGATGAATCCCCAGGTAGGCGTTGCCGTAGGAATCGCAGTTTTCCACCACCGGATCCTCGACAAACTGCAGGCTGATGCCGTCGCCGGGATAGTTTCGCGCCACGCAGTCGCGCACGGTCATGTGCGTCGAGTGGAAAAAGTAGATGCCGCCCGTCTGGCAGCCGCCGAGGATCTGGCTCGAGTCGCGGCTGCCGTCTATGAAGACCTCGCCGTGAAATTCCGTGTGGTAATCCATCTGCAGAAAATGGTTGTAGTAGAGCGTGTCGCCCTCGATGCGAACGATGGTCCGCACGCTGGGCGTCCAGCCGGAGCGCTGTTTGTCGTCCACCACGGTCACGCCCATGCCGGGCCGGAAGCCGCTGGCGTCTTCCACCGTGGCCTTGAACTCTCCGTAGTCGGCGTCGATCTTCAGCATGCTCCGCACGCCGGCCGCTTTCTTCAGGATGGTTTTGCCGGGGCCTTCGCCGCGCAGCGTGATGTGGCTCGAGAGGCGCACGGAATTCGCCAGCGTGTAGGTGCCGGCCTTGATCAGCACCGTGCCGCCGCCCTCAGCGGCCACGCGGTCAACGGCCTTCTGGATGGCCACGTTGTCCGTGCCGATCACGTCCGCATTTGCCGGACCCACCGTCACCGTCACGCCGCTCTCCCCGTTAAGCCTGAAATGAGGATAAACCAGAACGCCCAGCAGCACCGCCGCCACCGGCAGCAACCACCAGGATGACTTAAAGGATGGCCTGTGCATCGTCCGCTCCCTGGTAGATGAAAGTTGAATGCCATTTACAGCGGGAGTGTATCACAGATGGAAGGTGCCAGGTAGGGCCCGCCCTCGCCGCCTGCGGCCCTTGGCCGGGTTTGGTTCGCAAATTGCTCCGGGATATCGAGACGGGTCGCGCCGGGAGGTCACGGCTAACGAAATCAAGGCATGACTCTTTCGAGCAAACCGGAACAGGGCCGGCTGCTGTTTGTCGGGCTCGGTGCGAGCCGCCCCCATGAGAACGTGCTTAAGAACGGCGCCGCCCGGTGTTGCCCTGGTCCCACTGAATTGTGAGGAGTTTCTAATGCCAAACGATCCCAGTATGCTTTCAACCGTTCAAAAGATGCCGGTCAATTCCGCCACAGACGTGGCCGAGGGGAACCTTGCGAAGGTAACGCTTGCGATGAACGGTTTTTCGAAGGCCCTTGCCGACCTGCAAGGCCAGGTGGCCAAACTGGATTCGACCTCTGCGTCCAACTTTGGAATAATTTCGCAAGCCATCACGGCCATCAACGAAAGGCTCACAAAGGTGGAGGGTGGTTGCGCTGGAGACAAACAGGGAGGAATGGCCGGGGTCAATCCCAATCCCATTCCTGATGTCACCCAGGCCCTTGAAGCCTCGAACCAATTGCTCCGGCTCGAGGCTGTCCAGGCGAAGAATTCCGCATCTTCAGTGAACCTGATCGCGCACCTCGATTACCTTATCGGTGAGCTGCTCGATCTTCAGCTCAGCCAGGCCATCGGTACTCTCATCGAAGGCCGAAAACAACAGGACCCTGGAACCCTCTGCCGGTTTGAGCACAAGGTGTTTTCGCAGAGCGGCGAGGACGGAATCATCGCGGAAATCTTCAGGCGCGTGGGCACGACGAACAGGTTTTTCGTCGAATGCGCTCCGGGAAACGGAGTGGAGAACAACACTCTCTACCTTTTGACGCTTGGATGGAAGGGATTGTGGATCGAGAGCGACCCCAAAAATTTCAATGCCATTAAGGGCAACTTTGCAACGAAGATCAAGGATGGCGCGCTCCGGGTCGATCAGGGTCCCGCTCTGGCCGGGAATTTCGAATCGCTATTGGATAAGGCATCGACTCCTAAAGAATTCGATCTGCTGTCTCTGGATATCGACGGGAACGATTACTGGGTCTGGAAGAACCTCGTCCGCTATCGTCCGCGCGTGGTGGTCATTGAGTATAACGCGATCTTTCCACCGGGCAGCGAATGGGTCATGGATTACGATCCTCACTATAAGTGGGACGGCAGCAGTAACTTCGGGGCGAGCCTTACCGCTTTAGAGCGTCTCGGGGGCGACAAAGGATATAAGCTCGTTGGCTGTGGCCTGAACGGGGTCAATGC
>JARRJI010000112.1:0-9293 GCA_037379595.1 Acidobacteriota bacterium | reverse complement strand
GAAGGCTGGAGGCAGGAGGCAGATCCTTGTCGAATCGCGACGAAATGTTGAGCACAATTCGTAAGGCATTGAAAACACAGGCGAAAGTCGATCGTGAACCTCCGAACCGCAGCTTGCCTCCCCAGCTTGAAAATGTAATGCCGGTGATCGCTCCAGAAGAGCTGGCCGAGCACTTCGAGGCGGAGTTGAAGGCTCTGGGCTGCAAGGCCTACCGGGCTTCGGCGCCTTCGGCGCTGGCAGAGGTCCTGAAGTCCATTCTGGAACCCTTGCAGGCCCAGTCTGTGGTGCTTTCGCGAAATCCGATCCTGAATCAATTGCAGATCGCCAGAATGCTTGAGGGATGGGGCAAGAGAGTCGCCATCTGGCCGGAGAGAGCTGCAGAGCAGCCGGAAACCGGGTCCTTTCGTGAAGAATGTTTTGTGGCGGAGGTCGGCATCACCGGCGTTGACTTTGCGCTGGCTGAAACAGGCAGCCTGGTCCTGACCAGCTTTACGGAAGGAAGCCAGCTCTCCTCATTGGCGCCGCCCGTACACGTTGCGCTTTACCGCCGGAGCCAGATCCGGGGCTCGCTGGATGAAGTGCTGCAAAACCTTCCCGTTTCCCGCGATCCCGAAAGACCCAGCCCCGCCCGCTCCGCGGTGTTCATCACAGGAACCAGCCGCACGGCCGATATCGAGCAGATTCTTGTCCGCGGCGTCCATGGTCCGCGGGATGTTCACGCCATCCTTGTGGAAGAAGCCTGCCTGGCGGGATGACCCTTCCCCGGTTGTGCGGCTCCCGGAGCGGGGACCGGGCCAGCACGGGCCTTGCGTTCAGCTTGAAAAAGTATGTTGTTGAAACTGTTGCGTTATGGCAGAATAAAATTGCGTTTGTCGCTTTGTATCCCTTTCGAGTTGTACTCAAAGGCTGCGAGCAGAGGCTCGGAGCTGTTTGTGTGATTCAGCCCCGGAAGTGAAGTACAGAACTGACGGCGCCAACTATCAACAAGGAGTAGAAGTAAACGTGAGTAACAATCGTGAGCAAGGGACCGTTAAGTGGTTCAATGCCAGCAAGGGGTATGGTTTTATCCAGCGGCAAGGTGGCGAGGACGTTTTCGTCCACTTTTCTGCGATCCAGGGAGACGGTTATCGTAGCCTCCAGGAGGGTGCATCCGTCGAGTTCGAAGTCGTCAGGGGCCCAAAGGGACTCCAAGCGGCAAATGTGATTCAACTGTAAGATTACCCGTGGGGGGGCGGGTAGGCTCCGGCTCCCCACATCTTCTGAGTTTTCCAAGAGACCCGGTACATTCCCTTCATAATTCAGGCCGATGATCCAGGGCCCGGGGCTTGGTGTGCAAAATCCGCCCCGAATGACGAGCCTCCACTGATCACGGCTTTCCACATAACTTTCTTTCTTGAAAAGATGGGCTGTGTGTCCCGGCCGGCAGATGAGGGCGGGCCCGCTGACCATCTATAATTTTCAACAGATCGCCGGGAGTGCTAGAATCGGCGGGGAAGCGCGAGAAGCTGCTGCCAGGAGCCGCTGGGGCTCCGCCGCGACAAGGGCTCCCCCCTGCGGAACTTCGCGCTGCCTGACTTTGACGCAAAGGCCAAGATCATGACTCCTCTGATGGAAGAGATTCTGCAACAACCGGACGCTCTTTCCGGCGTCCGGAAATTTTACGCAAGTCCTGGCGCCATTCCAGTGAACTTACGGAAGAAGCTGCGGATCTCGCGCGACACGATGGTGGTTTTCACGGGGATGGGCTCTTCGCTGCACGCTGCTTATCCGGCGCAGGCTTATCTGACGGCAATGGGATACCAGGCGCTCGTGTGGGAGGCGGCGGAGCTGCTGCACCATCACCTGAAAGTGCTGACTCCGCATACTTTACTGGTCGTCGTTTCACAATCGGGGGAGACGGTGGAGGTTACCCGGCTTCTTGAGGCTCTTCCGAAAAAGATCAATGTTGTTGCCGTTACCAACGTGGAAGGCAGCCACCTTGCCAGACAAGGCGACCTGCTGCTGCCCATGATGGCCGGCGTCCAGGCGGCTGTCAGCACCAAAACTTATACCTGTGCCGTGGCCGTTCTGATGTATCTGGCTTTCGCAATTACCGGGGAGCGCCACCGACCGTTGACCCAGGCGCTGATGCGAGCTGCGGATGCCCAGGAGAGGATTCTGGAGCGTCATGACGATTTGATGCTCCCTACGCTGGAGTTTTTTAACAAACCTCCGTATGTGGCGCTGCTTTCGAGAGGTGCTGACATGGCATCGGCCTACCAGGGAGCCCTGATGCTGAAGGAGGTCGCCCGCATGGCCGCCGAGCCTATTACCGCGGCGCAATTCCGGCACGGTCCCATTGAGATTGTGAATCCCGCACATTGCTACATCATCTTTGCCCGCCACACTCAGCCTGCGACGGGCCCGCGCACTCGCCGGACTGCAACACTGCTTCTGAAACTGGCGGACGACATCCGTTCCCACAAAGGCCGGGTACTTTTGATATCTGACCGGCCCGTGGACGACGTCACGAACATGAGGGTAATCCAGGTTGACCCGATCCGCCTGGGCCTGGGGACCTTGGTGGACATCGTTCTGATTCAGCTTCTGGCGCATGATTATGCCCTGCAAGCCGGATTCGAGCCCGGGAAGTTCAGGATTGCCCAGGGCGTGACCCGCCGCGAATAGCAGAGACAAGCCTGCCGTAACGCCAGGCGGCCTGCCGGCACACCCTCGGCGCTGAGGTCCGATTTCTGGACTCCGATGGTCAGATTGAGATCGGACCGGCTATCGGAGACAGAACGACTGCAACAAACCCGCACAGTGCGGTTTACGACCCTCCCTAACGCTTAAACGGGTGATTTGAAAGGATCTTGCCGCCTTCCTGGATGGTATAAGAAGCGTTCGCCTTGAGGTTCTTGAGCGTGTCCTCGTGGCCGCTGGGCCAGATGATATGCACCTCTTCCGCTGACCCTGACTTTCCCAGCCCAAATGTCAGCGGAAGTTCGCTCTGCGAACAGTAGCTGGAGCCGGAGTGGACCGTCTGCCAGTTGACGACGCCACCGGTGTGGACCCGGACCCTGGCGCCGATGCCGTTGCGGTTCGAACGGGTTCCGACGGTCTTGATGCGAATCGCGTTGTTTGTGTTGGGGCCCTCATTCCGGTAGAGATAGGCGGGACCGTTGTTGGTGGTGACCAGAACGTCGAGGTATCCGTCGTTGTTGATGTCGGCATAGGCCGCGCCGCGCGCCACGATTTGCCTTGTAAGTCCAACCTGTTTACCGATTTCGTCAAAACGGCTGGTCCCCTCGTTGTGAAACAGCAGAGGCCGCTCGGCGTAGGTCACCTGCGCCTGGATGAGCGAAATTTGCGGCTCAATGTGGCCGTTGGCCACAAAGAGGTCGAGGCGACCATCGAGATCATAGTCGTAAAAGAAAAGGCCAAAAGTCAGGGCAAGGCGGCTGTCCTGTCCGATGGCAGACTGGGGCGCCACGTCGATAAAGAAATTGTGTTTCTCGTTCTGGTAGAGGCCCAGCATCTGGTTTGAGAAATTCCCGATGGCGAGACTGGGGTAGCCCGAGCGGTTAAAGTCGGCAGCATCGATGCCCATCGCCCCGCGTGCGATACCATTCATGTCGTAAGCGATTCCGGCCTGGACGGAATCCTGGGTAAAGGTCCCGTTGTGGTTGTTGCGGTAGAGCTTGTTGGGTTCCGTATCATCGGACACGGCGATGTCCGGCCAGCCATCCATGTTGTAGTCGATAATGGCGACGCCCAGGTTCTTGCCCGTCGGGTCGTAGATGCCGGCCTGCCTGGTGACGTCCTCAAAGCGGCCGTTGCCAACATTATGAAAAAGCCGGCAGCTCTCCCCGCCGTAGGCTTCGGGAGTGCAGTAGGACTTATGATGGCCATCCAGCGTGCAGTAAATATCCTTCTTTTGCGACCACTGGACATAATTGCACACGAACAAATCGAGCTTCCCATCGCGGTCGTAGTCAAACCAGGCGGCGCTGGTTCCATAGCCGGTGTTGTTCACGCCGGCCTCTTTGGTGACGTCCCGAAACGTGCCGTTGTGCTCGTTGTGATAGAGATGCGCTTCGCCGAGGGCGGTCACATAAATATCGTCCCAGCCGTCGTTGTCATAATCACCGATGGCGACGCCCATTCCGTACATCGGGACATTCAGGCGGGCGCGGGCCGTAACATCCGTGAAGGTGCCGTTGCCGTTGTTGTGGTAAAGCTTCATCGTGGTCTGCCGCCGGACGTGGCCGGGAAAATCCGTACCATTGATCAGGAGAATGTCCTGCTTGCCGTCGTTGTCGTAATCGATGAAAGCGCAGCCGGATCCCATGGTTTCCGGCAGGTACTTCTTGCCGAATGCCCCGTTGTTATGAATGAAGTGGATTCCCGCCTGCGGAGCAATATTGACGTAGCGCCGTCCCGCGGACGGAGGCGCGGCCGACAGATTCCAGGGATCGATGACCTGCGCCGCGCCAGCCGCCAGTAAGACGCTCTTGAGAAAATCGCGACGCGAAGAAGCACTCCTCATTTTGGTCTCACACCTTTCGTTTCAGAGAATTCAGCTTGATAAAGAAGGGAACAGTGGTCAGTTCCGATTTTTGCCCCTTTTCCCGATAAGGCCCCAGCTTTACCGAAGAGGGTCTGCCTCGGCGACAAGCCCATGCGCAGCAATCGGCCCGGGATTTTCGTCCGCGGCCACTTTGTGCCTGGCATGCCCCTTGAGTTTTTTCTGTGCCACGATCCTGTGTGCGGCCTGCGGCCTGAGTCTCTTCTGGGCTAAGACTTTATGCGCGGCCTGCAGCTTGAGATTCGCTTTTCTCATTGCGGCAAGGTAGTCGTAACTTCCGTTCTTCTTGTATTCTTTCAGAGCGGCTTCCTGGACCTGCCCCATTTTGCCCGGCAGCCAGTCCCACCTCTGGCCGTAATTCCAGTAGAACTGCAATCCTTCGGGGTTTTCCTCACTGATGGAGACCTGCTCATGGATGGGCTGAGCCATTTTGTTCTCATTGGGATGATTGCGCTTGAAAGGACCCGTGATGGCGCGGGCAATTTCATTCGCCTTGAAGCGGAGATAGAGCTTCATTTCATGATTGGACTTTGCATTTTCCTGGAGGCCACGGTAGCAAAGCATCATGTTGTAATGGGCGGTCAGGTCTTCCGGATCGATGCTCAGGGTGTGCTGAAACTGTTTGACCGCTGCGGCGTACTTCTTTTCGAGGAAAAGGATGCGCCCCATAGCGTTGCTGACCACGCGATCAACCGGATGGTTGGAGGCAGCCTTGGCAAACTCCGCATAAGCCTGCGGATACTTCCCGTTCGTCTCGTGGACCAGGCCCATAAAGTAATGGGCGCTGGCCAGTGGAGGATCCAATGCTATAGCTTTTTCAAGGTAAGGAACCGCCTGGTTGACATTTCCCTCCTGAACGAGGGCTCGCGCAATATTAACCCATCCATTGGCATACTTGGGATCAGCCTTGACCGCCATTTTGAAGGCCCGCGCGGCGCCTTTCAGGTCGCCCTGAAGCAGCAGCCCGATGCCGTAATCATTCCAGCGATAAACGTCCTGTGATTCTACCTTGATATCCTGTTTGAAGGGCTGGTTGGACGCTGGAAGCACAGGAACCGTCACGGTCTTCTCGGACATCACGACGATAGGAACATTTGGAATTTTTTTGTACTTGGCCGCAACACGTTCCTTGGCAGGATCGCCGTCAAAAATCCAATGCGTATTGTCGGTCTGGGAATTCGTTTTGCGATTCTTCTGGTACTGATCGCGCTTGCCCGCAAAAGCCCACTGCGTGATCCACCAGTCAAACTTGCGGTAATTCAGCTTGGCGGTGAAAGTGATCTTGTTGCCACAATCTTTTGGAATCTTGATGCGGAAGTGTACGGTGTCGGCCGCGCCGGGAGGAATCAGATGAGCGTAAACGGTAGCATGGGCAGACCAGGCATTACGCTTGTTGATCCAATGGCCACCGGCATCGAGCGAGTAAGAACGGAAGAACTGAGCGCCGGGATCGACGGGACCTTTCCCATGGTCAGCCACTTCGCCACTCCAGAAAATCGTATGGCCTTTGTTGTCCGCCGCCTTGAGTTCCACCCACACTTCCTGGGCGTCAACTGTGCCACCCGGGAAGAAATGACCCACGCCGCGGGTGCGAACAACCACATCGACACGAGCTGTTTCGCCACGGCGCAGGTGGGCAACGCCTCGATTGAGAGGCGCCATCAGCTTGGCCGGTGGCGCTGCGGAGACCTCTGACGACTCCAGCCCACGGGCCGATTCTTCACCGACAGCAAACATTGTGGAGGTTTGCGGTCCTCCGCCCATCAACCGTGCCGGCGCCGCCTCCACTCCTGTGCCCTTTGGTTCCTCGGTAATGGCAAAGATGTCGACGGTGACCTTATCGTCTTTCAGGAATTGCTCAGTCTTTTTGACCTGGGTCGTGTCGCCATAGCTGGTTGGGACGGCTGTATTGGCTGCAATGAAGCGATGCGAATTGACGTAGCCCTTGACGTTGCCGAAGTCATTGGACTTCACCCAGGGCATGTGGCAGTCCACACAGGTCATTGGCTTCGGCGGATAGTAGAATGACCTTGCACTGTGGCCTGAAACACCGCTGGCCTGCCAGTGATCATAGTCGTCGAAGCCGCGAATCCAGCGATAGTTATTGACGGGAACGTCCAGATGCACTTTATGGCAGACCGAGCAGAACTTCGCGGCCTCCTGGCGGTCAGGAAGAAACGGCTTGAAGAAGGCCGAGCGGTGGGGTTTGGGGTTGAGAAGAATTGCAAAGTTACTGATCTTGCGTATCAGCGGATTTTTGCTGGAGACGTAGCGATCGAGCGGCGGGTATTTGAATATATAGTTCCCATTCCCCATGGTGTTGGTCACTCGCCTGATCGAGTGGCAGGATACACAGCTCAGGCCTGCCAGGGCTTCCTTCGTATGCTCGATCTCACGGATCGGGTACTTCTGCATCATGTCGGTGAAAGCCACGGCCTGGTCGTGGCAGCCCGCGCACCACATCGAGGACTTGATCCCTATGGTGTCCTGCATGTACTCGATGGATTTGCGATACCACTGGTCATTGAAGGACGAGAAATGGTGCATCGAGGCGTCCCACTGGCGATAAATGTCTTTGTGGCAAGGCTCGCAGGTTTTTGAGTTCAGGAAAAACTGCCT
Source organism: Acidobacteriota bacterium (assembly GCA_037379595.1). GTDB lineage: Bacteria > Acidobacteriota > Terriglobia > UBA7540 > UBA7540 > SCRD01. The sequence goes on along the minus strand of JARRJI010000112.1, from coordinate 2,107 downwards.
GGGGACCGTCCCTCCATTCGCAGACTGTGCCGAGCTGGGCCATATCAAACTCTTCTGTCCTCCGCCCTCCTTGTACATGCTGGTCGGCGCGGTCAGAGGGTTCTTGATGATGTATTCCTCGCTGGGGAAGTAGTGCTGGTACAAAGTTGCTCCGCCATAGAAGATCAGCGCCGCCACGCACGCAGCTCCGGCGATCTGCCAGGCGCGCCGGCCCAAAGAAAGCGTCTGCCGCTCGCGCATCCAGCTTCGCAAGCGAACCAGCAGGAAGAAAAGGCCGCCAATTGCACATCCGACATGAATGTAGAGAGCAAGGTTGTGACGCTGCGTCATCCCGGCAAAAAAGAGGAACACACCGAAACCCGCGGAAACAGCGAGCAGAAGAACAGAAATGCGTCCTGCAATGCTGGTGACGTAGTCTTTGTGCCGCTTGAGGTAAATCACGAAAAGAACGGCGGCAACAACCCCTATGAACGGGTGTAAGAGAGCATTGATGACGTAGAAGAGATCCGGCGTGGCGTATGCAGCCAGGTAGGCCGCGTTGAAAACAAGTGCCAGCCCCAGAATGAATAGAATTCCGTTCAGCTTGCGACGGCGCCCGCCGTCTCCTGTGTTTGCACCCATTTCGCTGTTTGAATGCCCCTTTTTTGCCCCAATTCCGACGCGAGGACTTTAACGTTACCGAAGGTCGGCTCAAGATTGCAAGGTTCTTTTTGAACGGTTTCGGCGGTTTTTTTATAGTAGAGACCGAGTTTTTTTGGGTTAGCGAGGTGCGGCTTTGGATGAACGCTTGGCTGATTGCCGATCCGCAGGAATTCGGTCGGAATTTCGCCTCGCTGTAGTCTCCAGCTATTACCCGCTCTCATATATCTCAGTAGAAGCCTTACTAAAAGAGTTTATCTGCTTGAATTCACTTGCCCTGATGCGCTCGGGGCGGTTATTGTGAAGTGGCGCTAGGGTCTATCGGGAATGTGCGGGCGATGAATCGTCGAAATCTGCTTAAGGTGCTTGCTGGCTTGGGAGTCGCGGGTGGGGCAGGCGGCCTGCTTTACGAGTCTCCGTACGCCAGGGAAGAGTTGCAGCACCTTCTTCTTCATAGCTCTCCGAAGCGTTCCTTTCCAGTTCAACTGACCAACGTCACCGCACAGGCCGGCGTCTCCTTCCATCACAACACCGGAGCTTTCGGCGAGAAATATCTTCCGGAAACCCTGGGTTCCGGATGCGCCTTCTTTGATTACGACAACGACGGATGGCTTGACATCCTGCTGATCAACGGGGAAGACTGGCCGGGCCATATTCGGCGCCGCACGACGATGAAGCTCTATCACAACAACTGCGATGGCACCTTCACCGAAGTGACCCGTCAGGCCGGGCTTGACGTTCAGATGTACGGCATTGGTGTCGCGATCGGGGATTACGACAACGACGGATTTGAAGACATCTACATTACCACCTACGGCCAGAATCGCCTGTTTCACAACAACGGCAATGGCACGTTCACGGATGTCACGCGGAATTCCGGTCTCGATGGGTATTCCAGCCTCAGCACCTCGGCCATGTGGTTCGATTATGACCGGGACGGCCATCTGGACCTGCTGGTGGCCAACTACGTCAAATGGTCTCCGGAAATGGACATTTTCTGCAGCCTTGACGGAAAGACCAAATCCTATTGCACGCCGGAAGCCTATTCGGGGACAACCTGCTGGCTTTTCCATAACCGGGGCAACGGAACGTTTGAAGACGTGACCGGCAAGTCGGGCTTGTACGATCCCACGTCAAAATCGCTCGGCATCACGATGATCGATTACAACATGGACGGCTGGCCCGACGTCTTCATCGCCAACGATACGCAGCCCAACAAACTCTATCGCAACAACCACAACGGGACTTTTACGGAAGTGGGAGTGTCGGCGGGAGTTGCTTTCAGCGAGGACGGGGTGGCCAGGGCCGGCATGGGCGCCGATGCCGCCGATTACGACAATTCCGGCCTTCCCAGCCTGGTGGTGACAAACTTTTCCCAGCAGATGGTTGGCCTCTATCGGAATGAGGGCCATGGGTTCTTTATCGACGAAGCGCCGGCCTCCGCCGTGGGGCAATCGACCCGAATGAC
>JARRJI010000111.1:6200-24934 GCA_037379595.1 Acidobacteriota bacterium | reverse complement strand
TCCTTTACAATAATGGACTCATTGGGCTCTTCATCATTTGCGGTATCCACTTTGTGATTATTAGGAACCTCTGGCGGACTACTAGGTGTTCGCCCAAAAGGTATATTCAACTGCTGGCAGCTGGATCTTGGGCAATATACGTTGATCTACTCATAAATGGGCTCGCCGACGCTAGCTTTGGAGGCCACGCAAGCGCACCATTTATGTTGCTGCTAGGTCTGGTCGTCGTTAGCAAAGCACTCCGACAATGTGCTCAACCGAAAGCTGTGACACGCGGGGTTCTGAAATTCTCCCCAGCCAATAGACCTCCAATTTTGGCGAGCGGCTTTAACTGCTCCAAATGAAAATCTTCCTCGTCCACAACACCTACCAGCAAGCCGGCGGAGAGGATGTTGTCTTCAGGCAAGAGCGGGACCTCCTTGAACATGCCGGACATCAAGTTCTGGTTTACTGTCGTAGCAACTCGGAAATTGCCAACTATTCCACCCTGAAACGCCTGACACTGGTGGGCCGAACCGTGTGGGGCCGGGATAGTTACCGGGACGTCAAAGCGCTCCTGGAGAACGAGGCTCCTGACATCGCGCACTTCCACAACACGTTCCCCCTAATTTCTCCTTCTGTCTACTATGCCTGCCGGGATAGATGTGTGCCGGTCGTACAGACGCTCCACAATTACCGACTCTTGTGCCCGGCTGCAACTCTTTTTAAACAGGGGCGCGTGTGTGAGGCCTGCATCGAGCACAGCCTGTGGCGAGCCATACCGAATCGCTGCTACCGCCAGTCGTCCCTGGCGACGGCTACCTTGTCCCTGATGCTGGGTGCACATCGCTGGCTGGGAACATGGACGGCAATGGTAGATTGTTACATCGCGCTCACCGAGTCCGCCCGCAAGAAATTCATTGAGGGTGGGTTGCCGCCAGAGAAAATTGTCGTCAAACCGAACTTCGTTTGCCCAGATCCAAGTCCTAACGGTGGTAGCAAACTCCCACGGGCAAATTACGCCCTGTTTGTTGGTCGGCTTTCGGAAGAAAAAGGAATGCACACCCTCATCGCTGCCTGGGCGCGCTTGAATGGACAAATTCCCCTGGTAATCGTCGGCGACGGCCCTCTGGTCACACGGTTAAGGGCAGAAGCCAGTCTGCTTTCTCTTGGCAACGTGTCGTTCCGGGGACACCTGACACGCCATGACATGTTTCAGGCCGTTAAAGGTGCACACTTCCTGATTCTACCGAGTCAATGTTACGAGAACTTCCCTATGAGCGCCGTCGAAGCGTTTAGTTGTGGCATACCCGTGATCTGCTCGCGCCTAGGAGCGATGCAGGAGATTGTTGCCGATGGGCGCACTGGTTTGCACTTTACCCCCGGGGATGCCAACGATCTTATGACAAAGGTTGAATGGGCTTGGGATCATCCCCAGGAGATGGCCGTGATGGGCCGCGCAGCCCGTGCCGAATATGAAGCCAGGTACACGGCCGAGCGAAACTACGCGTTGTTAATGGAAATTTACAGGCGAGCCATTGAACCCCACAGGGCAACAGCGAGAAACTCTCCAAAGATTTCAGTTCCAGCCTGACGCAAGGGCTGTAGTGACGGGATTGGCAATGTGACAAAAGGGGCGATGGGAACGTCCCAAAGCTCTCCGGCTGCTCCACTGATTTCGGAAAGTCACAAGATATGACGGCTAAGCAACGCTGCCAAAAAACCCTTAGTGTATTGGCGAGGTATAAACACCATGAAGCATCTCACAGAGTGATTGTGTTGTGCTATCACTCAATCCACCAGACGAAGTCCTTTAGATCTGCAACACCTGAGCAGTTCGACAGACACTTGAGATGGCTTAAAGAGCACTGCGAAATAGTCCGGTTCAGTCGACTGTTTGAATCTGTTGAGGCGCAGGCGCCAAATCGCCCGGCCGTGGCCATCACATTCGATGATGGCATCGCCGACAATTATGAATGTGCATTCCCACTTCTTGAAAAGTATGCGATACCGGCCACCTTCTTTCTTACAGTAGGGCTTCTAGAACATGATAAGACTACCGTCGAAAGGCTAAGAAAACTATGGCGGAGTAGCTATGAGGACATTCGCCCGCTGCGATGGTCGCAGGTCCACGAAATGCAAAATGCCGGCATGGAAATCGGTGCACATACATTCAGCCATCCTAATCTGGCCCATCTGGACCGGAGATCGGTCGAAATAGAACTCCGGCTTTCCAAGGAGATTCTCGAGCAACGCTTGGGGAAACAGATGGCCATGATGGCATATCCCTTCGGCATACCCAGGGTGTATTTCCGGAATAAAACAGTGAGTGTTGCGGCAGAAGTCGGATATGAGCTTGCTGCAGCGGTTCTATTCAGGCCGGTTCGGCCTGATGATTCAAGACTGGCTGTCCCGAGATACGCCGTTATGAACGACGAGATCGAAACCTTGCGGGACAAAGTCTTCGGCGCCTGGGACTTTCTCGGTTTTTGGCAAGAGAATGTCCCGAATTGGGTCGCAAAGATTGTGTCACCGCAAAACTTCAGTGGGTGAGTCTTTATCAAGTCTCCACAGCCCTCGGCAAAGACGGCCTAGACGCCTGAATCGAACTTCCCCGGATTCACTCCGGCAAAACGCAAGCTATAGGCCGCGATACCTGCGCCAAGTACGGGTCTAAATATACCGTCGACCGAAGATGCTCAACGTCGGCGGAAATCTCGCAGAGCGAAGCTGAGCACCACAAATGTCCCCGAAGATAAGCCCCGGCAACCCATCAAATGCTTGAGCAAACAGTCTATGCAAAGGATCCGGTCCGCTCGCAGCCCGCCTTCAAGGTGCTGGGAGTGCAGGTAGACGCGGTACAGATTCCCGACGTGCTGGCGCGGATGGACCGCTGGATTGGGGCACGGGCGGAATGCCACTTCATTGCTTTCACGGGCATGCACGGCGTCACCGAAGCGCAACGCGATCACGCCTTGAAAGATATTCTGAACGCCGCAGATTTGGTGGTGGCCGAAGGCATGCCGTTAGTATGGCTGGGGCGCTGGCACGGTTACGCAATGCGCCGCCGTGTCTATGGGCCGGAACTGATGGAGACCTTCTGCCGTCAGACCGGGCCCCTCTATCGACACTTTCTGTACGGAGGCAAGCCGGGCGTGGCTGAGCGCTTGGCCGACACCCTGAAAAAACGCTACGGTGTGCGCACCGTCGGAATCTACTCTCCCCCCTTCCGCCAGCTGAACGAGGAAGAAGAGGCGGAATTGGACCGCCGTATCCACAAGGCAGCGCCGGATATCATCTGGGTGGGCCTGAGCACGCCGAAACAAGAGCGCTGGATGTTTGAGCACCGCGCGCGGCTCAGCGTTCCGGTGCTGGCCGGCGTAGGCGCCGCTTTCGACTTCCTCACTGGAACCGTGAAGCAAGCTCCGTCCTGGATGCAGGAGACCGGTCTCGAGTGGCTCTTCCGCCTCACTCACGAGCCGCGCCGCCTTTGGCGCCGCTACATCGTCTGTGGGTCAAAATTCCTGTGGAATGTTTCCCTGGAACTCCTGGGCCTTAAGAAGTTCAGATGACCTCCGTGCTTGCATGTGCGAAGCAGTGTTATTTCTAGGATCGCGTGAGTCCTGCTCAAAATGAACAGGTTCGCCTGCTTGACTTACCACGCAATAGGAGAACGGGCGGACCAGTATACGCTCAGTGCGAAGGAGTTCCGAGAGCAATTGGCGCTTCTGCAAGGAGAAGCCTATGTGATTGACAGCTTCGAAGGCCTTGAACTCAAGCTGCGGTCGGGACAACAGATTCCATCCCGTTATGTACTTCTTACGGTTGACGATGGGCGCCAGAGCGCGCTGTGGGTTGCGGATCTCCTGGGCAAGCATGGTTGCCAAGCTTCGTTTTTCCTCGTCCGTGACAGGTCCATGAGCAAGCCAGGCTACATTCGCAAAAAGGACATACGTGAACTGCGCAGAGGTGGGTTCTCGGTTGGCACGCATGGAACCACGCACCGCAAGCTCACGTTTCTGCCCAACGATCAATGCCATGCCGAACTCGAGGAAAGTAAGCGCTGGCTTGAAGACGTGATCGGAGAAGAAGTCCGCTACATGGCGGCTCCGGGAGGCTTCGTCAATGCGCGCGTCATGAGATTAGCCCGTCAATGTGGATATACCATGGTAGGAACATGCAATGAATGGATGAACAATCCGGATTCCATGACCCTGCCCGTAAGCGTTAACCGCGTTAACATCAGGCGGCACTTTTCCAGTCATGCCTTTCGGCACATCGTCGAAGGTTATCCCGGTTTCTACGTGTGGCGACAGATCCGGTCGGCCCTGCTATGGCTGCCAAAACAAGTCCTTCGCGGATGACTCCTACAATTGGAAATATTTCACTTGCGGCTTTATCGCATTGTGTCATCCCTAGGTGTCCATACCCAAGTAGCGTTGAGTTTGCCTCACTTAAGAATTGCGAGTGAGGAAGAAATTCTAACGGATTGAAGGAGAAGGAGGATCGCATGAACTGGCAAAATCAGAAAGTTCTGGTTACAGGAGGAGCTTCATTCATCGGATCCCACTTGGTGGACGCATTGGTTCACCGCGGTGCGGCAGTGAAAGTAGTGGATAACCTCAGCAGTGGAAAGCTGGAAAATATTCTGGGACACGTCAAGGCGGGCCGGGTGGAGTTTGTCCAGGCTGATTTGAGAGAACAGCATGTCGTAGACGATGCCGTCCGTGGCATCGCGATTGTATTCCATTTAGCTGCTGACCACGGAGGTCGGGGTTATGTCGACCTGCACCAGGCAGCCTGTTCAACGAATCTGATGCTGGATGGGATGGTGTTCGCGGCTTGTCACAAGGCACGGGTTGAGAAAGTAGTCTATGCTTCGTCCGGATGCGTCTATCCCAATCACTTGCAGACCGATCCTTATGAGATCTTATACCTCACTGAAGGCATGGTAGGACCACCTTACGATGCCGATAACACATACGGGTGGGCAAAGCTGATGGCCGAGATGACGCTTCGTGCCTATTATCAAGATTGGGGAATGAAATCAGCATGCTGCCGTTACTTCACGGTGTATGGACCGCGCGGGGTAGAGAACCATGCAGTTATCGCCATGATCGGGCGGGCGTTCGTTGGCCAGGACCCGTTTGTCGTATGGGGAACCGGAGAGCAGATACGAAACTGGACTTACATCAGCGACATCGTTCAGGGAACAATCCTAGCCGCAGAGAATGTCGAAGACGGGGCGGGGGTAAACCTGGGAACGATGGAGCGGATTAAGGTGATCGACGCTGCGCGCGAAGTGCTGCGGTATACGGGACGACAAGCCAGTCTGGAATTACACCCCGAAATGCCAACAGGCCCCTATAATCGCGTAGCTGACAACAGCTTGGCCAAGAAGCTATTGGGGTGGGAGCCTGAAGTGATGTTTTTCGACGGACTTCATCGCACAATCGATTGGTACTTTGAGACCCGTAGAGAACCTCAGGTTACCCAGGCGATTGAGTTGATGTTAACCGAACGTTAGAAACATTCATCATTTAGAGTGCGACAAGAACAGGTCGGATTCTTTTCGGTCGTTTCTCCTTTTCAATGGCTAACTAAATTTCCGTCACTCACAGCACAGGATAGTGAACACCTGACAGCCAGAAGGAAACGCATCGGCGCGGAATTCTGTGCCTTGGGGAGGACAGATGCCAGTGCTAACAAAAGGCAAGATCGCTCCTTCGTGGCAGGAGCTAACAGCCAACGGTGAATGGTGTACCGCCGACTGGATTGAAGATCACGCCGAAGAGTGGAGGGAACTTTGTAAGGAAGGTCCGTGCGACCAGCCTTTCTTTCGTCCGGAGTGGATTGCTGCATACTTAAGGGCCTTCGCCCCAGGCCAACCCATCCTAATGATCACGGTCCGGGAGTCTGGTCGTTTGCGGGCAGTTCTACCGTTATTGAAAGAAAGATCGTACGCTTACGCCTTGCCATTTACTAAACTCCGCGGCGCCGCTAATGTCCATTCTTGCCGCTTCGATGTCGTCCTTGGCAACGAGCCTGATAGAGAAGCCATAAGCCGGGCCATATGGGGCTGTCTCAAGAACCTTCCGGGTTGGGACATGGTTGAGTTGCCGGACGTTCCCGCAGGAGGTGCTGCTGAGCAGCTTATGGTGGCTGCCGAAGACGATGGTTTCTTTTCCTGCCGATGCGAATCCATGAGGAGTCTGTACCGTGACCTCCGCGGCCAGATTCCCCATTCGGATTACTCTCGATTCGCACTTAAGAGCCACTTCCGTTACAGCGTGCGCCGACGGCGGCGACGGCTGGAGGAGAACGGGCCCCTGTCATTACGAAGCGTCCGAGAGGCAAACCCTAGCTGTCTGCAAAGACTCTATGACCTGGAAAGAAGCGGCTGGAAGGGAAAGAAGAGGTCTGCTATAGCTTGCAGTAAGGAAGTCCACCAATTCTACGACTCGATCGCAAAATTTGCTGACGTTGACGGCTATCTCTCGCTTTATTTTCTTGAGCTTGGAAATTCCACATTGGCGGCCCATCTTGGATTGACCTATCGACACCGGTACTACCCCCTTAAGATCGCATACGACGAGGCGTACTCGAAATGTGCTCCCGGCCATCTTCTCGTTGGTGCAATCTTGGAAGACTGCGTGCGACAAGGCGTTGCAGAATTCGATTTCTTGGGGCAATGGGCAGATTGGAAGGCTGAGTGGGCCTCCGAGGTTCGCCCGCATGCCTATTGCTACATCTTCCGGAAAGGCCCGTTGGGAAGGATTCTCCGAGGCATCATCCAGCAGAGGCATAACGTTTGGTTGAATGTCAGGAGGGTCGGCCATCGGTTGGTTTTGGTAAAGCGTTGCTACGCGTCAAAAATCGGTAACCGACACACCACTGGTAGCCAGGTTCGACGCGGCCGAGGTATCGAATGACAGCTGTGAATGAAAAGAGAGAAAGGAAGCCCAAACACGGCAATTTATTTGTCTCTGCATTGCCACCACTGCATCCGGCAATGATATTTCCGCAAAGGTCGTGCGTATCGAATTTCTACCCCTTTAGCCATCCCGGCCTCGAATACTTTTACTGTGCTCGTAATGGCATTTACGCACTTGCCCGAAGTTGGAAGCTTGCCGGAAAAGAAGTCCTTTTCCCTGCATACTTTCATGGGGTAGAACTCGAGGCGCTCCTGGCCGCCGGCGTTGTCCCCAAGTTTTATCCTGTTCACAAAGGAATGCTTGTCGACGGTGAAGAAATCAAATCTCTCATAACTACAAAAACCAGTGCAGTTTACGTGATTCATTATCTCGGCTTTCCGGGCCCGGTCCAGCAGATCCTGGAGGTGTGCCGGTCGCGAAACCTGTTGTTGGTGGAAGACTGCGCTCTGGCGTTGTTGTCTCGAACCGGCACAATCCCCCTAGGTTCGCTCGGGGACGCTGCAATTTTCTGCCTCTATAAAACACTTCCCCTGCCTAATGGCGGTGCAGTGCTAATACAAGGTCCAGGGCTGCACAAGCTCTCAGTCCGATGCTCGTCATCGTTCTTTTCAGAAATTGCCTACTCTGGTTCGTTGATTTCCAGCAATTTCAAGTTTTCGACCGGAGGGCCGGTTCACCGATCGTTGGCGATCTTGCGAAAGCAGGCTAAAGCTGCATCCCACTTGCTAGGTGTTGTTGAAGTAGGGACAGAACACTTTGACCCATCACTAGTCAACGTGGGTATGAGCAAGCTCTCGCAGCGGATTTTAGCCGGGCAAGACTTTGATCAGATCGTTGAGCAACGCCGCCGCAATTTCCTGCACCTGCTTGATCGGCTCCGGGGATTTTGCGACATAGTTTTCACGCAACTTCCTGAGGGAGTATGCCCGTTGGCTTTCCCTATCTATGTGCGGGAAAAGGAGCCGATTTTGGAACGGCTCCTTACGCGCGGCATCCAAGCTGTGAATTTCTGGTCCGTACACCACCCTCTGTTGCCGGCCGGCGTTTATCCCGATGTCGATGAAATGCGGAAAACTGTGCTTGAGATCCCCTGTCATCAGGGCCTGACGTCCGAAGCTGTTGACCGAGTAGCAGATGAGTTAATTACAGTCTTGCTCGACCTGGATATGAATCCCTCACAAAACAAGGCGAGTGCAAAAGCACCAACAGTGCTGACGGCATCGAACTGACACCGCGTTGCATGATTAAGGAGGTAATCGCAAATTGCCAATGAAGCATTTGCACAGCGTGACAGCACGTGGGCAGAAGCTCTTCAACGCATCGCCGCTCGGTGGTGAGCTGGAATCCGCAGAGCGCGATGCTCCTCGTGTTGACAACTACTCCGTCGAAGCCGAAAGTGTCCGGTTAGACGATTGGAATGAGATACTCCAAAGATTTGACGACTCTTCGCTAATGCAAACGTGGTCTTATGGATCCATTCGTTGGGGAGAAAAGAACCTGAGCCACGTTGTTCTAAGGAAGAGTGGCAAGATTGTTGCTGCGTCGCAAGCAATCATTATTAATGTTCCTTTTCTTCCAGCAGGACTCGCATATGTCAAGTGTGGGCCCTGCTGGCAGCTCAAGGGCGAGAGAAGAGACTTAGGTGCTTTTCGTCAGATGCTCCGCTCGCTGTACCAAATTTACGTTATCAAACGAGGTCTGCTGCTGCGGATATTTCCTAACGCAGTTGAAGATGCCACTGGAACACTTCGTACCATTCTAGAAGAGGAGGGGTTTCAAGAAGATTTGCACGGCTCGCTTCAGAGAACAGTTCTTTTGGATCTTTCTCATCCTTTGAATGAATTGCGTCATAGCTTGAAGGGGACGTGGCGCCGAAACCTGGTCCTTTCAGAGCGGAACAGCCTGACCGTTACTCACGGCGTGGGTGACGATCTCTTCCAAGAGTTGATGATCCTTTATGAGGAGATGAAAGCGCGGAAGAAGTGGGAGGAAGTTGCCGACGCAAAATACTTTCAACAAGTTCAAAGGAACCTGCCTGCGCCGCTCAAGATGATGTGCATGATCTGTCGGCGGGACGGAGTTCCGGTATCCGGGGCCGCAGTTTCAAAGATTGGCGATACGGCTGTGTTACTTCTTTCAGCAACCGGGAACAGGGGATTAACGCTACGTTCTTCATACTTCCTCCAGTGGCAAGTGTTGAAATGGCTGAAGAGTTCGAATGTGAGCTGGTATGACTTGTTTGGCATCAACAAGAAGACTCATCCAGGGACATACCAGTTCAAAAGTGGTCTTGCCGGAAGGTTGGGTTTGGAGTCGAGTTATGTGGGCGCCTTTCAAGCGGGAAATCCATTTATGACCCGGTTGTTAGTCGCGAAATCATGGTCAGCTTGAAACGTATTTTTGGTGGCCATCTAAATAGCTGAGCAGTGGTTTTCTAACGCTTCCCGCTTCATTCCTGGGCCTTCTTTGTCATGTGCTCTCAGCGCACCGTGCGCAGCAGCCGCCGTGTCTGGCACCAGATCGATCATTCCGTCGGGCTACGTTCCAGCTCAATTTCGCCCCCATTACTCTCACGGCCCTTGGCGTCCACTTGAATTACAAGTTCGATCTTTCGATGGGTTTGGTGACTAATTAATTCATAGAGGTCTTGTGCTTGGCAAACCCCATTCTAGTTTCCCCATGGCCAATTGGAGAATCGTTCTCATATCTTCTGGGCTAATCCTCATTGTGTTGGCGCCTTTCGCGCACACAAGGGCGGCTACCAGATACTATGTGGATAACTCCATAAAAGACCGCAATGTCGGCTCCGGAATTCCGGATTGCACGAACTACAATCCTTCGACATACATGTGTTCTGGAGGTTGGGCAAATGCTTATGCGACTATCGCCGACGTCAATGCTGCCTCTTTTTCCCCCGGCGATTTTGTCTTATTCAGGAGAGGAGAAACTTGGAGAGAGCAGTTGACCGTGCCGAGTTCAGGTAGCGAGGGTAATCCGATCACCTTTGGGGCGTTTGGAAGAGGAAAAGATCCGATTATAAGCGGAGCGGACGTTTTGTCTTCATTCACACCTGAAACGGTAGGGACAGGAAGTAATTTGACTGCCGATCCTAATCTTCAAGCATACTGGGACCTGGAAGAACCCGCTGGGGGTACCCGAATAGACGGAACCGGGCACGGGAATGACCTTGCAAGCACGAATAACGTGGGACATTCATCGGATCATGTGCAAGGTTCCTACTCCGCCAGTTTCGTTAGGACAGACTCGCAGGTCTTGTCGCTCAGTGACAGCAGCCTCTCATCCGGTTTTGTCGGCAAGAGCGGCACAACCAACACGGCTCTGACAATTGGCTTTTGGGTAAAGTTCACTTCCATTTCAGGAGATGACTCCATCCTGGACAAAGGCAATCTTGGTTCTTCCCCTGCTTATGTTTTTTATATCAAGTCCAGCAAAATCAATTTTGTTGCTACGCTTGACGGCGTGGAGCAAACCATTGCGACGGACAGCATTGTTTCTCCGGGAATCTGGTATCACGTTACAGGGCGTATTGATCCGGCAACAAAAACAGTCAGCCTGTTTCTCAATGGCGTAGAACAGTCTGCGACTTACACTGCAACGAGGACCGCTATTGCTACGAATGGTAGCCCGCTGCGTATTGGCGACCAAGTGGGCTACGGCTATCTAGACAGTCTCCTTGACGAAGTGTTCGTTTTCAACCGCGCTCTCACCGATGAGGAGATCCAGGGAGTAGTCGGAAGCAGCCTCGCCGGAGGGTCAGGCTTCACTGCATATTATGCGTCAAATGTTAAAGCTCTGCCGAATCAAGCGTTTGAGGATGGGGCGCGGCTTGTCCCGACGACTGCGAAAATTGGCCTTACACCGGGACACTTCTGGTATGACCCTGCTGATCAGCGGCTTTATGTAAGAATGTCCGGCGACGACAACCCATCTGGGCATACAGTGGAAGCGTCCCAACGGAACCTCGCTGCGTCGGTTACGGGGAAAAATTATCTCACCTTCAATAGGCTTGATTTCAGTATGGGAAACTTAGAAGGGCTGTCTTTGACGGATAGCAACGCAACTGTTGTCGAAAATTCGACGTTTACACTGAGTTATGAGGATGGACTCAGCGTGTACTCCCCTAGCGGTGTCAACAATTCACTTGTGATTACGCGAAACACAGCAGATTTCAACGGTGCTTCCGGATTTTCTATCTTCCGAATCAGCAATTCCGTAATTTCCCAAAACACTGTCCGTAATAATTGCCAGTTGTACGTAGCGACAGATTCAGCTCAAGCGACATGTGCTGGAATCCGCAGTGGTAGCCTCACTACAACCGAAAACATATTTGAGGAAAACGTGGTTCGTGCGAATGGCTATGTGGGAAGTTCCTTGGTTAACCCATCTAACTCATCTACGGGCGCCGGAATCTGGCTAGATACAACAGGAGCCAGCAATACAGTCCGGTATAACCTGGCGGTTGGCAATGCCTCTGTCGGAATCTTCAACGAGGATTCGAACGGGAACTGCTACCTCTACAATGTGGCAGCAAACAATTCCGGCACAAACGGGGCAATGGGAATTGCCGTCGGAAGAGGATCACAGAATAATCTAGTGTATAGCAATACGGCCTACGGCAACCGTGTTGGAATTGCCGCAAGCTCCGACTTCGGTGCAAGTGGAGTGTTCCAAAACAATGTATTTGAGGACAACATCGCCTTCGGAAATACCGTAGTACAGTTCATGGCGAACGGCGGCGGCGAAAACGATGGCACCAACGGGACCCTAACTCCATAGCCGGTGACCCACTGTTCACGAATCCGTCAATTGGCAACTTCACTCTCCGGCGTAACTCCCCCGATATCGATACCGGAACGAACCTTGGAAACTTTTACGAGGAAGGATTGCTTCCCGACAGTGCTTGGCCATCGAACGTCCTGCTCGGCGACCAGAACTGCTACGGCGCGGGCTGGGAAGTAGGAGCCTATGTTTATGGAACCGATATCAACAGTGGCACTGAGTCCAAAGTCATAGCTACAAACTCAGCCCGGGCACGAGCACGGGGAAAGCCATGCTCGCCTAGGTGGAGGCTGAGCGGACAAGCGTCGCACGCTGGCACCGGAAGGAAACGATCAACAATGGCAAAACGCAAGAAGCATCCAGTCTGTGGCGTGTCCGAGTTTTGGTACGAGTGGAAGTGAGAAAGTTTACATTACTGAATGGCCTGGGATTTTTATACCAATTCTAGGATAAGTTTTTCGGCTTCTTGTGGTGTAGGCCCGTGAAGTGAGACAACCGATCTAGACATTACTTGTCACCAAATGGTAAATCCTTCCTTTGTTTCCTGCAAGAGACCTGCCCTCGGGCATGACCATGGGCAAGTGAGGGGACATTGCGGTCATTTTCCGACAAGTCCGTTTTGCGGCCGGATGGATTCTTCCGGAGCGGCCCGTGATACGACCAAAACGCCACGCCCGCGTGCGAAGATAAGGAATCCACAACGACCGGGCGGAACAAGTTTCCTCGAACCACACTTTGAGCATGCGGGTACACCTTCGGTTACGCGGCTCATCCGTGTGGCTGATTGCTGGGCCCCGGTGGCGGCGGGGTCGTTCTTTACTTGCGTAGGGGCATCTAGGAGATGAGCGACTTTCCTGTATCCCAGGACGTTCAAACCAATTCTCTTGCGGGAGTAGTTCAACCGAAGTTTGGGCCGGCGGTCGAAGCGATGTAGGCTGTCGAGCAGAACGCTCAAGAGACCACCATGCTTCCTCGCGTTTACGTAGAAATCTGTCTCATCGCAGCACCTCACCGCACTGGAGCGGCGCTCCAAAGGCCAACATCAAAGCGTCGATTAGGGGACCACAAGGCTTTCCGGGCTTGGGTGGTTCTGAATAGGCAAGGTGGATCCGTGGGCAGCGACCTGCCGTTTAGTACGGAAGTTGTGGAAGATTCGAGCAACGGTTTCACGGGAGGCTCCAATGACTTGCTCGATCTCTTCGTGGATGAGTGTCAATTTGGTGCTTGTGCCCTCCTTCGACTGGTATCCTCCCTCGTCCAATCCATCAAGAACTATGAGAGCCTTTCGGGAGCCGAATGTTAGGGCCCCAAGCACCATATCCGGTCACAGGCGGTTTTGTAGATCCGACCCAACGCTGCGAAATGGACCTTGAAGAGTCTGGAGGCGCTGGCAGCCGCGAGTTTGAAGCATTACGTCCCAGACCGGACCGGTATGACGGCACCGTCCTCTCGCCTGCCGCGACGATCGTTCACGGATGACAAGCCCCGCCCGCCATTAAATCGGAAACGCCCCTTCGTACGCCCCGCGCTACAAGCTAATGTCTGCCTTTTCCCTGCCCCCTCCCGAAGAAAGGTGTCGCAACAGACCGCCCTGGCCGACGGAGAACCCTCTCATCGGAGCTTTCGAATAGTCGCTGACCAAGTCCCTGAATTCGGTCGAAGTCAAAGGCTTCTGGACATATTCGCAGGCACCTATATCGAGAGCTTCGAGACAGCAGTCAACATCGAGGACACGAGTAAACACCAGGACCGGCACCCGGCGATCGATCTCGACCGCGCGGGTCAAGACTGCTCGACCTTGAAAATCCGCGCTTCCTTGCTCAATGATGATCAAATCAAATCGTTCGCGGCCCAGGGAAGAGGCGGCCCGGGAGTACGAACCAACCGACCACACCTCATATCCAAAGTAGCGCAGCATCCCTGAATAACGATCCAAGTCGCTCGCATCTTCATCCACCAGGAGAACTCTGGCTCTTTGTTCATCCGAAGGAGATTGACCGTTGCTGCTTTTTGATGGTCTTTTCACCATGTCCCTCTCAGGCAGCCGCACAGCGCTGCGGTAAGTGTGTGCCAATAACCCAAATGAGCGAAGCACTTGGGATTGGTTTAACGAGGTAATCAACCGCTCCCCTTTGCATTGCTTCAAGGTAACAGGCCATATGCAGGAAGCGCGTCACGATCAGGACCGGGGTGTGCCGATCAATCTCCATAGCACGGTCAAGCACAGCCCGGCCCTCGAAGTATGGACTCCCCTGGTCGACAAGAATGAAATCGTACGTTTCGGCTCCCAGGTACGTCAGCGCCTCCTCGTATGAATCACAAGCTCGCACTTCATAGCCCCGATTATGAAGAGTCACGGTGATGCCATGAAGGGTATCAATATCCCTGTCTACGAGCAGAAATTTCCCTTTGGGGGAAAATGCCCCACTTCTTTTGCTCATTGTTCCTCCTTAACTTTGGATCGCAATGGCACGGCAGGACTACTTCGTAGTGAAACGAGCCAGCAAGCATTGAAACAGCGTTCCGCACTTCGTTGCTCTATCGATGATCGCACCATCACACCCCACGAAATGCCGGGACCCGAAAGACGGCGTCCTATTCTGGATAACGTCTCCAACGTTTCCCGTTGGGCAGGCTATCCGCACACCGCAGGCTTGCGCCGGATGTGGCTGCTACTCCTGCCTTCAAGCCGCCAACCTTTGCCCCTTGTTGGTCTGCCGCAGTGGTTTCGAGCAGTGGGTGCACTTCTCTCGCCAGATTGGCGTGGCGAGATGGCAATGAGGACAGTAAACCTCCTGTCTCGCTGTTTGCACTGTAACCTGGGCAACAGATTTCTCTATAACCTTCGAGCTTTCGGTACCGGTTTTGTTTGTGTTCACTGGAACTTCCCCCCCTTATGCTGTCTTCGCTATCTAAGTCCTTCTGTCAAAGGTTGCCTTTGGCATATTGAAATAGACTGACTTGTGGTTGAGCATCGTTTGGCAGGTTCACCTCCATCCTCTTCAGGCCAATGGCAGGTGGAAAACGTGCTTAAGCAGCCTGATTTGCAACAGCCCGTCTAATTTTCGTTCTTCCGGCTCCTGCCTCTTCTCCGGGATGGCGACACGCCGACGTGGAACAGTCACTTCCGGCATCTTTTCAGCAGCGCCCGGTTCTAGCAGGAATCGTTAGTCTATAATCCGCATCCTACTCTGACAACTCGGTAACTTTCCGGGCTTTTCGTAAACCTTTACTTAAGTTGGCTATGGGGCGAAGTGCAAGGCAGGTCCGTATCGCTTGCAAGGGGGTAACGGGAGAAAGTAGTGAATTTCCTTAGGGAAGCTTGGCGAACTCTCTAAAGGTCGCAGCTGATTGAGATACCCCATGGGACCCGCCCGGCCCTACATATTGTGCTAAAAGACTCGGTACGTACCCACAGGTAGCCACAAATTACGGCCCTCCGACTCGCTCGTCGTCACATTGCCCCCGGCCGAGCGAGTCGGGGGCCGCATTCGAGGCCCGGGACAAATTTACTTTGGTTGGAGTTTACTCTCTTTCAGTGGCACCGGCAACTGGCGAACTTTCCAGTTTTCGATGCTGAAAATACTAGTGGATTCACACAGGGCTAAATTTACAGAGCGTGGATGATGCCGTGCGCGATGGCGTAGCGGGTCAATTCGGCTATAGTGCGAGCGCCAGTGGCCTTCATGATGCGGTACTTGTGGAACTCGACGGTTCGTACTGAGACATTCAAAATGGCTGCAATTTCCTTTGGCGATTTCCCCTCGGCGAAGAGTTGCAGGATTTCCCGTTGCCTTGAGGTCAACCCCGGGCTGAGCTTTTCCGAATGATCACGTCTGGTCATTAGAATGTTCAGAACGTCACCCGCAATCAGCGGGGAAATATAGGTTCGGCCCCGGGCAGCCTCCTGAACGGCTATTACAATTTCCGCCGGCGCAGACCTTTTTAGAACATAACTTGAGGCGCCAGCGCGAAAAGCGGCTGTTGCAAAGGTCGTGTCCTCGTGCATGGTCAGGAAGACAATCTTCGGGGGGCGAGGCATTTTCTGGAGGCGCCGAGCGGCCTCAATACCGTTTAGCGAGGGCATCGAGATGTCAGCGACAACGACGTCGGGCCGGAGTTTTTCCGCTGTGGCAATCAGTTCACGGCCGTTTTCAACTATTCCGACAATGTCAAACTGTGGCGCGAGAATTCGCTGCAATCCTTCGGTGAACATCACATGATCATCGGCCAGCAGTATTCGTGGGCGTCCCATTGTCTATTTCTCCAACGGAATGTGCACTTCCACCCTGGTGCCCTCTCCCGGTTTCGAAGTCACGGACAGGCTTCCGTCGACGAGACGAACGCGTTCTTCCATGCTGACTAATCCGAGCCCGCCCCGGGTGCGCACCGCCTTAAGATCAAAGCCTTTGCCAAAGTCACGGATGACCATGACAATCTCATTGCCCTTCCTTGCCAGTTTGACGGATACCTTCTTAGTCTGGGCGTGCCGCCGGACATTCTCCAGGCTTTCCTGGGCTACGCGGTAAAGACAGAGAGCAATGGGATCCGGGAGCTGTTCCGAGATGTTTTCTGCCGAAAAATCAACTGTCACACCGTGTTTCTTGGAGTAGCCTGCACATTCGGCTTCCAAGGCTGACTTCAGGCCCAGTTGGGACAGGACGGACGGGTGCAGTTGCTGGGAAAGATCATGGGCGGCTTTGGCAAATTTGCTGAGCTCATTTCTAATCTCTTTGAGTTTGTTAGCAAGACCCGGCCGCGATGAAAGCTGACCCTCCATTTCAGAAATCCGCAAGTTGAGCCCGGCGAGACCGGAGCCGAAAGAGTCATGAAGCTCCCGTGCAATTCTTTTCCGGGCGTCTTCAGAGGTATTCACCAGCCTTGCCAAAAGCTGATGGATGTTTTCCTCAGCAGCCTTCCGCGCCGTGATATCCGAAACAAAGGCCACTGCCAGTGGTGCATCTGGCGACTCGATGTAGCTCAAGCTGACTTCGATGGGAAACTCGGAGCCGTCCTTGCGCCGCCCTGAAAGGTCAAGGCCTGTTCCCATAGGCCCGTTACCCGGGTGAGCAAAGAACTCCGCGCGGTGTTGGCGATGGGTGTCCCTCAGACCCTCTGGGAGCAACATCTCCAGCGGCTGGCCCAGCAGGTCGTCGCGGGTATACCCGAACATCTGCTCGGCGGTCGTATTCACAATCGCCATTCTTCCGTCAGGGCCCACGGCCAGGATCGCCTGGGCTGCTGATTCCAGCAGCGCCCGAGCGCGGCTTTCACTGGCCTGAAGTTGGCTTTCCCAAATCCTCCGTTCGGTAATGTCCTCAATAACCAGAAGGATCTTCGGAGGCCCCAATTCGGTGGGATAAAGCTGGCGGGCACTGAGGAGCATCGTTTTGCGGCCAACAGACGGGAAATCATGTTCAACTTCGTAATCCACCACCTCCTGTTTCTCCGGCAGAACCTTTTCCAACAGTTCGCGCAGTTGGAGAATGTTCCATTGACCATTCCCGAGTTCCCAGAGAAGCCGGTTTTCGGTTTCCTCACGTTTGACTTCAAAGGTCTTGTAAAAGCCGGGACTGGCCAGCAGAATTCGGAAGTTGGAGTCCAGGACCAGAAGGCATCCCCGCATGGTCTCAACGATGGCTGTCGCGTATTGTTTGATGTCATGGATGTCGACCAGAACGATCAGAATGCCTTCGATCCTGTTCTCTGCAGTCAGGAACGGCCTCATCCGCAGGGCATACCAATGTCCTGTTTGATCCCGAACCTCGCGTTCTACGGGCACGCCACGCTCAATCACCTCGGACGCCATCTGGTCGAGATCCGGAATCTCAACATTCGTGCGGATTTGACTGATAGGACGCCCTACATCCGAGGGGATCAGATTCAGTAATTTTTCTCCCGTCGGCGTGAAGCGGCGAATGCTTCGGTCGTTCCCCAGGATTACAATCGGAATTTCCACGGCATTCAGCAGGCTGTTGAGGTCGCTCGCCGTCTGTGACAACTCAATGTTGCGGTTCTGCAATTCTTCATTCAGCGTCGTCAGCTCTTCATTGGTCGATTGCAATTCCTCCTTGGCGGTTTGCAGTTCCTCGTTGGTGCTTTGCAGTTCTTCGTTGCTGGAAAGAATCTCCTCATTGGCAGCCCGGAGTTCTTCGGTTGCGGCTTCGTGGTCTTCCATGAGAGAACGCAACTGATCTTGCAGTGAGGTCACTTGCTCTCTCAGTCGTTCCTTTTCCTCAATCTCGGCTCTCCTGGTAGCTTTCTGCGCGGAGGCGGCCGTCAGCTTCTCCTCAACGCTGGGGCGCTGGTTCTGGAAGAGCACCAGGTAAACCATCCCTTTTCCTGTGGGGGATTCGATCGGCACGATTTCGATGTCTGTTTGGTGGACTTTGCCGTTCCGCTTGAAGGATATCCCTTCACGACGAGCCGGGGTGCCGAGCTTTTTCGCGTCCTTGACGGCTGCGCGGATTTCCAGCATGAGCTCGGGTCGAACGAGTTTCAGAAGATCGAAGCTTGGCTCGCCTGACGCGGGCCTCAGGAATGAACTGGTGTCACCCTGAAAGTGGATGATGCGCAACCGCGAATCCACAATCAGGCCGGAGGGTGCGTAGCGATCGAGGATCATGCGTTGGACCGTTTTCCGAAGCTCGGAAAGAGGCGCAGGCTGGGGCGTTGAAGGCAGGATTTCCGCTGCCTTTTCGCCTTCGATCATACGGAATTCCGGCAACGGCCGCGTAACCGTCTGCAACTTCGAGTAGACATTGGCCTTGCGATCTTCCAATACGAAAAGATTCTCTGACGCACCCGCTCCTTCGGACTTGCCCAGGATCAAAAAGCCCGTCGGTTTGAGAGCATAGTGGAGAAAATCGAGGACTTTCCGCTGCAGGATCGGCTGCAGATAAATCAGCACATTTCGGCAACTGATCAAATCCATCCGCGAAAAGGGAGGGTCCTGCGTCAGGTTATGGCGGGCAAACACGCACATTTCTCGGATTGGCTTAATAACCTGGTCGCCCCCCC
>JARRJI010000111.1:0-6190 GCA_037379595.1 Acidobacteriota bacterium | reverse complement strand
ACAAAAAAGCGCTTCAATCGTTCCGAAGAGAAGCCTGCCGTGGAAGTCTGAGAATAGATGGCCGCTCGGGCAATTTGAATATTCGAGTCGCTGATGTCCGTGCCGAAGATTTGTATCCCTGTCGGCATTGCTGTTTCTCCCAAAAATTCACGCAAAGCTATTGCAATCGAATAGACTTCCTCGCCACTGGAACACCCGGGAACCCAGATTCGAACAGGCTCTCCTGGGGGCAGACTAGCAATGATGCGAGGGAAGACGATTTTTTGCAGCGTCTGCAGGACCTTGGGCTCTCGGAAAAATGCCGTGACGTGGATCAAGACATCCTGAAACAATTCCTTGGTCTCGTCCGGATAAGCCTCCAAATACCTCACGTATTGGCCCAGGGTCTCGCATCGTCGCACCATCATCCGCCGCGAAATCCTTCGCTGGATGGTGGTCTGCTTGTAATGCGTGAAGTCCACCCCTGTGGCGGATCGCAAAAGTCGGAGAATCTTGAAGAGATTGGCATCCTTTCCGAGAGACAACTCCGGGGGGATTGTAGGCCGAGTCACCTCCAGATACGGATGGCGGCTCATCCGGGCCAATTCCCCGGCGATCTTATCCGGTGATAACACCAGATCGACGCAACCCGTAGCCGCGGCATTCATCGGCATCCCAGAATACCTTGCCGAAAATTCGTCCTGAGCGAAGGTCACTCCTCCTTCGGCCTTGATTGCCTGCAGCCCTTTGGTTCCGTCCGAGCCGATCCCCGATAGGATCACCCCGATTGCCCGGCTCTGCTGGTCTTCCGCAAGTGCACACAGGAAAGAATCGATTGGGCTGTGAGGTGTCACTCCTACGTCACGCATGACTAAACGCAACCTCCCGTCACGGATCGTCATATCACTGTTGGGAGGAATGACATACACACAATTGGGTTCCACTGCCATGCCCTCTTTCACCTGAATGACCGGCATCGCGGTCTGTTTCGCCAGGAGCTCCTTCAGCAGGCTCTCGTGCGTAGGATCCATGTGCTGGACCAGCACAAACGCCATCCCGGTATCCGGTTGTAACGCCCTGAGGAAGGTGGAAAAGGCTTCCAATCCTCCAGCCGACGCCCCGATACCGACGATGGGAAAAGTCTTGCTTGACGCCCGTTGCAGTGGTGGGGAAATGACAGAAGTGTCTTGAGCCTCCGACTTGCTCAAGCGCTTTCCTTCCCGCCTCCCCGCAAGTTCTCGAGAAGAAGGGATTGAGTGTTTTCGCGGGGGCGTCTGGTTGCGCTTGGAGGGACCTTTTCGACCCGGTGTCGACGGCTTGCCTCGACTGGATTCCTTCTTGCCCATCGGGAAGTCTCGTGTCCAACCTGTTGTAGAAAAGCCTGCCATCATTATAACTGAGGTCGCATCCCTTTGCGAACGAATAGTTTAGACGCCCAAACAAGGCCTCCTAAAGGTGAGGACGGCAGGACAGGTGGCTTCTCCGGGGCCCCTTGCTCGCCTGTTCCTTGCCGTAGCAGCTATTTCGATCCAGTTGCTGCCCTTGACCCAAAAAGACCAACATCGACGACTCCAACAGTCTCTGCCGATTTGATCCGTAGGGAATCAACGATGAGAGCTTGGAAGCGAAGTTCGGTTGGTTTCCGGCCAAAAGCAACGACAAGGGGGTCGGGAAGAACTTGTTTCTCTTTATCCTGAAAGGCCGTCTCCCTTACGCTGCACACGAAAAAGCATCTCACCAGATCGGCATCCGTATATGTCTGCACCTCACTCTCCGTATACCCCGGGCATCCTTCATCCCAAGCGGGTGTGTCGACTTGCCCATTCCGACCATAGGAACTGCCCTGCGTGCTTTAGGAATTGAAGAATCCGCAAGAACCGGTTTGCCGCGGTCCGCGCGGAGTGGGTGGGACTTTCCTGGATCACCCAAGCCATGTGCCGGGCAATGTGCGAAGCCGAGACTTCCTTGAGATGCCTGACTTGGCTCTGCTCGGCGAACTCTCTGAGAGCAACCTTGGCTGCCGCGAGCGTTTTTGTACGGCGGCTCCTACCGGCAACCTTGAGCTCCAGTTCTTCAAGGTACCTTGCGATAGAGCCAGATAGAAGTTCTTTCCTGCACTCAGGTTCGGGAAGCCTCTCACCGGTGTCACGCTCGTAACCTTGCCGTGCCAGGCGCTTCGTCTGCGCTTCCTGGGCCTGCACAGCCGTCACCCCGACCTTCTCCCACTGGTCGTTCACATTGAGGTAGTAAGCCCCTTCGGAATGCTGCTCCTCCTTACCATCCACAAGCACGACATGGGGCGTGACCTTGTTGTTGGCGGAATAGGCTGGTTTGCAGTAACGCCACCCCCTGTTGGTCTTCACGTACTTGTAAATCGAGAATTTTGCGAGTCGCATAGTTTTCCCCCTCTCCTAATGGGCTGGAAAGTCGGGAAGTCTACGGGATGTCTTAAGAGCGTTTTAGGATGGAATCTAACCCACTCACTTTAAAGGGATGGCGGAGAGGGTGGGATTCGAACCCACGTCACGATTTCTCGTGAACACGCTTTCCAAGCGTGCTCCTTCAGCCACTCGGACACCTCTCCGTGTCACTTCACGTAGATCAAACTTGCTTGGGAATCCTGAACAGGAGGTTCTGGCAAGTTTGTAGCTCAAATGATTTTAGGACTTTCGGACACATCACCGCAAGAGAGTAACCGAAGTTGAGGTACACTATTTGCGATTTTCAGAGGAAATGCCAACAAAATTTTGCCGAACTCTGGTAGGTTTTGCTGGGTGAGCAACTTGAATTCGAAGGCGAGCGGGTAGATCACTGAAGATGGCCGATTCTTATTACAAGTCAGTCCTGAAACAGTTCAGCCACAAATCCCGGACAAAAAAGTTTCAGCTCTTTGAGGCGCTTTTCAGTCCGCGTCCTGAGGACCGTGTCCTCGACATCGGCGCAAGCGGCGAGGTTTTCCTGCGCTACACCTTCGAGGATGTATATCCTTATCCGTCGCGCATCGTTGCAGGCGGGTACGAATCTGGCGAAGTCAGGAGCGCCCGTCAGCTTTACCCCAAACCAGCTTACATTGTTTTCGATGGGTGTTCACTTCCCTTCCCTGACAAAGCCTTTGACATCGTCTTCTCAAATGCCGTGATCGAACACATCCTGGGGCCGGGCCGCCAGGAGCGCTTTGCTCGGGAAATCATGCGGGTCGGCAAGAGCTGGTTTGTCACCACGCCAAACTATTGTTATCCCTTCGAGAGCCATTACCACCTGCCCTTTATTCAGTTCCTGCCGGAGAACCTGCAGCGCCGATACAACAGCCTGTTCGGGTCGCACATCCCCAAAGGCCGAACGCAGGAACTGGCGCTGCTCTCATCAGGCGGCCTGCAAAAGCTTTTCCCAACCAGCCACATCGAAAAGGTTCGTGTAACCTTCTGGCCGGAAACTCTTGTCGCGTATTATCTGGACCCTGCGCGCCCCACCCTGCATATAGGCGCGTGACACGGTCCTTGCCTGCTCAGTGCCCACTGCCGACCACGACCGGGCAGCCTTCAACTACGAAGCAACTAGATCTGCGCTTACAAGCGTGGCACGCGCTCTTGACCCCATTCACGCAAGGCATTACACTCTGTTTAAGTGCGCCTGTAGCTCAGATGGATAGAGCGGTTGCCTCCGGAGCAACAGGTCGGGGGTTCGAATCCCTCCAGGCGTACCATGATTCCGAAAGACTCAGCCGTTTTTTGAAAAGATTCAACCGGTACCTTTTCGTACCGCGCTTACGATTTCCACAAAAAACTGAGGGCCGGAGCCGCGAACCGATCTCGTTTCGACGTCCGCGGGTCAGGACAGTGGGCGTTGAGGACTACCTAGCTGATGATATCACCGGTGTACGTACACCTTTGCTTCCCATGGAAACAGTGGCTCTCGCCCGACCCACTCGGGCGGCACGTCCCTCTCCTGCGACACCTCGCGCCATTGAAAGTCGGTCCGACGGGGCCAGTTCGGCACCACATACTCAGAAATGCCGTTGAACGGATTGTCAGTATGAAAGTCCGAGAAATTCGCCACAACAATCACCGGAGTGTCATCGCTGCCACGTTGCCACACCATCACTCGTCGTCCGGGTGTGAAGTCCCTGTGAAGCCAGGTCGTGTCGTTCACTCCGAGTGCCGGATGCGTCTTGCGCAGATCGATCAACCGCTTCACGCAGTCGAAGACACGGCGGCGCCAATCGTTTTCATCGCCTTGCAACCGTCCGAAATCAACGGGATCAATCTGTTTGCCACCCTGGTTCGTCACGCTGCCTCTAATTCTAAACAGATCGTTCTCGTCCGCGAATTCATCGCCGGCAAGGATCATAGGAATGCCGACTGCTGTAAGAAGACACGCAAACGCCAGTTTGACGCGCCTCTCGATCTCGGCGTTCCGTCCCGCCTTCTCATTCTGCGACATGGAGTCGTCGACGGGGAACTGGTAGCGGAACATGGTTGCAATCCGTTCCTTATGCATGCCCTCGACATCTTGCGATCCAATGTAGTTCACGACCTCGGCACCGTCGCTAAAGCCAAAGAAACGGCAATCCACCATCTTCTTCACGGTCCACTCGAAAGTCGATTCACTTTCCGTGTTCTGCCCCAGTACAGCTGAGCGGAGATATTCGCGAAACTTGTCGTTCCATAATGCTGTGACGCGTCGCTGGCGGATGATATCGATGGGCTCTTGCAGCTCTTCCCCGACAACGAGAAAGCGCGCATCCGCTTCATTCTCGGACATGCCCTGGGCTGTGCACCTTGCGCGGAAACGCTCGCGGGCGTACTTCATGAAGTCACCAATGAAATCCCAGTTTGCGACCGTCTCCACACTGTCGATGCGGTAACCGTCGATGTGAAAGTCGCGCATCCACCGCTTTTGCGCGAGAAATTGCAGATGACGGGCGGGCCGGAAATCGGCATCATTTCCAGTCATCGGATCGTAGGCGGTGGTCTTCTTGACGTACCGCCAGAGGGTGCTCCCAAAGTCCTGCCGGGCTTCCCCTGGCCGCGATGTCCACGCGTCAGGATCAGGCGGGGGGTGATCATGATCGAAGGCAATGTGGAAATCGTCAAAGTCGATCCGCTCGTACGATCCGCTGCGGGCGAATCCCATGACAACGTCGTCGATCAATCGGATGTTCAGAGCGTGGCAGGTCTCAGCCAGGCGCCGCAAATCGGCATTTGCTGTCGGCCAGGAATTGAAGTCGGGGGCACCGAGTTCGTAATCGGGCGCAAACATGTGCGAGGTTCCGTAGCCCCATTCACGTTCGTAGTAACTGTCCGCGGGCGGAAGCAGTTCGATGGCGTTGATGCCAAGCTCGGCAATGTGGGCCTGGCCTAGTTGGGCAGCCTCCAGTTCGTCGAAGTTGGGGGACTGCGCATTCTTATCGAGCATCGCAACGACGTCACGAAAGGTGCCGACGCCCCGCTCGGCGCCTCCACGCGGTCGGCGCGTCCAGGCGGCTGGCAACTCGTAGATAATTGTGAAGTTGTTTGGCGCCAGTTTCCGCAGGTCCCCTGGCGCGGGGGAGCTCACTGCAGTGCCGTCAGGATCGCAGGGAACCAGCTGACCGCCCTCGAATTTGAGGACCGATGCAGGCTGATCTCCTTCGGCCTCAGTGATTCGCCAGTCAACAGTGAACGCCGTGGGATCGGTGACGGAAACCCGTGCATTCACTGCGTGGCCGGGTCTGGTGTCGTCCACCTCGAACCAGTAGTGGTAGACATTGCCGTCGGTCAGCCCGCAATCCGCGGGTGCAATTTCCCACAGTCCATGAACTCCGCTGACCGCCTGGAGCGGGAGAATCCGCTTTCCTGTTAAGAAGGGCGGTGCACCGAATTGCAGTGTTCCGATGACCAGTTTCGGCGCCGTCTGACCCGGCGCCCACAATACAAAATGGGACGATTTACGATTCAGGAGATCGGTATTCACGGTGGTTACCCCCCGCGGGCGAAGTCGCGCCCTTCATGATGTGGCGGGTCCCTAGCGCGTCTATGGCAAGGATAGATTATCGTCACGCCCTTTGCAACATCGTCTATGGTCGGCTTATGCTTATCTTTGTGATGCGGCGCGGATGCCTGCCTCGGCCATGCTCAAAACCTTCCTCGTGAAAGAATCTTCGGGCTAAAGGGCCAGTTTCTACCTGGTCGTCTACAGTGCCTCGCCATATTGTCCGGCTGCAATGTACTGC
>JARRJI010000110.1:0-9443 GCA_037379595.1 Acidobacteriota bacterium | reverse complement strand
GGCCAGCGGCCGGTCTGGACGAATTGGCGCCAGGCCGAGGGCTTGACAAATACGTTGGTGAACTCGCTGCCCGGCTTGCCCGTGGGACTGTATTCCATGCCCAGCCCCGAAGAGAGATAAATCCACTGGCGGTAGCCGCGCGGCAAGAGCAGCCGGCCGTCCGGCGTGTACTGCGGAGCGCCGGATTCGGCCGGAACCGGCGCCGCCGGGATAAGCCGCAACATCGCGACGGACGCAATCGCCGCCCCGATGAACACCGCGAGTCTTGCAATCGAACGCCCGCCCCAGAATGCCATTAACCGGATTATGGCACGAAAGCCGTGCCCGGCGGCTCAACTTTCTCGGGCTGATAAGGCGATTGCCGGAATCCAGGCCATGGCAGGCAACGCAGCCGGCGGCAGGCAGGCGGAGGGCAAAAAACAGATGGCAGATCGTTGGCGGGGGGAGGCAAAAGGCGGACAGGTGCGATCCGGGGCAAAGAGCGGCCGCGCGTGCAAGCCTTAGCTCAGAATTCAAAATTCATGATTTGCCCGCGCCCACGCGCAAGGTGAGCGGGAGGATGAAAGCCCGCTGCCCGTTCGCGCACAACGCAAAAGGGGTCTTTCCAGGCCCGCAGCATTCTGCTTTCCGACCGTTTGCCACTCGCCAAAGGAAGAGAGCGAGATCACCGCCGCGGCGCAGAACCCATAATTCATAGTTTGCGTGTTCTATTATAGGCCCTTATATGTAGGCTACTAATCCGGCCTCAAAGGGCCGAAATGAGACGAGTGGGATTTTCGGTCATCGAAATTCTCAAATTTGTAACTTACACATAATAAGCCGCTTCGCGTAACATTACGGTTTAGTAAATTGAGCTTCCTGGCAAAAATTGTTCACCTCCAGAACAGTGGGTAAAAATTGCCAGTCTACGGTTTGCTCCAGTCCTCAGCAACTTCGCCCCGCCCCGTAGCGCTCCCCCTGTCACGGGCGATCGATCGGCCCCGAGTTGCCGGATTCCCTGCCCGGGCGGAAGTGGAACGGCAAGGCTCCAGCGATCTTCCGAACTGTGTTAGGATCATTGGTATCGTCACAGGCGAAGGCTCGCTACCAGTACGGAGGAACCTCGATGGAGAACAACAAGGGTTACAGGGTATTTCGGTTCGAAAGCGATGTGGGTTGGACCAAGGAGAAAGAATGCACCATCTGCGCGCCGGGCAAGCCCGAAATCCAGCTTTCCAGCCCACCCGAGTTCAAGGGCCGAAGCGGCGTATGGACACCGGAGGATATGTTTGTGGCATCTGTCAACGTGTGCACCCTCATGACCTTTTTGGCTTATGCCGGACACAAGAGTCTGGGACTGGCCGGCTACGAAAGCTCCGTTGAAGGCGTTCTGGAATACTCCAACGGCAAGTACCGCTTCACGGAGATCACCCTTCATCCACACGTAACCGTCAAGGCAGAGAAGGAAATCGAACGCGCCCGGGAGATCCTCATGGACGCCCATAACAATTGCCTGATCACCAATTCGATTGTGGCACAGGTGAAGATCTTCCCCGATGTCCGAGCGGCGACGGCGGCGGGCTAGGTGATGCTTGTGTGACTCTTCATCGGTGTCTCCGAGACAACTACGAAGCATACGTGGAGATTCCGAGAATCCATCCTACACTTTGGCATGCTCATCTGAGGAGAGCGGAACCGACTCGGGAGAAGCGCTCGCAGGCTTGGACCGCGGCTCAACCTTCCAGAAGGACAACAGGCTCAAAGACCAGTTTTCAAGGATGTCCCAGGCTGTGACGCTTCCGGTCTTTTCTGCGTGGGCCAGAACCAACTTGCGAAGCATGTGGGAATCGGCGGGCTCGATGATGCGCTCGATCTTCACCAGCTCAGGGTTGTATCGCTGCTCGAAGCGGCCGGCGTCGTCGTAGACAAAAGCAGTTCCGTTGGTCATGCCGGCACCGAAATTGCGACCCGTTTCTCCCAGAATGACAACCAACCCTCCGGTCATGTATTCACAGGCGTGGTCGCCAGCGCCCTCAACGACAGCGGTCGCGCCGCTGTTGCGCACCGCAAAGCGCTCTCCGGCACGACCTGCGGCGAACAATCGCCCGGCCGTAGCACCATAGAGTACAGCATTGCCCATAATGACGTTGTCACGAGAGGCGAATACAGACTCCCGGGGTGGCCGGATAATAATCTCGCCTCCGCCCATTCCCTTGCCAACGTAATCGTTTGCCTCACCGTCCAACACCAGTCGCAAGCTTTCCGTCAAAAACGCTCCAAAACTTTGCCCAGCACTTCCGTTGAAGCGAAACTCCGCGGTCTGGTCCTTCATTCCGCGGTTTCCGTAGCGGAGTGCTATGACATTGGCAGCGCGAGCGCCGATGGTTCGGTTGATGTTTCGGATCTTGTACTCGCGGACAATCGAGACGCCCTGATCAAGAGCCTCCTTGACGTCCTCGGCCATTTTCAGCGCCAGCGGATCGAGATTCCGCGCGGGCGTCCGGGCACGAACGCTGGACCTTATTTCAGGATCGGGGCGGTGGAGAAGCGAGCGAAGGTCGAACTGCCCCCGCCGCCCCGGAGCCTTATATTCGATTGGAATCAGGAGGTCCGTCCGCCCCACAACTTCTTCAAGGGAGCGGAAACCAAGCTCGGCAAGAATCTGGCGGATGTGCTGCGCGACGTGCCGCATATAATTGACCAGACGCTCCGGCTCATTCGGGAAACGCCGCCGAAGGTCCTCGCGCTGCGTGGCTATGCCCACCGGGCAGGTGTTCAGATGGCACTGTCTTGCCATCACACATGCCAGTGCCACTAAGGCGGACGTGCCGAACCCAAACTCATCGGCGCCCAGCATCGCCGCCACCACAACGTCTCTGCCGGTTTTCAATCCGCCGTCGACGCGCAGGCGAACTCTGTTCCGCAAACCATTCGCCACCAGGCTCTGATGCGCCTCGGCAAGTCCCATTTCCCAGGGAGAGCCCGTGTTCTTGACTGAAATCAGCGGCGAGGCGCCCGTTCCGCCGTCGTGGCCGCTGATCAGTACGACATCGGCATTTGCTTTTGCCACACCGGAAGCGACGGTACCCACACCGGCCTGTGATACGAGCTTAACGCAGATGGTGGCATTCGGATTAATTTCCCTGAGGTCGTAGATCAGTTGCGCAAGATCTTCAATCGAATAGATATCGTGATGAGGTGGGGGCGAGATCAGCGAAATGCCTTCAACGGCACGGCGTACCCGCGCAATCATCGGCGTTACCTTATGCGCCGGCAACTGCCCACCTTCGCCAGGTTTTGAACCCTGGGCCATCTTGATTTCCAGTTGCTCGGCCCGTACCAGGTATTCGGGAGTCACACCAAAGCGCGCGGAAGCGACCTGTTTAATCTTGTTTTCGGCCGAATCTCCGTTCTCGAGTTCGATGTAATAGACGTTTGAGTCTTCTCCGCCCTCTCCGGTGTTCGATCGCCCGCCGATCCGGTTCATAGCTACTGCCAGCGCGTGCTGGGTTTCAGGGCTCAAGGCCCCCAGCGACATCGCCTGTGTCGCAAATCGCTTCCAGATTGCCTCGACCGCTTCGACTTCTTCGATAGGAATCGGCTTGGCGGGCCCGAACCGCACAAGGTCACGTAAAGTCAGTGGCTCACGCTCATCAACCTCATGCGCAAAGGTGTGGTAACTCTCTGCGTTATCTTCTTTGGCCGCTTTTTGAAGGTTTCGAATCACCTGCGGGCTGAATGCATGGCGCTCAAACCCCTTGCGGAATCGATAATATCCGGAAAAGTCGGGCTTCTCCGCGCGAGCCGGGAAAGCATCCAGATGTCTGGCAAGCACGTCGTTAGCTAGGTCAACCAATTTGCGGCCACCGATCAGGGAACGAGTATCGGGGAAAAACTCCCTGACCACATCCGGATCAAGGCCGATGATCTCGAAGAATTTCCCGCCCTGGTAACTTGCCAAGGTCGAGATGCCCATCTTGGACATGATCTTCTTCAGGCCTGTTTCGATACCCGCCCGGTAATTCTCCAATGCTCGCGCGACGGAGATCTCCCCCAGTTCACCACGCTTTGCAAGGTCCGCGACAACCTCGAGGGCCAGGTAAGGATTGATCCCTGCAGCCCCATAAGCAACGAGGCAGGCAAACTGATGCGATTCCCAGGCCTCAGCAGTCTCAAGCACCAGATCGGCCTTGTTGCCAACCCCTTCGGCAATCAAGTACTCAACCACGGCTCCCACAATCAGCAGCATAGGGACTGCGGCGTGCTCAGGGCCCACTCCTCGATCGCTCAGGATAAGAATGGAACTTCCCTGTTTTATTGCCGCGAGGCACTCCTGCTTGATTCGGCCGATGGTCCCCGTCATCCCTTCCGGACCCTGGCTCACCGGGAAGAGCGTTGAGATTGTGGTTGGTTTGAACTTTTCCTCCCCAAGCCGTTTCAGTTCATCGAGCTCTGTATCGAACAGGAACGGCGATTCAAGCCGAATCATGCGTGCATGTTCGGGGGATTCTACCAGAACCGAATGGCGCGCCCCCAGGTAGAGATTCAGCGCCATTACCAGCGACTCGCGCAACGGATCAATAGGCGGATTGGTCACTTGGGCAAACATCTGCCGAAAATAGTGGTATATGGGGCGCGGACGGTGTGAAAGCGCCGCAAGCGGCGTGTCATCGCCCATCGAACCCACCGGCTCTTTTTTCATCGCTGCCAGCGGACCGAGGAGGAGTTCCAGATCTTCCTCAGTGTATCCGGCGGCTCGCTGCAACGCGACGAAAGTTGCGCGGTCGCGGGACGCCAGACGCTCATCATCGGATCCCGCATACCTGCTTTTCTCGGCCTTCAGGCGAGGCAGGAACACCATGTTGTTATGAATCCATTTCCGGTATTTCCGACCGTGGGAAACCTGCCGTTTCAATTGTTCGTTCTTGAAAATCTTCCTGTGTTCGAGGTCCACTAGGAGAATCTGGCCTGGCCCCAGCCTTCCTTTCTCCTGAACTCTGTTGGGTTCGATGGGCAGCACGCCAACTTCAGAGCCGAGGACCACCAGGCCGTCGTTCGTAATGGTATAACGCGCAGGGCGCAAACCGTTGCGGTCGAGCGCTGCGCCAACCAGATTCCCATCCAGAAAGGCCATTGCGGCAGGACCATCCCAGGGTTCCATCAGGCAGGAGTGGTAGTGATAAAAGGCCTGTACGTCGGCAGGGATTTCAACCGAACCCTCCCATGCTTCCGGAATCATCATCAGCAGCGCGTGGTGCACCGTACGACCCGAGCGAGTCAGCAACTCAAGCGCGTTGTCAAAGCTGGCCGAGTCACTTCCTCCCGGCTGAATAACCGGCTTGAGCCATTCGGCTTCGTTTCCCCAGATCGGGTGGTCAAGCACAGCTTCCCGGGCCCGCATCCAGTTGCGATTCCCCAGCAGGGTATTGATTTCGCCGTTGTGAGCTACAAGGCGGAAGGGCTGAGCCAGAAACCATGTAGGAGAGGTATTGGTGCTGTATCTCTGATGGTAAAGCGCAGCCGAGGTTGTGAAGCCGGGATCGGCAAGGTCTTTGTAGAAAATCCCCAACTGCGAGGGAGCCATCAGGCCCTTATAAACAATATTGCGGGACGAAAACGACGGGATATAGCACTCGGTAATCCTCGCTTCCGCGAGACGCCGTTCGATCTCCTTGCGCGTCAAATAAAGGACTTGCTCGAATTCGCGCTCCTGCTCGGCAGGCTGCGCAACCAGCAAGTGCCAGATGGCTGGTTGGCTCTCACGAGCTTGCGGGCCAAGCGCATCCGGATTGATCGGAACCTGGCGCCACCCGGAAACGTAAAGTCCGCGATTGCGGACTGCCTCTTCAGCCACAAACATAGCCCGGGCCCGTGTGACCCCGTCCTGCGGAAAGAAGAAAACGCCGACCGCCGTTCGCCAATCGGGCTGGAAACCCGAATTAAGACGGCGGGCTTCCCGTGCGAAAAACGCGGAAGGGAGCTGAACGGCAATGC
Organism: Acidobacteriota bacterium; assembly: GCA_037379595.1. Lineage (GTDB taxonomy): Bacteria > Acidobacteriota > Terriglobia > UBA7540 > UBA7540 > SCRD01. The sequence continues at coordinate 3,470 of JARRJI010000110.1, read as the reverse complement.
CCGCGCCGTCACCACTGGCACCATCGGCATCGACGCCACCGCGGTGCGTCAGGCAGGCAAGGCACTCAAGGGCCTGCGTGACAACGCGGTGAGATGCCGGCGCATTAAGATCAGCAACAAAACCAACGCCGCAGGCGTCGTGTTCTTCGCGCTTGTAAAGCCCATGCCGAGTGTAGTTTTCCCTCTTGTCACCCATAAGCCCGTTTTTAGACACCTCTCCCCTTAGTGCAAGAACCCATTTTCTGACCCTTACCCGGCTCTGTGAAATGAATAGTTTTTATCGTTCGCATAAAAACAATTCGCTGGCGTTCTGAGTCCGGGCACTGTTGGGACGAATCGACCCTCGCGCGCGTTTGTACAACGACGCAATCCTCATATTTCAGCTGAGGTCCGGCTGGAAACACCCGGTTGAATGCTGGGCAAGCTCCAGCAACAAGCTGGAGAGCCGCACAGCGTTATGGCGTGCAACACCGTCTTCAGCCTGGAGCAGTGGAACGCAAACCGGAGAAACGCCCAGCGCACGGATTTCGTCAAGGTCGTTGATCACGGGCTCGGCGTCTTCAGCAGCATAACGCCTGCGCATCTGGACCGGAAATGGCCTGCTATTTAGGACGGCAAAGTCAAAAATATTACGGCCGACGTGTTGGACGATGGCCTGGAGATGTTCAGCAGCTCTGTACCCTCTCGTCTCTCCGGGCTGCGTCATCAAGTTCCCAATGTAAATTTTCGTCGCCTTCGAGCGAATAATCTGTTGCGGGATGCCGGAAACAAGCAAATTCGGCAGAAGCGAAGTGTAGAGAGAGCCCGGACCCAGTGTAATCAGATCCGCTTCCTCGATAGCCTTGAGTGTCTCCGGCATGGGCCGGCAACGGGCCGGCACAATCGACAGTTTGCGAATCGGAACGTTGGTTTGATGAATGCGGGATTCGCCTTCCACGCGCCGGCCATCCGCAAGAAGCGCCTTGAGGTGAACATCAGCAAGCGTCGCTGGAAAAATTTCCCCCCGAACGGCCAAAACGTCACTTGCAATCTTTACTGCCGTCGAAAAATCGCCTGTCAAGTTGGTTAAAGCTGTAAGGAACAGGTTCCCAAGGCTAGGGCCTCTGAGGCCCTTGCCCGCTGCAAAGCGATAATTGAACAACTGAGTCAGGATCTTTTCGTCTTCCGCAAGCGCAACAAGGCAATTACGGATGTCTCCAGGGGGAAGCATCCCGAAATCCCGGCGCAAACGGCCTGAACTTCCGCCTTCATCAGTAACCGTCACCACGGCAGTCAGTTGGTCGATTCTGGCACAGCCGGCAGGTGCGTCGGCACCGACGTACTGCTTCATTCCTCGCAACAAGACAGCTAAACCAGTGCCTCCACCGATAGCAACAACCTTCATGCGATGCACCTGCTTCTATGTGCCGGAGAAAACAATATTGGGGAGATGACTTCAATTACTCTAAGTGAGCGCGCGTCGACCGTCAGGGCCAAGAAGTCGAATGAATCGCGGATCAGCCGCCAGGGTCTGGAAATCTTCGTCAAGTCGCGCCTGAAGCCGGTTCTGCGGTCGAAGCTTGATAGCGGTCTCCAGATGGCTGAGCGCGTTATCCGGGTCGCCTTGAAGACCGTAGGCAGCAGCCAGCGAATAATGAACGTACTCCTGGCTGGGTTTTATCTTGTCTGACTTGCTGAGATACTGGATCGCCAAGCCGAGGTCACGGCTGTTAAGAGCCGCGACTCCTCGCGCATAGTAGTCTTCTGCCGTCTTTGGGGGCCTTTCCTGACGACGCATTCTCTCGCAATAACGCAGGTGAACTCTGGCCCTGTCAGCCATCTCTCGAACTCCACCTGCGGCAACCTTCTCAAAAAGCGTAGTCGCCTTCTCGTAGTCCTTTTTCTGAAAATGACGCAAGGCGCTTTCAAAATTCTTTAGCCCCGCTTCGTACTCGGCCTTTGCCTGCTTTGCGGCTATTGACGGCGCCTGAAAAGAAGCCCGTGCCTTCGACTTGACCTTTTTTGTCCGGGTCACAATGCGGCGGGTTGGTTTTTGCCGAGAACCGTTTCTTGAGCCACGATTTCCCTTGGTTGGCGAGGCTTTTCTTTGCCTCGAAACACGGCCGGTCTTTGCTCGGCTGGTTCCTCTAATCATAGTCTTTCCAACAAGATATAGTGATTATTAGGCCCAATACCAACGGTATGATACCAATTTTGGGCTCTCTAGTCAAGTCATGCATTACCTATCACTTACAGACAGGAACCACCGAGCACTAAGGCCTTAGTGGAATCGGCAATCACAACTCCGGGACAATTTGCTGCCCTCACGCAAACGCGTCGCTACGGGGCCAATGTTATCGGCAATCGGTTTGTACGAAACTACCGGCAGGAAGTTCCGTCACGCTCGACTTCAGAAGAATTTGTTTGAAGGCGTGCCCTGAAGAGGTTGACAGGAAAAGAATCGCGGTCAGGTTCGGATGGTGATCCAGGAAAGTATGAGTAGGTCCCTGCCCTTCAACAAAGAACGACGTTGAGAGCGCATCAGCGTCAGTTGCCGATGGAGAAATCACAGCCGTTGACAGCATGTTTTCAACCGGCATACCCGTGTGCGGGTCCATAATGTGAGCATAGATTTTGCCACCCAGCTTGAAGAACTTTTCGTAATCCCCTGAAACAGATAGCGAAAGATTCTGGAGCCTTAGCACGCATGCCGCCTTGCTCCGGTCCAGGGGATTCCGGACGGAGATCTTCCATCCGTTTTCTTCCGGTGGAGATCCCAGGGCATAAATACTGCTCGTGCCGCTTGAAATCAACGCCTGCTTAATCCCATTGGCGCGCAGAATTTCAACCGCCTGTTCGACAGCGTACCCTTTCGCGATCGCGCCCAGATCAATTTCGATTCCAGGTTCGTCAAACCGGATGGTGCGCGTCGCAGCGTCAAGCTTTACGTGCTCATAGCCAATTCGTTTCAGCACCTGTGCCAGTTCGGGTTGAGAGGGCAATTGCCCGCGCCCTCGAAAGAATCCCCACGCTTTCATCAAGGGGCCGACCGTAATATCGAAACCGCCGCCGGTCTCCCGGCTGTATTGAAGAGAGCGCTGAATGAGCTTGAAGAGTCCCGGCTCGACAATAACCGCGTGGCGGGCGGCTTCACGGTTAATCAAGGAGAGTTCGCTGTCCGGCTTGTAGTTGCTCATCTGGTCGTCCAGGCGGTCGATCTCCGCAAAAACCTGGCTGGCCACTTCCGCAAGGTAGGTACTGTTTGACCCGTAGGCCACCAAAGTGAAAACAGTCCCCATCGCCTGATGGGAAGCCTGGAAGCGGACTGACGAATCCGCCGCTCTCATCAGCGGATTCGTCCCGAGAAACAACAGCAGCAGGAAAGAGAGTTCTTTCAGCAACCTTGCCAACAGGGATCGCCGCAAGGGGCCGCGGGCATCAGCAACTGAAAAAGTGTAGAGTGGCTTGCCAGACCGGCCCGGTCTCAGACT
>JARRJI010000109.1:0-10409 GCA_037379595.1 Acidobacteriota bacterium | reverse complement strand
GTCAAGACGATCGATGAATTCGATCTTTTTCTGATGATTGAAGAGGATAACTTCGGATTGAATCCGCGGCGCATCCATGCCGCTGGTTTCGTAGGTCATAGTGGTTCCGTAAGATGTCTTGCGGATGCCGGTCACGCGTCCTGCGCGTGAAGTGTGAATGGCCAGCTTGGCTTTCGGCAGAGTCTTGTCAAGGTAGACGATCTGGGTCCCTTCGCCGCCGGTCACGTAGAGGTACTGGTTCGCGCGATACGGGCTGGCGGGGTTCACCAGCTCTTTGCCCAGTTGCTTTTCGTAAATGCTCTTGATAGCGCCGGAAGCGGGATCGAACACCACGCGGTAATAGGTGTTCTCGATGGTATTGCTGATGGGCAGGGATGTCTCATCGGCCGAAGAGGGCTGGCCGTTTGCGACCGGAGCAAGCTTGTAACAGACGTAACCCATGGAAGGAAGGCCGCGGGCCAGGAAACGCACGTGATTGTATCCATTGCCGTGTCTGAGAACTTCATACGGCACAACCTTCATGTCCGGATATTCCTCGATCTGGGTGTTATCGTTCAGATCGGTTTCAACAAATCCGCTGCGCGTCCAGTTCAGCGGATTGAAAACCACGATCGCCGGCGCCGGCATGTGGATCTGATCGGTAAGCTGGCTGAGCGATTGATCCAGGATTGAGCGAACTTCCTGGCGGGAATTCACCACGAACTGGTCCTTGCTGAAAGTCTGGCGCCGGGTTTCGTCGCTGTTGGGGCGGCTGTAACCACCCCATGAAGTGAAGGTATGCTCCGCGTAGAGAATCAGGTCCTGCCACATCTTGCGAATCTGTTCCTGCTCGCCAGCCACATCCTTCTGCACATACGTGCCGAGGGTCGAAAGCTTCTCCGCTGAAAGCGCGCGCTGCTGGTCAATGCGATCGATGGCGGCATATCGGGCGTCAGTTCCGATGCCGTCTTCCCAATAGGGCCCGCCGTCACCGGAAACGGTTGGCAATTCACTGCCAAAATGCTTGTCGATGTAATGGAAATAGTCCGGAAACGTCGAGATGATCAGCTTCGGATATGCATATGTCGCGTTCCACTTCTTTACAAATTCCGCATCGCCGGGAACGTACGCTGTGTTTTCCACCTGGGTGCCGAAAATCAAGGCGGCATCCGGCTTGTAGGAAGGACGGTCATAAGCCTTCAAAAAAGTTGGCAGCGACTGGCGGCAGGCTGCCACCTGTGCCGGCAACTGGCAAATGAAACTCAACTGCAGGTATTGCCGCGAATAGGACATCAGCACCTTGCTGCCGTCCGGCCCTTCCCACCAGAAAGGAGATTTCGTATTCCATTTTCCCCACAGCAGGATGGGTGCGCGGTCGTTATTGCTGGCTGCAGCAAAATAGCGGATTCCGAGCGAATGCAGGATGGACGGGTAGGACCAGGTATAACTGGGAACATCGGTAATATTGACGTAATCGAACGGGATTCCATCTTTCTCATGGAGGCGGTACCCGTAAAAGGTGGAGCGAATCAATTCCTCAAGGCTCGCGTATCCTGTCAGCAGATTGGCGTCTTGCGCCGGCACCCCAATCCTGTTTTGCCGGACCAGGTTCAGAAAAGCCTGCTGCGCGGAAGGCTTGCGGGTGGCAAAGTAATGCTGAACGATCAGGTTGCCGTCGATGGTCCAGCGCATGTTCGGATGTTGAGGCAGAAGCCGAAGCAGCGTGTCGAGGTTGCGATCGTGAAGTTCAAACACCTTTCCACGATAATCGGTAAAGCCGACATCCAGGTGCGCGTGCGGCACCACAAAGAGTTTCCATTTCCGTTCAGGCTGGAAAGTCACCTTCCTGGTTACCGTTTTGCCATTCGCATGCAAAGAGAGTTCTGCTGGTGCAGGCTCGGAAAGTTCGGGAACGAGGAATTCAAATCGTTGCTCACCGAAATCAGGAGCCGAAGAGAGCGATGCCTCGTAGTGCCGGCCGGAAACAGTGAGGCGAATGGTTCCGCGGCGAACCTTTTGGCCAAGGTCAGCGGTCACGCGCACAACTTCATCCAAGCTTCCGCCCTTGCGAACGTAGTAGACAGTGGGTTTAAGAGTCACCTGAGGCGCGAAACGCTGAGCTTCAGAAGACTGCGTGAGGCGAAGCGCATCGTAGATAAACCAGGAATTGCCCGGGCCGTTCTTCGGATCATCGAGCGCCGTCAGCACCAGCTTGTTTTCCCCCGCGCGTAACGCCGAGCGAGGCAGGTCAATGCTTATTTCCCCGGCACTATAAATCGGCGACCAGAAATCGGAGTCTCCAGGGTAGAAACTCAGCTTGCGCGGGAAATAGAAGGTTCCGTCTCTGCCGTTGATGGAAATTTCAAGGGCGGGGACTCGAGGTTCATAGAGAAGCGCCGAGATCTTCAGGCTGAATGAACCTTTGGGCCTTGACGGCAGATCAAAAAGAATCGTGAATGGATGCGGCCGGAGGCCTTCTGCCTTGTTTTCCGAGCCGGGCTGGCGACCAGGCCAATCCTTCACCGTGCTCTTTCCCACAGTGAAGACCGGATTGTAATTCGGGCTGCCCACGGGAGCCCTGTTATCAAACTCGTGCGATGACTGGTTGAAGGTTCCGATTTGCCAGACCGTGCTTTCGGCTGCAAGCAAGCTGGTGGTTGCCAGCAAGATGGACAAAGCACAGGCAAAGATGGAGACTAGTGCGCAACGCAAGTAGCTCATTCGGACCTCCTTGAAACGGAAGCTTGCGGCTGGCAGTTCGAACAATCGAACGAACCTGCGGGAGAACAGACGTTGACCAGCCGGAAATCCGGAAGGATATCACAAATGTCAGCGGAGCGCTGTGGCGAGCGTTAGTCTCTTTGACGGCCATCAGGAAATGGCGGTTGAGCGGAACCAGGCGACCGTCTTCTTCAGACCTTCCTCAAAACGCGTCCTGGGCTCGTAGCCCAGCAGCTTGCGAGCCAGAGCGATGTCAGCGCGCGAATGCTGAACGTCGCCCGTGCGAGCCGCATCGTAACGCGGCGTGACTTGCGTGCCGAAGATCTTATTCAACGTGGTGATCGTTTCATTCAGCGTGTGGCGCTCTCCGGTTCCGACGTTGATGACTCTGCCGGACGCATCCGGGGCCGTGCAGGCGCGTAGCGTAGCATCGACAGCATTGTCAACGTAGGTGAAATCGCGTGACTGCTCACCATCGCCGAAGATCGTTGGCGTCTTTCCGTTCATGTAGGCGGAGACGAAAAGCGAAAGCACGCCCGAGTAAGGCGAGTCGGGGCTCTGGCGCGGTCCGAAGATATTGAAGTAACGCAGCGCAACTGTCTCCAGTCCGTAGACCTGCGAAAAAATCCTGCAATAATATTCGCCCGCGAGCTTTGTCAGCGCATAGGGTGAAAGCGGTCGCGGCTCCTGGGATTCCACGCGCGGAAGCGCAGGATGGTCTCCGTACGCTGCAGAAGAAGCCGCAAACACCAGCCGTTTTGCCCCCGCGTCGCGCGCCGCCAGCAGGACGTTCAAGGTGCCATCGATGTTAACGGAGTTGGACGTCAGCGGATCCGCAACCGACCGCGGGACCGATGGGATGGCGGCCAGGTGAATCACGTAATCCACACCTTCAAAATCCGGGCGAATGCTTTCAAGGTCTCGAATGTCGGCCTCGTGCCATTGAATCTTTTGCCGGACCGATGCCAGGTTTTCAATGTGTCCAGTCGCAAGGTTATCTACCACGCGCACGGTCTCGCCGCGGCGCACGAGTTCACCAACCATGTTCGAGCCGATGAAGCCCGCTCCTCCGGTAACCAGGTATGTCGGCATCGTTCTTGCTCCAATCGTTTACAAGTTATTTCGCCTGCGCACGAGCTTTCCTGCCTCTCTGCAGAAAGTCTCGGCCCTCATTGCACCTTTCGAAAACCGGCATTCCCGAGCAAGGTATTGCATCGAGAACGCTGCTGAATTAATCTTCAGATCGAAAAAAGAAATACAATGGAGGATCAGGCTGTAATTCGGTACGGGGTTTGGAGCGCTTCCCAGCGACGATGATCCTCCGGCTGCATTCACGTGTTTTCATCTATGAGTTTTCGCCACCAAACGCGACGCTTTACGAACGCCCGCACCACCAATTTTTACTATTCCTTTGTCTTTCTTCCGCCGGAGAAACGGGAAGCCATTGAGGCCGTTTACGCTTTTGCGCGCCGCAGTGACGACGTGGCCGACAGCGACTTGCCCATCGACGAGGCCCGGCGCCAGCTTGCGCTTTGCCGGCAGGACCTTGATCGCTGCTACCAGGCTGGCGCTCGTCCGGGCCTGGACCTGGCGCCCGAGCTTGCCGCGCTGTCGAAAGCGGTCCATCGCTTCCAGATCCCCAGGCAGCATTTCGAGGAACTGCTGCGCGGCATTGAAATGGACCTCAGTCCGCAGCGATATCGAACCTTCGAGGATCTTTCGCTTTACTGTTATCGCGTGGCCTCGACGATCGGCCTGATCTCCATTGAGATCTTCGAGTACAAGAATCTTCTGACCCGCAAATATGCAGCCAACCTGGGGATGGCGCTCCAGCTTGTCAACATCCTCCGCGACCTTCAAAGCGACGCGCGCCGCGGGCGCGTTTATCTTCCCGAGGAAGATCTGGAACGCTTTGGCGTCCCGCCCGAGAGCTTTCTCGAGGGCAAACCCGGTGGCAGATTCGTCGAACTGATGGAGTTCGAATCCGAACGCGCACGCCGCTATTTTGCCTTGGCCCGGCAGGCTCTGCCGCCCGAAGACCGCCGGTCGATGGTGGTCGCGGAGATCATGGGAGCCCTTTACTGGCACCTGCTCGCTCGCATCCGGGGGAAAAACTACAACGTCTTTGGCGAACGCGTGCGGCTACCCCAACCGATGAAATTCTGGATCGCGCTTTCTGTCTATTGCGGAGGACGCGGCTATCAGCCTTAGCAGAGACTGATCGGTGCTACTTCCTACCAGTAAGAGCCGACTCCGATGCCTGCGCCTTCGGTCTTCTGTTCTTCGCCCCCGCGGGAAATAATCTCCTGAACGGCGTAAGTGGCCTTCTGCTGAGATTCAAAATAAGTTCGGGTCACCATCTCGCCCACCAGGCCGACCGAAATCAGTTGAATGCCGCTCAGAATCAGCAACGCCGCCAGGAAGAGCAGCGGCCCGTGCTGAAGCATAATGGACTGTCCAAGGAACACTTTCTTGAACGCCAGGAAGAGTCCGATCAAGGTCCCCAACCCCATGCCGGCAAAACCAAACAGGCCGAAAAACTGCAGCGGGCGCGTGGAATACTGCAGCAGAAATTTGATGCTGATCAGGTCCAGCATCACCCTTGTGGTTCTCGAAAGGCCATAGTTCGACTTGCCGTTCGTCCGGGGAATATTCTTGATAGGGATTTCCGCAATCCGGGCGCCGAAAGAACTGGCCAGGGCCGGGATAAACCGGTGGTGGTCGCCGTAAAGCCGCATGTGCTGCAATACTTCGCGGCGGTAGGCCTTGAACGTTGTGCCGAAGTCGTGGATGTCCACTCCCGACAGCTTGGCCATGAACCAGTTTGCGATGCGGCTGGGAAGCCGGCGAGTGAGCCAGGTGTCTTGCCTCTTCACCCGCCATCCGCTGACCAGGTCATAGCCTTCGTTGATCTTGTCGATGAACTGCGGAATTTCCGCCGGGTCGTGCTGAAGGTCGCCATCCAGCGAGATGATGACTTCGCCCTGCGCGTAATCGAACCCTGCCTGCAAGGCCGTGGTCTGGCCAAAGTTCCGCCGCAGGCGAACGGCAGTCACCCGGCTGTCATTGGCACAAATTTCCCGCAGCAGGGCGTACGTCCGGTCGGAACTGCCGTCGTCCACAAAGACCACCTGGTAGGAACTCCCGACCGAATTCATGATTTCCACGACCTTCATGTAAAGCGGTCGCAGGTTATCTTCCTCGTTGTAAAGAGGAATCACGATCGAGTATCGAACCACGCTATCCTTTTCCATCAAGGCCTTCCTTCAAAGTCAAAATCGCAAACTAATTCTTTATGTTACCCCTTTCGGATGATCTCCGGCACGGTTTCGTTGCAGTGTCGGGCCGCTTGCCCGCTTGCAAGGGGCAGCTTTTCGTACGAAATGAGCTCTATTCCCAGCTCTGCCACCAGCCGTTTGATGCTGGGACGGGTCAGCGCGGCGAGTTCCGTTTCGCGCTGGGCGCGGAGCCTGGTGCGGGTTCCAAGCAGCGCCGCGTCAACATAACCGGGGTGGCACATGATTTCACCCGTTCCGTCAGGGATCGCCCGAAGAAGCTTTTCCAGGATGGCGGCATCCAGGAAACCCGTCTGGCTGAGCCCGTAAAAATGGTCTGTCCGGTACAGCCCCGCGTGGGCCAACTTCTTCACCTGGCACGCGGCCAATGTCGAAAGCGCCCGCCCCAGAACGTATTGTTTTCCCATGCGCACCCGTCCTTCGCGTCCAGACTGCAAGGGTCCAAGAGCGCTCGATGCAGGCTCAACCGGACAGCGCACGCATTCAATCCCGTACTCGCGAGCAAGCTTGACGACCACACCGAAGAGAGGAGGCAGAAGGTGAATGTGCTTATGGCTGTCGAGATGCGTGACCCGGACACCCGCAGATGCAATCTTTTCAATCTGGCTTCGCAGCTCGATTTCGACCTCTCGCGGCGTCACTTTGCGAGTCAGAATCCGCCTGGCCAGAATTCCCGGCGTGGGATAAAAGAGGCCTTCAACCGTGACGATAGAAGGGACCTGCGACGGCGGACAGACCGGCCGCCCCTGCGTCAGGTTCAGATGCACTCCAACGCCCAGCGCCGGTGCGACTGTGCTGGCCGCCACGGCGGAATCAAACGCCATGCCGTTCGCCATCAAAGTAGCACTGGTGATGATGCCGTTCCTGTGGCCGTCGATAATGGCCCGGTTAACGCCTTCCGTCAGCCCGAAATCGTCGGAGTTGACAATCAGCTTTTTCATTTTGATGCCGTCGCAAGGGGGTCCCGGTTTTCGCTCTTTCCTTTCAGCGAGAGCGAGTAATGGTTGACCATCACCAGGCCCACGGCCACCCAGAACAGCGTACGGATTTTGCGGATGATCGCCAGAGACACTCCTTCGGCCGCACCGTAGCCCACCGTCTTGAGAACCAGCGCCGCTCCGCCTTCATCCACCCCCACCCGCATCGGTACAAAAGAGAAGAATAGATTCACGGCACGATTGACCGTTTCAACCATGAAAGCGGCGAATAAAGACGCCCGATGTACCGTCAAGCTCAGGATAATCCAGGCTTCGATCACGCCGCTGAAAATCGACAGGAGCTCAAGGGACAATATCAGAATCGAAGCGGCTTTGTGGGCGCGCCAGAAACCATAAACGTTTTCCTCGAACTGGATCACCTTCTCCCGCTTGTCGCGCAGACGGTCCAGCCATCGAAGGTCCATTCTTTTCAGCCGGTCAAAAACACGGCTGGCCACCCGGTATCGCTTCTTGACGATAAGCCCGATGGCGAAGCCCGCAACGCACAGAATTGCCAACAGAATCAGGCCGCCCGCGCGTACCGAGGATGGCACCGGATACACCGAAACAAAAACCACAATGCCGCTGACGATAAAGAGTCCGACTGCAAAACTGTAGGCAAGGTTCTCAATCACCACAGAGGAGGCGCTGTGCTCGGCCGCGACGTGTTTTGCCAGGGTCACGCCCTTCACCGTTTCGCCCAGCAGCGGCCCGAGGATGGTCAGATCGGTAATCGCTTCCCCCGCCAGCCGGATTCCGAAAAGGTCCCGGAAGCGGACGCGCCGTTCCTGGCGCTCGATCGCGTTGTACCACACTGTCGTTCTGAGCAGATGCCGGATGCCTGCAATCAAGATGAGGATGAGAAAACCCGCGCCCACCTCATACACCCTGGAGGCGATCGTCGCCGGCCCGGTCTTCTCAACCAGAAGCACAAACAGGCCCACGCAAATCAAGAGCATGAGCAGTCTGAATTTTCGCTTGAACATCAGTCGCGATGCCTCAGTTGTGTGCGCATTTCCGGCCGCCATCTGGCCAGGGTTAACGAAACTCAAAAATGCGTGCCGGCTTTTCGCGGCGGCTCAGCCACGGCAACTGACCCTTCGTTCACGGTCGCTGCTTTCAAATACCGGTTGTCATCCGGCGATCCGAGCTGCGTGCTTCCTCTAGCCATAGTAAGCGACCCTGACTCAAAAGACGAGAGGAAGCCAAATTCGGGCCCGTGTATTCACAAATTGGCCAGTCAGGAATGCCAAAGTCGCCCTCCTGTCCAGTGCCGCGAGGTGTTCTTTTCGTCTTTCCGCGGCAACGTGTCTTGCTGCCGCACTATGGCCTCTTGCCTGCCCGGCAAAGTTGACGCATTTCTAGCATATAGCTAGAATATCTGATGGGTCTGTTCGTGCCGAAGCAAGTGTCCCTTGGGCCCGCAGTTCGAAGCCTATCCAGTATACCTAGTGAGAAAAAATAATGAATGGAAACGATCTCCGGCCGGGAATGGTCATTAAACACAACGGTGAACTCTTCTCTATCCATAAAGCCGAGCACCGCACTCCAGGCAACTTGCGCGCTTTTGTACAGGCACGGATGCGCAATCTGCGCTCGGGAGCCATGATCGACCACCGGTTCCGCTCTGAAGACACGATCGAGCGCGCGGTGATCGATGAAGTCGACATGCAGTATCTTTACTCGGACGGCGATTCGTTTTACTTTATGAACACCAACACCTATGAGCAGTTCCATCTTCACAAGGACGTGGTTGGCGACCGGGCGCAATACATGATGCCCGACGTTATTCTGAAGATCGATTTCTATGAAGGCCATCCCATTGACATCGCCTTGCCGGCGTCTGTCCTATTCCAAAGACGATCTGGTAGCTGAATGGGAAGGCAACCTGTTCGAGAATCGTGCCGACCACTAAGGATGTCACTGTGATGCTGAGGGCCAAGATGGCATTCCTTCTCCCGACGACATACGGCCGCCAATCTGGCTCGACCAAATCGGCAAACAGAGCGTTGAAACTGATCGCCAGCGCGGTTCCAGGCAATGCTGCAACCAGGTAAGTTAAAATTACGGTCCAAATTTGGGAAGACGCTGTTGGAAGCAGGTTGGGCAGGAAGATCAGCACCAGGTAGCCGCCCCTGAAGAATAAACTGGTATAAAAGGTGACCTTATTCAGGTCGCGGTTTTTCAGCCAATGGCCGGTTGGAATGGAGATAAACAGGTTGACCAAGGCCGGTCCAGCTGCTAACAAGGCTAAATGGAAGGTTGTTGCCCCTAACCGCACCAAATACACATAAAAAAACGCGATGGTGCTGCCCGCCAGGACCCTCCACCACATAATGTCCAGGTAAAAATGGCGAAAATTATCTCGTTGTCTTATGGTTGATTTTTTAGCCCCATTTGACAGATGATGATTACCGTAAATCGTAAACGGTTAAATCGAGCGTTTGTCTTTTGATCTTGGCTGGTTTATTTCACTTCAGGTTCTTGGCCAGTTTCAGAATCCTCAAATTTTTCTGAAGCTTTTTCCAGTTCTTTATTCAGCACCTTAAGCGCTTTCAGAATCTCCTGGCGGGCTTTGTTTTCCACCTCGCCGCTTCGAACTCGCTCGCCGAACTGATCCACTTCCTGTCGAATGGTTTGTCCCATTTCTCCGGACTTAAAGTTGGCCGCTAACTCGTTCAGAACATTCCCCAACTCGTGCATGCCTTCTTCCAGTTCGCTTTGCAATTTTCTGCGTTCCTCGCTTTCCCAGGCAGAATTGACCATCTCTTTCAGGTTTTCTCCGAGGTTGCGGAATTCGTCTCTCAGCGTTCCACGTTCTTGTTTTTCTTCACTCATATTTACATTCTCCTGATGATATGAATATGTTATTCAGCTACCATGAAATTATCCATGCTTATGGGTGATAATTATATGATATGAAGGCATCCTTGCTCCCATAGTATTATACGTTTAATGATTGAGAAAGTTGCATGTTAAAATTAACCAGTAGATTATTTGTCCGTAAGACCTAACAAAGCAGACAGCATGGCTGCAGAGAAGAAGAATAAGCTCGAAGATATTACCAGACCACTCACAAAACCACGGGGAGTTTCTGAGTTTGGGCCGACGTTCCCGGAGAAAGACACGATTTCTCCCGGTGATGCTGCTGCATTGCTTGATGCAGTGGCGGCTATCTCCGCACCATTGGAAGTACACCAAGTAGCTGAAGAAGTTGCCCGCCAAATCGTGCGCTTTTCCAAGGTCGATATTTGTGCTGTTTCACGCTGGGATGAAGAAGAAGATCGTATCTCGCTATGGGCTGAATACCAGCGCGGCCAGGAAAATCCCTCTCCAATCCCATACCTTTCCTACCGAGCTTCCGATTATCCGGTGACCTTAAATGTGCTGACCAGTGCTGAACCGGTGCACATGCGCATGGATGATCCAACCTTGG
>JARRJI010000108.1:0-17454 GCA_037379595.1 Acidobacteriota bacterium | reverse complement strand
TCGGTGACGGCAGCCAGATTGAAGGGGTCCGCACCCAGGCCATAAAAAGTATCCGTGGGGAAAGCGATGACCTTGCCAGACAGGATCAGTCTGGCCGAGTACTCAAGTGCGTATTCGAGATTCGGTTTGTCAACCTTCAGTATCTCCGCCATGAAATGTTGCCTGGAACTGAGTTCGGGGACGAATCTGACCCTAACATATGGCGGTGGGTGGGTCAAGACACCGGCGTGCGATAGATCTCCGGCTTTGGACCTGCGAATCGGTGGAGGACAGGGTCATCAAAAATACACTTGACTTCACCAAAGTACCTGAGTAAGAATTCCTATAATCAGAGGAAAAGTGTACTTCCTTTATTTCACTAGGAAATGGGGGTGTTGATCGTTTGGCCGAGATTCGACTACAGGAGGGAGAGTCTTTAGAAAGTGCCCTCCGCCGCTTTAAGCGCAAGGTGCAGCAAGAGGACATCATTAAGGAAATCAAAAAGCATTCCTTTTATCTCAAACCAGGAGAGAGAAAGCGAGTCAAAGCGGCCTTAGCGCGGAAAAGAGCCCGCAAAAAGGCCAGGCACGACCAGGACTAAGCCTGTTGGCACGTGAGGGGCATTCGCCGTCAGGCGAAGAATTGGTCAGGCAGGGGGCTAATCATGGAATACCGGGACCGGGTCCTCAAGTGCGTCGACTGCGGGGCGGAATTTGTTTTCACGGCAGGCGAGCAACTTTTCTTCGCTGACAAGGGGTTCAAGAACGAGCCGAAGCGCTGTAAACCTTGTAAGTCCAAGAGAACGCAATTGCTCAACGGCCAAGGGCATCGGCGCGTGGAAACCAGCACGGTTTGTTCGCAGTGTGGAAAAGAGACCACTGTTCCATTTAAGCCGACGCAAGGGCGTCCCGTCTATTGCAGGGAGTGCTTCGAGCAACGGCGAGCCGCGGGTTCTCCGGCTTGATGTAACGGCTGCGTTCCATCCTTTACTTCCCTGAAAAGGGACGGGGTCCCGGTGTTTGGCGCCTCGGGGCAGGCGCTGAACGCATGTCCTTTTGTGCGCCTTCAACCGAACATACAACGTTCGTCCGTGGCGGCGCGGAACTTCTGCCCCAAAAAGTCATGAATAGAGGGACTGCATTCCGTCCCGTGTCAACCCCTCTCAGCTCACCGTCGAAAAAGCGCTTCTGGCGCAACGGGCTCCTGTTCGCATAACATGGAACAGTAATGACCACGTTCCACCTTATCAATTTCGGGTGCAGGGCGAGCCATGCCGACGGGGCCGCAATCAAGAAGCAGTTGGCCGTGAGAGGATTCAGAGAAGCAAGCGCTGATGAAAGCGAGGTTGCCGTTCTCAACACCTGCACCGTCACCGCCGTTGCGGACGCCGAAGTACGCCAGGTTATTCGCCGCATCCATCGGTCCAATCCCCGCTGTAAGATTCTGGTGACCGGCTGCTACGCCCAGCGGGCTGCCGGCGAAATCGCAAAGCTGCCGGGTGTAACCTGGGTGATTGGAAACTCCCATAAGCATGCTCTCGCGGAAATCCTGTCTGGGGAGGGCCATCGCGGGGCTCCACCAGAAGAACTGGGCTCCACCGAAAAGCCGGGCGGCATCCACGGAACAACCTTTCTTGCTCTTGAAGCCCACACCACGGAGCCACGGGTCCTGGTGGGCGAGATTGGGAACGTTTTCCATTTTGCTCCCGTCTTTGCCGACGATCGCACGCGGCCGACGGTCAAGATTCAGGACGGCTGCAATGCGCGTTGCGCTTTTTGCGTGATCCCACACGTTCGGGGCAAGAGCCGCAGCATGGAACCCGAAAAAGTGGTTGAGCAGATCAGCGAACTGGAACAGAACGGCTATCAGGAAATTGTGCTGTCAGGCATCAACCTTGGCAGTTACGGCCGCGATCTGGCTCGGCGCTACACTTTCCTGGACCTTATCAAACGGATTCTGGCGGAGACCGGAATCCCGCGCGTGCGGATCAGCTCGATTGAGCCGATGGACGTCAGCCATGAACTGATCAATCTGGTGGAGACCGAGCCGCGGATGGCACAACACTTCCACGTGCCTCTGCAGAGCGGCAGCGACAGAGTTTTGCGGCTTATGAACCGGCGTTACTGGACCGCGCAATACGCCGAGCGAATCATATCGATCCGCGAACGGATCCCCGCTTGCGGCATTGGGGCAGACGTCATGGTGGGATTTCCCGGAGAGACCGAATCGGACCATGCCGAAAGCCTCCGGTTTATCGACTCTCTGCCTTTCACTTACCTTCACATCTTCCCCTACTCAGCCCGGCCCGGAACACCTGCGGCGGGGCGCGCTGGGCAAGTGGACGGGAGGCGCATCCACGAGCGTGTGCGCGAAATGAAATCGCTGATTGCGGCCAAACGCGACCAGTTCCTGCAAGGGCAGATCGGGCAAAAGTTGAGTGCCGTGGTACTGCACAAAGCCCAGGATGGAGCTCCCTCGGCGCTCTCCAGCAATTACCTGCAAATCTCTCTTCCGGGGGCAGACGTGGCCCCAAACACGCTGGTTGACGTTGAAATCGGGAGGGTTCGCGGTGGTGCGTTGTTCGGACGCGCGGCCTGATCGCAACTCCCTTGCGTCGACGCCCCCGGGCTGCCTGCACGGGGTTTCATGTTCCGTTCGATCAGGTCTTTCCCATTTCCGGTTTTTTATGGCATACTTGTACGGATGGCAAGAGGTTGGGAAAGTAAGGCAGTAGAAGAACAAATGCAAATAATGGAATCAAAAGAAACAGAATCAGACCTTCCTCAGTTAACCCCGGAACAACAGCAGCGTCAACGCGAACGAGAGAGCCTTGAGCTTTCGCGTTCCCGCGTCCAGCAGGAGCTTGCGGCGGCGACGCATCCGCGTTACCGAAGTTCGCTTGAAGCTGCTCTTGGGTATCTTGAGGAAAAGATCGCAGCTTTCGACTAAAGCCGTCGCTGCTGTCACACTGGTTGATTCGCCGATAAACGCATCCGTTGCTCCGGTACCTACCGTGGCAAAGTGTCTCGCGTGGCGTGGGGCACGCGTGCAGTGCTGGCTAATCGTCTAGCCTAATCGTCCCGCGCGTTTTTGCCTTGGCGTGGCGAAGAGGGTGAACCGTACACGGCGCCTTCCACCTCGTTGAGAGCGGACCACCCAGGCGTGAAGTACTGGCCAGAAAGAAGGGTATCGCTATGGCCTTTGCTTCGACACACGTCTATGATGCGACAGTCCTAGGGGAAAGCGCTAGAGCGCGCGGAAATTGCTGCCTTCCCTGCGCAACCAATTCTTGAAATTTGCTTGGCGAAGGAGCGGGCTTGCGCATGAGGTTAATTGCCGGCTGATAACCGCCCGGTCCGTAACGCAGGATAACCTCAGGAGCAGGGGACTCAGCAAAGGAAGCGTTCCAGTAGGCGAAGGTCCAATCGTAGACTACGAAATCGAGCTTCCCGTTGTCCTCTCTTATAAACTGACAAACGTCGCCGTCCACAGCGTCGACGGAGCCAAGTTTCTTCACATGATTGCCTAGCTCGAAAACCTGGTAGCTGAAACAGCAGTGCGCGCCGCCTGTCCAGTTTTAAACGACGACTTCAGGTTTCCCCGAACCAGTGATATCACGCCCAACCGGAATATAGGCGTTCCCGGGGTCGTCCGGATTGACGCAGCCAATGTGAAAGTGTCCCCATTCCCGGCGACGCCATTCGGAATAGATGACCTTTCTATTTTTGAGAATTTCTAATTCTTTGTCTCCTGTGTCAGGATTCAGGTAGACTCTCACCTCAAATTTGCGGAAATTAGCCTTTTGGTCAAGATGCAATCCCCTGGTTTGGGGCAACACCTGCTTGTGCTGAACGGGTCGATTTGAAATCTTGCTGGGGCTGCATCGGACACTATGGGGAAGGACAGACCATAATGTGAATCCCAGAGTTGCAAGAATTAATCGGCGAGGAAAACGGAGGCTTGTCATCTTCGCGAACTCCACTCAAACAGCAACAATACCCTTAATGCAGGTCCCGAGTGAACCACTTCAGGAGAGCAGAATCAAGATAGCACTTAGAAAGTACTGCCATGGTGTGAAACAACCGAGCGTTCCACCGTTAAAAGGAAAAGGCCGCGATTTCTCGCGGCCTCTTTCAAATTGATATGTTTTGCCCTTTGACAACTGAGTTGAGCAGCCACGCCGCTGAGCGGTGCGTTCCCGGCCGAATCTGCTTGGCAGATTCCGGGAACCGGTTCTCTCTTAGAAAGGAGGTGATCCAGCCACAGGTTCTCCTACAGCTACCTTGTTACGACTTCACCCCAATCATGAGTCATACCTTGGGCGCTACCCTCCTTGCGGTTGGGATCACGACTTCTAGTACAACCCACTTTCGTGATGTGACGGGCGGTGTGTACAAGGCCCGGGAACGTATTCACCGCATCGTTCTGATACGCGATTACTAGCGATTCCAGCTTCATGCAGTCGAGTTGCAGACTACAATCCGAACTGAGGCCGGCTTTGTGCGATTAGCTCCCCCTCGCGGGTTCGCGACGCTTTGTACCGGCCATTGTAGCACGTGTGTTGCCCTGGACATAAAGGCCATGATGACTTGACGTCATCCCCACCTTCCTCCGGTTTGTCACCGGCAGTTCCCTTAGGGTGCTTTCCTTGCGGACGAGCAACTAAGGATGAGGGTTGCGCTCGTTGCGGGACTTAACCCAACATCTCACGACACGAGCTGACGACAGCCATGCAGCACCTCTGCCGCAGTCCCTTGCGGGAAAGGTTCATCTCTGAACCGGTCAACGACAGTTCAAGCCCAGGTAAGGTTCTTCGCGTTGCGTCGAATTGAACCACATGCTCCACCGCTTGTGCGGGCCCCCGTCAATTCCTTTGAGTTTCAGCCTTGCGACCGTACTCCCCAGGCGGAACACTTAACACGTTAGCTCCGGCACGGCCCCGTGAAGGGTCACACCAAGTGTTCATCGTTTAGGGCTAGGACTACCAGGGTATCTAATCCTGTTTGCTCCCCTAGCTTTCGCGCCTCAGCGTCAGTTGTGGGCCAGGAAGCCGCCTTCGCCACAGGTGTTCTTCCCGATATCTACGCATTTCACCGCTACACCGGGAATTCCACTTCCCTCTCCCACACTCTAGCACAGCAGTTTTGAACGACCGCCCCGGGTTAAGCCCGGGGATTTCACGTCCAACATACTGCACCGCCTACACGCCCTTTACGCCCAGTAATTCCGAACAACGCTTGCCCCCTACGTATTACCGCGGCTGCTGGCACGTAGTTGGCCGGGGCTTCTTCATCCGGTACCATCAGAACGGGCTCTTCACCCGCCCATTTTTCCCGATCGAAAGAGGTTTACGACCCGAGGGCCTTCATCCCTCACGCGGCGTTGCTGCATCACCCTTTCGGGCATTGTGCAAAATTCCCCACTGCTGCCTCCCGTAGGAGTCTGGCCCGTATCTCAGTGCCAGTGTGGCCGTGCGCCCTCTCAGGCCGGCTACCGATCATCGCCTTGGTAAGCCTTTACCTCACCAACTAGCTAATCGGCCGCAGCCCCCTCCCCAAGTGACCCTTGCGGGCCTTTGATCCCAATGGCTTGTGCTACTGGGATGTTATGCGGTATTAGCTCAGGTTTCCCCGGGTTATTCCCCGCTCAAGGGTAGGTTAGCTACGTGTTACTCACCCGTTCGCCACTTTACTGATGTGACTGTATTGCTACAGTCACACTCTCTCGTTCGACTTGCATGTGTTAGGCACGCCGCCAGCGTTGATTCTGAGCCAGGATCAAACTCTCGTTTGAAATCGGCTCGCGCAGAAAGGATCAAACGATCCTCTTCGCGCAAATGCTTTGGAGCTTCCCCCTCCGGGTTACAGAGGGAGAAAACGTCCTGCCCCTTAACGGGACAGAACGTATCGCTCAGCTTGCACATGGTCTCAAAAGACCTTATGCTTTGACGTGGCTTGCTCAACTCAATTGTCAAAGAGCGAATTCACCGAATACAAATCCGGCCACCCACTCTGGGGTGTCACGATGACTTCCGTCACCGTTAACTCTGAAGCACAATCAACTGTCAGAGCAATTTCGTAGTGTACCGGAGACACAACTGCTTGTCAATAGGTACATGCCACTATCTTTTGTCTGCTCTCACTTATATTATCTCCCAAAATCGTGCGCTCCTCAATAGCTCTACCATTTTCCAGTTGACGTTCGCCACTCTGGTCGATAGATTTAATTCTTCTTTGGCTCGAACAAAACTCAATCTCGGCCAGGCATTCCGGAATTTCATCCTTGTCACCCGGGGGCGCCTGGGCCCCAAAACGGAGAACGCCCATGAAAGTAGGTCTTTTCACCGTCCTTTTTTCCAATCTGAGCCTCGAAGAAGTTATTAACAAGATCAAGCCGCTGGGGATCCAGACCATCGAGCTTGGAACCGGGAACTATCCTGGCAATGCACATCTCAAGCTTGATTTGCTGAGCGTCCCTTCCAAACTCAAGGAATTCAAGCAGAAGCTTGACGACCAGGGCATCACCATCAGCGCCCTCAGTTGCCACGGCAATCCGTTGCACCCCGTGCGCAAAGTGGCAGAGGCCGCGGCTGAAACCAACCGGAAGACCATCCTTCTGGCTCAAAAACTTGGTGTAACGCGTGTGATCGATTTTTCCGGCTGCCCCGGAGATTCCGACAGTTCCCGGAATCCGAACTGGGTCACCTGCGCCTGGCCGCCAGACTATCTCGACATCCTGAAGTGGCAATGGGAAAAGAAAGTGATCCCCTACTGGAAAAAGCGCGCCAAGTTCGCCGCGGATCACGGTGTCCGGATCGGCATCGAAATGCACCCGGGCTTTGTGGCGTATTCACCGGAAACGATGTTGCGGCTGCGTCAGGAAGCAGGGCCGGCAATCGGCTGCAACTTTGATCCCAGTCACATGTTCTGGCAAGGCATTGACCCGTGTGCCGCCGTCCGAAAACTGGGCGACGCGGTCTTCCACGTTCATGCCAAAGACACCCGGCTTTACGAGGTGAATTACAAAGTGAACGGGGTGCTCGACACCAAGCCCTACACCGACGAGAAGAATCGATCCTGGCTCTTTCGCACGGTCGGGTACGGCCACGGGCCTGATTTCTGGGGGGATTTTGTGTCAACTCTTCAGATGACCGGATACAACGACGTGCTTTCCATCGAGCATGAAGACAGCCTGATGTCAGTCGAGGAAGGCTTGACGAAAGCGGCAACTTTCCTGAACGGAATCGTCATCAAGGAAAAACTCAGCGGAATGTGGTGGGCGTGAGGGAAAAGTGCGCAAGTCGCAGCACGCCATCCTTTGCCCGTTGCACTCTTCCTGGCGCGTTATGTCCGAACGAAATTCTTCGCGGCATAAGGCAGCAGCACAAACGTACAGAAATCAAGGAGTGATCGCATGGCCGAGGTAAACGTCGCTCTCATTGGATACAAATTCATGGGGAAGGCTCATTCAAACGCCTACCGCCAGGTTTCCCACTTCTTTCCCGGAAAACTGAAGCCACGTTTGAAAGTGATCTGCGGCCGCGACCGAAAAGAGCTGGAAGCGGCAGCGCGGCAACTCGGCTGGGAAGAAGCAGAAACTGACTGGCGCCGCGTGGTTAATCGGAAGGACATCGATATCGTGGACGTTTCCAGCCCGGGCTATCTCCATGCTGAAATGGCCATTGCAGCCGCCAAGGCAGGCAAACACGTCATCTGCGAAAAACCTCTGGCCAACACCCTGGCTGAGGCCCAGAAGATGCTCCAGGCCGTCAAGCGCGCCGGCGTCAAGCACATGATCATGCACAACTATCGCAAGATTCCCGCCGCCGCCCTGGCCAAGAAACTGATCGAGGACGGCCGCATTGGCGACGTCTACCACTACCACGGGGCTTACCTGCAGGACTGGATCATGGACCCCGCTTTTCCGCTGGTATGGCGGCTGGAGAAGAAGTTAGCGGGAAGCGGTGCTCTTGGCGATATCGGCTCGCACGCAATCGACTTTGCGCGTTTCCTGAACGGCGAGTTCGCGGCAGTGACTGCCCAAATGACAACCTTCATCAAAGAGCGTCCGCTTCCGAGCGGCAGCGGAGCAGCTACCTGGGGAGCCAAAGGGAAGAAGGGAAAAGGAAAAGTCACCGTCGATGATGATACCAACTTCCTGGCCCAGTTCCGAAACCGCAGCGTGGGCGTGTTTGAATCATCCAGGTTCTGTGGCGGGCGAAGGAATTACAACACCTTCCAGATTTACGGCAGCAGGGGAAGCCTGGCGTTCAATCTTGAGCGAATGGACGAGCTCGAATTCTATGACTGCACGGAGAAGCAGGGAAGCCAGGGTTTCAAGACCATCAACGTTACAGAGGCAGTCCATCCGTACGTGGGCGCCTGGTGGCCGCCCGGACATATCATCGGTTATGAACACACGTTCGTCCACGCGGTCCACGACTTTCTGGCCGCGCTGGAGAACGATACAATGCCGTCGCCGAATTTCGAGGACGGCGTTAAGAATCAGGCCGTCATGGCCACCATTGAACGATCGGTCAAGTCAGGACGGTGGGAAAAGTTAAATCAGTAAATAAGCTTGATGAGTTTCTTATTGCCCAACCCTCGCAATACCAGGCGTTTCATGAAAGCTGATGCGCGTGCCGGGCAAGAGGAAACTGGTACGCGTGGCTTGATTTCGTGCACATCTCAGAGGGGACGATGGCACAGTAAAAGAAAGGAAGGATGCAGAGAGCTGCTTTCGCGCTTCTCTGACGACAGAATTTTATGGCTTACTTGATGGGAATTGACGTTGGAACGACAGGTACGCGAGCTGTGATTGTCCGTCCGGATGGCACCGTTGTCGGGGCTGCGACTGGCGATCATCAGCCAATGAGCATGGAGAAGCCCGGATGGGCCGAGCAGGACCCAGAAGACTGGTGGCAAGCGACAACCCTCGCTGTCCAGGGTGCGCTGGTGGAAGCGGGCCTGAAGGGATCCGACATCAAAGCGGTTGGTCTTTCAGGCCAGATGCACGGTGTCGTCCTGCTCGACCGGGCAAACACCGTGCTGCGGCCCTCCCTGATCTGGTGTGACCAGCGAAGCCAGCCGCAATGTGACTGGATTACGGCGCAGGTTGGCTCCGAACGGCTGATCCAGTTAGTCTCGAATCCCGCGCTTACGGGATTCTCGGCACCCAAGATTCTCTGGGTCCGTGACCACGAACCGGCCATTTTCGAGCGGGCTGCCCACTTCCTGCTTCCCAAGGACTTTGTCCGCTATCGCCTGACGGGCGAGTTTGCTACAGACGTTTCCGATGCCTCAGGGACGTTGCTGTTCGATGTCTCGAATCGCCGGTGGTCGCAGGATGGAACACCTGTGGTCGGAGGCGCCGGAGATCAGGCCGCCAGCGCCGTTGGCAACGGCATTGTCCTGCCGGGACTCACATCGAGCACGCTGGGAAGCTCTGGAGTGATGTTTGCCTACACCGGTGCTCCAAAGCTTGACCCCGCCGGGCGCGTCCACACGTTCTGCCATGCCGTTCCCGGCAAATGGCATGTGATGGGCGTGACGCAGGGAGCCGGCCTGTCTCTTCGCTGGTTCCGGGATCATTTTGGAACGGCAGAAAGCTGGTACGCAGGACAGACGGACGCCGATGTGTATGGTCTCCTGATCAAAGAGGCCGAGCGGATCCCTCCAGGGTCCGACGGCTTGCTGTTTCTCCCTTACCTGATGGGCGAGCGCACACCGCATCTTGATCCGGAGGCTCGCGGAATGTGGTTCGGCCTGACAGCGGCCCACACGCGCGGTCACTTGATTCGGGCCATTCTTGAAGGTGTTGCTTTCAGCTTGCGCGACTCCCTGGAGATCTTCAAGGAACTTGAAATTCCCGTGGAACAGATCCGGGCTTCGGGCGGAGGTTCAAGGAGTTTTACGTGGCGGCAGATCCAGTCTGATGTTTACGGCAAGGAACTGGTGACGCTGAAAACGTCCGAAGGATCGGCCTTTGGAGCTGCTTTGCTCGCCGGCGCAGGCGCAAAAGTCTATTCGTCGGTGCAGGAATCGGCGCGCGAGGCGATTCAGGTCAGCGAATGTATGTATCCGCGAGCGGCGAATAGCATCATCTATGATCGCGAGTACGAGGTCTACCGAAGCCTGTACCCGGCGGTGCGCGAGCTGGCGCACCGGCTTTCAGCAATCGCTGCAGAATCCACGACGGCAAGGCCGGGCCCAGCATAGTTGTCGGCCCAGGAGATTTTCTGAAAGGATGGAGCCCGGCGCGCTGAGGCGACAGCATTTGTTTTTGCGATTTCGAAAGGTCAAATATCCTGACTCAAAAGGAATCCGATGACTCGACTACGCCGTTCGATGACTGTGTTGTCTTGCCTGGTCCTGGTTTCGGTACTTAATCTTTACGCCCCTGCGAAACAGTCTTTGCCCTCTCGCACCACTCGCGCGATCCTTCAACCTTTTTCTGCGAGGTCAATCATGGCGTCACCTGCACCTGCTTTTGAAACGAAAATTGAATCCACCGAATATGATGGATGGAAGGCCTACCGCCTGACCAACGGCCTTATCACTCTCTACATCGCCCCGGAAATCGGGGGCCGGGCCATCCAACTGGAACTCGGCGATCAGACCTACTTTTTCGTGAACAAGGAGTTGGCAGGCAAGGTTCTGCCGGAAAGCGAAAACAATCTAAAGTCAGGCTGGGCCAATTATGGTGGAGATAAAGTCTGGCCGGCACCGGAAGGCTGGATGAACGACAATGAGTGGTCCAGCATCCCTTATTACATCCTCGATGGCAGCCGATTCAAATCCGAAGTCGTCAAGGACACTCCTCAGGAAGTGGCCGTCCGCGTGACCAGTCCGCCTGATCCGCGGACGGGTGTCCAGTTTTCGAGGACATTCCACGTCTATGCCGGAACCACGCGCGTTCAAGTGGATCAGCTCATGCGCAACATCAGCCAGAGGCAGATTCGATGGGGCATCTGGCACCTCATCCAGAACGACGCATCGGACGCCAACGACCCCTCGAAGCCAAACCCGGACCTCTACGTTTACGTCCCTCTGAACCCTCACAGCATGTTTCCCGACGGCTATTACCATCCTTACGGCGACCCGCGGGACCCGAGTTACCAGAAAATCCATGGCGGCCACATGCTGCGCATCCACTATGCCTACCGGGTGGGCAAGATTGCAGCCGACTCCAACGCAGGTTGGTACGCTGTGGTCAATGGACAGAAAGATGCCTGTCTGGTCGAGACCTTCAAGTATTTTCCCGGGCAGAAGTATCCCGATAACGCTTCCGTCGAATCCTGGAACGATGGCCCGGGGCATATCTCTCGCGGACCGTATTACCAGACCCTTCCTGACGATCCCAAGCAGACACCTTACTTCCTTGAAACGGAGGTGATCAGTCCTTACGCCAGGCTTGATCCCGGCCAGCAATACGAGTTCACGGTCCATTGGTCGCCTACGCGGCTGCCGAACCCTGTGGTAAAAACAGTCTGGGTCGGCGCCATCAGCAAGCCACTTTCAGGAGAAGTTTCCGGCAACAAGGTCACTCTGAAGGGGGTGTTCGGCGTGTTTGTTCCTGGAACCGCCGAGGCCGTATTCTACAGTGCGCAGGGCGAGGAACTCGCCCATCAGGACCTGCAGGCTGTCGATCCTCGCGAAGTCTTTGGGCTAAATAAGACTCTGGTCGTTCCAGCGAACGCCTTCAGGGTCAGCGTTCGCGTTGTGGATGCAGAGGGCCAGAACCGGGGCTTTCTGGGGAATGTGATCCTTCAGAAAGGTTTTTGACCTTCCTTCTGACGGCGGTTAATTCTCGGCCGGGCTTGCGCCGGCTGCAAAGGTTTCAACTTCTTCCCGCGTCGGGAGCGAAGGCAGAGCGCCGAGCTTGGTCACGGCCAGCGCCCCAGCCAGGTTTGCGTAGCGGATTGCGTCTTCAATCTTCTCCCCCGCTGCAAGCTTCACAGTCAAAGCCGCTGTAAATGCGTCCCCGGCAGCAGTCGGATCGATTGCTTTGACCTTCGAGGCGGGGACATGAGTCGCGCCTTTGGCAGTTACGAGCATTGAGCCGTCGCTGCCCATTTTTACTACCACCGTTTCAGCGCCCACGTCGAGGAGCTTTTTGGCTGCTCTCTCGACAGATTCCCGTCCGCTGACCTTTTCCTTGCTCAGCGCCTCAAGCTCTGTCTCGTTGGGTGAGACGATATCGGCAAGCTTCAGAATCTCCGTCGAACACTGGCGGGGCGGACCTGCGTCAAGCACTGTCAGTTTCCCTGCTTTCCGGCCCGCCCGCAATACCGCCTCAACCGTCTCCATCGGAATCTCCAGCACGGTTAGAACGGCGTCAGCTTCGGCAATCGACTGTTGGGCACGATCGATATCCTCAGAATTGAGGGTGCGGTTGGCTCCCGGGTCAACAACAATTGAATTGTTTCCACTCGGATAGATGGTAATGAAAGCGCATCCCGATGAGCGGTCGGGGTCTCGACGGACCCAGCGCGTGTCAATGCCGCTGGCCTCAAGGTGGCCAACCAGAAAGTCGCCAATGATGTCCTTCCCTACCGCGCCGATAAACGTCACCTTCGCTCCCAGTCGCGTGACGGCAACGGCCTGATTGGCGCCCTTGCCACCCGGAAAGAATTTCAGGTTCGTTGCCAGCACGTTCTCTCCCTCGCGGGGAGGCCGGTCGGCATTGACAACCACATCGAAATTACTGCTGCCTACCACCACCACTCGAACATCTTCAACCGGTTTCACTTTGACCTCCTCATGCTTTGACTCACAACTTATACCGACTTCGCATCCGGATCAATTCAATGCCGGCGTTTACATCCCGAACCTCTTCGGCGTATCCTCAGACAATCGAGAACTTGTGGAAAGGAAGCGACGATGAGCAAGACAAAGCAAGTCTCCGTTTGGGTTGACAGCACCCCCGGACAAATCGCCCGCGTGGCCCGGGCACTGGCCAAGGCAAGAATCAACATCACTGCCTTCACAGCCTACGGCACCGGAGGTGAATCGACCATTCGCATGCTCGTTTCGAGTCCCGCCAAGGCCAAAAAAGTGCTTCGCAATCTGGACTTGCGCGTGACGGAAGAAGAAGTGCTCCGGCTCACGCTGCCGGAGAAGCCGGGCATTCTCGCCATGATTGGTGAGCGCCTTGCGCAAGCGCACATCAATATTGACTACAGCTATGAGACGGTCGCCAAAGGGGCCAAGAAGGCCGACCTGGTTCTTGCCGTTTCGGACCTTGCCGGAGCCACTAAGGCCCTGAAAGGGCTGTAGCGTTTCATCGAGCAGCACCGGCACTAAGCAAATCCGAAGGACCTGTCGACACACTCCGAATGCAACCTAGCAGCTTTACGTCATCGGATAATGGCCAAGCTCAATTGCGCGGTCTGCAACATGTCGCCTTAGGTCGATCAAGTCTGGTGACGTCCGCCGCAAAAAACGCCTCAGGATTGCAAGCTGTGTTCGCAAGGTATCGCCCCCTGAGATCCGGGCCAGTGCGCGCCGTGCTTCGACCTCAATTCTATCGGCAGCCTCATAGGCAAAGATCCGCGTGGCATCAATTTCCGTTCGGCAGGCGTCATCGGAAGCCTGTCTGATCTTCTTGCGGGCCCTCAGCAGCGCGCTTTCCATTGCGTAAATCTTCATCACCAGGCCACTGATCACAGCGACGACTTCCTGTTCTTCGGTGAGAGACTTCAGGTATTTCTGCACCGCACTTCCGGCAACCAGCAACGCCGCTTTCCTGGCACCCTCCAGTATTGCCGCCACGTCCGCAAGCGGCTCCTGGTCCTCCGCTCCCGTGTCCGGAGGCATACTGAGAACTTCATCCAGAAGTTTCTGCGCGGCAGGAATCAGTCCAAGTTCGCCCTTCATCGAGCGCTTCAGCAGCATATCAGTAATCAGCAACCGGTTAATTTCATTCGTCCCTTCGAAAATCCGGTTCACGCGCTGATCTCGATAGGTGCGCTCCACCTCGTACTCGCTGGAAAAGCCGTAGCCACCGAAAATCTGCACCGCCTCATCAACAATCCAGTCCAGCGTCTCGGTTCCCACGACCTTCAATATCGAGCACTCGACGGCATACTCTCGCAACGCAGCAAGGATCTGACCGCCCGCTTCGGGTGCACCCAGATCAACTCCTTCGAGCATCTGGTCGATCAGGCCGCCGGTCCGGTACGACAGGCTTTCCGTCGCATAGGTCAGAGCAACCATCTCGCCCAGCTTTTCCTTGATCAGTCCAAAATCGGCGATCTTCCGCCCGAAAGCTTCGCGCTCTTTAGCCCAGCGGAGGGACTCTGCAATCAGGAATTTTTCCGCGCCCACGCACCCTGCTCCCAGCTTCAAGCGGCCCACGTTGAGGATGTTGAAGGCGATCAGATGGCCCTTACCAACTTCGCCCAGCACGTTCTCAACGGGCACGGGAACATTCTCCAAAATCACCGGCGTGGTGGATGAACCGCGAATGCCCATCTTGTGTTCCTCGGCCCCCGGCGAAACACCCGGAAAGTTGCGTTCCACGATAAACGCGGTGAATTTCTCGCCATCCACTTTCGCGAACACGATGAACACATCGGCAATGCCGCCATTCGTAATCCACATCTTGGTGCCGCTCAGGATGTAATTCTTCCCATCAGCACTGAGGGTGGCATGGGTCTTGCAATTGAGGGCGTCAGAGGCCGAGCCTTCCTCGCTCAGCGCATAAGCGCCTATCCACTCGGCGCTGGCCAGCTTCGGAACGTACTTCTCCTTCTGCGCTTCGGTTCCGAAATAGGCGATTGGCAGGATGCCGATGCCAGCCTGCGCTCCGATCGTCGCCGTCCACGATCCGTTGCGGGCCGTCTTTTCCGCCACGACAATTGAAGAGATTTTGTCGAGCTCCAGACCTCCGTATCGTTGGGGAATATCCGTTGCGGAGAGCCCGATTTCCGCAGCCTTCTTGAGAAGCTCACGCAGCAGCGGCAGGTTCTTTCCTTCGATCTCGCGAACACGCGGGACAATTTCTCTTTGCATGAACTCTTCAGCCGTCCGGGCGATCAGCCGGTGCTGGTCTGTCATGTCCTCAGGCGTAAAAATCTCTTCCGGCCTTCGCTGTTCGATGAGAAAACTGCCGCCCTTAATCCTCTGTTTTGTTCCGCCGGTTGTCATGAATTCCTCTTTTTCTGACGCCGGAATGAGTCCTCAACAGTCGGCTGAACGATTGTCTCCGGCTCATCGTTCAGTCGCGAAAAGGCTTTGTCTCCCATTCAGGCCCTGGCCGAGTTCAAATCTTACTGAAGGTTCTCAAAAATGCCTGCCGCACCCATGCCGCCGCCGATGCACATGGTGGCCATCCCGTAGCGCGATTTCCGGCGTTTCATTTCGCCCAGCAGCGTGGCCGTCAGCTTGGCGCCGGTGCAGCCGAGCGGGTGCCCCAGTGCGACGGCTCCTCCATTGACGTTGGTGATTTCTGGATCGAGCCCGGCCTGCTGGATGACCGCCAGCGCCTGTGCCGCGAAAGCTTCGTTCAGCTCGATAATTTCAATATCTTGAAGTTTGAGGCCGGCGAATTTCAGCGCTTTCGGAATGGCGAAAACGGGACCCAGGCCCATTTCTTCGGGCAGTGTTCCCGCTGTCGCGTAGCTTAGGAAACGAGCTAACGGCCTGGCGCCGAGCGCCTTTGCCTTCTCCGCAGACACGACCACGGCCGCGGCGGCACCGTCGCTCATCTGCGAGGCGTTTCCAGCGGTCACCGTGCCTTTGGCGTGGAAGGCCGGCTTCAGTTTGGCCAGGGCTTCGGCCGAAGTGTCGCGCCGCGGCCCCTCGTCGGTGTCAAAAACCGTCTTGCAAACTCGCGGCTTGCCGCCGCCATTCATCCTGACCTCGACCACATCAAACGGCACAATCTCTTCCTTAAACCTGCCCCCGTCGATGGCCGCAAGAGCGCGCTGGTGGCTGCGAAGGGCGAAGGCATCCTGCTGTTCGCGAGTGATCTGATATTTCCGGGCGAGATTTTCCGCGGTCAGACCCATGCTCAGATAGGCGTCGGGATAATGTTCCACCAGATAGGGATTGGGCGAGAAATGGAATCCGCCCATGGGGATCAGGCTCATGCTCTCGGTGCCGCCAGCGATGATGACTTCTCCAAAGCCGGCCATGATCTGCTCGGCGGCCTGGGCGATCGCCTGCAGGCCCGACGAGCAGAAGCGGTTGATGGTCATGCCCGAGCAGGTGACCGGCAGCCCGGCGCGGAGCAACGCGATCCGCGCCACGTTGCTGCCCTGCTGCGCTTCGGGCATCGCGCAACCCAGGATCACGTCTTCCACTTCGGCCGGATCGAGCCCCGGGACGCGCCTCAAGGCTTCGCTGATGACCGCCGCAGCCATGTCATCCGGCCGGGTGTTGCGCAGCGTGCCGCGCGGAGCTTTGCCCACCGCCGTGCGGCAAATTGAAACGATGACGGCTTCTTTCATATATCTCCTCCGGGGTGCGCAAATCTCAGTTCCTGAGCGGCTTGCCCTTTTTCAGCATGTACTGGATGCGCTCCTGCGTTTTTCTCTCGCCGCACAGGCTGACGAAGGCCTCGCGCTCCAGGTCCAGCAGATACCGTTCGGAAACCATCTGGGGCGAAGTGAATTCGCCGCCCGAAAGCACGCGGGCGATCCAGGTGCCGACAACCACGTCGTAATCAGAAAGGCGCTCGGCGCGGCGCATCAGGTGGAGGCCCAGCTTCATCGTGGAAAACGCGCTTTGCCCCAGCACGCGAATGTTGTCACGGGGAACGCCGGGACGGTAGCCCAGCTTCACCAGATCCAGGGCCAGTTGTTTGGCGTCGGCAATCTGCCGGTCGCGGTTCATGCTGATGGAATCCTGCTTTGTCAGGTATCCGAGTTTGCGGGCCTCTTCCGCGCTGCTGGAAACCTTCCCCATGCCGATATTGAGAAACACTTCCTTCACGTAGGTGAACGGATCGGCCTGCTCGTCTTTTGGCACGGCGTCCAGGGCGCGGATCAGCATCTCCTTGGTTCCTCCGCCTGCCGGAAGCAGGCCCACGCCGGTTTCAACCAGGCCCATATAAGTTTCCGCGGCGGCGCGGACGCGCGTGGAATGGAGCGCCATCTCGACCCCGCCCCCAAGCGTCAGGCCAAACGGCGCGGCCACCACGGGCTTCGGAGCGTACTTCAGCGCCATATTCGCATCCTGAAAAGTCCGGACCATGCGGTGAACTTCGTCCCACTCCTCTTCCTGAATGGTCATCAGCAAGAGCATCAGGTTGGCGCCCACGCAAAAATTCGGAGCCTGGTTGCCAATGACCAGAGCGTCAAAACCGTCATTCAGGGCCTTCAGGGCTGAGTGCACCATCTCGACCGTGTCCGGGCCAATCGTGTTCATCTTGGAGTGGAACTCCAGGCACGCCACTCCATCGCCCAGGTCGATAAGGCTTGCGCCGGCATTGCGCTTGATTTCCTTTTTCTGATCTTTCAGCGAAGGCAAC
>JARRJI010000107.1:876-16038 GCA_037379595.1 Acidobacteriota bacterium | reverse complement strand
GTCGCAGCCGAGATCTCACCCACGGAAAACAGGTGCCGGAGGTAAGCACGGGAATATCGCCGGCACACAGGACATCCGCAGGCGGCGTCCAGGGGACCGGGATCACGAGCGTACCTGGCGCTCTTAATGGTCAGCTTGCCGGCTGACGTAAACACGCAGCCGTTCCGGGCATTCCGCGTCGGCATCACGCAATCAAACATATCAATGCCCGAAGCCACGCATCTTACAAGGTCCTCTGGAGTCCCTACTCCCATCAGGTAGCGCGGTCCATCCTCTGGTAAATATTCTGCCACACATTCGGTCACGCTGTACAACTCATCCTTGGGCTCTCCGACCGAAAGGCCGCCGATCGCATAGCCATCAAACCCCATCTCAGCAATCTCCATGGCGCTTTCCCGCCGCAGGTCAGTGTCGGTCCCGCCCTGCACAATCCCGAAAAGACTCGCGCCCAATTCCGGCTTCCCGGAATCCTCGCCCGATCGAGACTGGAAAGCGGAGGCGTTCGCTGCAAAGAATCTCTTCGAGCGATCCGCCCAGCGCCCCGTCAGGCGGACCGACCGTTTCAGCGTCTCGTGACTGGCAGGGTATTCGACGCATTCGTCCAGGGGCATGATAATGTCCGAACCCAGCGACAACTGGAACTCGATAACTCGCTCGGGCGTGAAAAAGTGCGAAGAGCCGTCCAGGTGCGAGCGGAAGTGCACGCCATCATCGGTCACCTTCGCCAAGCCCTTCAGGCTCATTACCTGGAATCCGCCGCTGTCGGTCAGAATCGGATGCGGCCAGTTCATGAACCGGTGAAGGCCGCCAAACTCGCGCACCATTTCGTGGCCCGGACGCATGTAGAGGTGGTAGGTGTTGGCCAAAATGATCTGGGCGCCCACCTCTTCCAGTTGCGCCTGAGTCATGGCCTTCACGGCACCCGCCGTCCCAACCGGCATGAAGATCGGAGTTTCGACATCCCCGTGCGGGGTATGCAGGATTCCGGTCCTCGCCCTGGTGCTCTTATCTTTGGCGACAATCGTAAACTTCAATCCCATAGTGCATTCGCTACAAGTCCGGCAAGGCAGGAGCCGCCGGTCCACCGGTCAGGCAGGCTGTGGTTCTGATTGAGTCGAAGGGCAATTGTTACCAAGCGTTCAGAATCAGGGCAAAGACAGTCCGCGTGTTGTGGGCTGCCACGTCTAGACCAGCAAGGCGTACCCGACTTTAACGATGATCAGTAACAACCAGACTCCTGCGAAAAT
The DNA here is from genome assembly GCA_037379595.1 of Acidobacteriota bacterium. GTDB lineage: Bacteria > Acidobacteriota > Terriglobia > UBA7540 > UBA7540 > SCRD01. Next base: position 14,791 of record JARRJI010000107.1, on the reverse strand, counting down.
CATGAAGATCGAACTGGACTTCACCTTGTTCCTGGCAACCCGGGAGAGCCCCATCGCCAGCAAAATCAGGAACCAGAGGATGACGAAGTCCAACGAAGTGGCAATCGCAAGAGTCACGTGGGAAGTGGTCAGCGGATTCAGGAAAAATCCCAGGTTGGTGGGAGCCGGACTGGCTGGATTGAAAGTCGAAGGATCACCAAAAAGCATGACAGCCACCGCCATCACACTGCCAACAATGCTGGGCAGGTAAGCGTAACACGTAGCCGAAAACACTTCTTTAAACCTGGACTTCGCCCCAAACAGTCCGTTCAAAACCACCATGCCCAATCCGGCAACCACCAGCAGCAATATCGGGACGCCCAGAAGGCCACTGATTTGCGCCATGACCGTGCCAATCGTGGCCCCTGTGTGAATCGTCTGGCTCAGCTGAGCGGGATCCATTCTGGCAGCCTGCCCACTCTGGGTTAGAGTGCGAAGGATAACCTGCTCCATCCCGATCTTCGACAGCATCGTTTCGACGACGGCCATCGAAATAAGAACCAGCAAGATGAGGGGAGCGATAAAGTCCGGCTTGCGCGCAATGTCTTCAAACGTTTCACCGGGTTCAATAAAGACGCCAACCAGGCGGCTAAGGAATGGCTTCGAGGGCATGCCCTCCTGGGTGTCAATCAAAGCATCAGTGTGATTCATCGGAGTCTCTGTGGTGAGTCGCAGATTGCACAAGCCTGGCTCTTGCGCTTGTGGTCGTACGTTTACAGATAACCAAAACTCGGAAAACGAATCCTTCCAACCGACATCCGTGAAAACCGAAAATCATTCGTTGACGGTGGCGTCAAGGAATGCGCGGAGCTTCCGGCTACGCGATGGATGACGCAGCTTGCGCAGCGCTTTGGCTTCAATCTGCCGGATTCGCTCGCGCGTGACGGCAAAACTCTGGCCCACTTCTTCCAGTGTGTGTTCACTGCCATCGTCAAGGCCGAACCGCATCTTGATGACTTTTTCCTCGCGCGGGGTCAGCGTCTTGAGCACCGATTCGGTCTGCTCTTTAAGATTGATGTTGATCACGGCCTCCGCAGGCGAAATCACTCCGCGATCCTCGATGAAGTCGCCCAAGTGAGAATCTTCCTCTTCTCCGATCGGAGTTTCAAGCGAAATCGGTTCCTGAGCGATCTTCAGAACCTTTCGCACCTTGACCACAGGGATGTCCATCCGCTTGGCGATTTCTTCCGAGGTAGGTTCGCGGCCGTATTCCTGCACCAGTTGGCGGGAGGTGCGGATGAGTTTGTTGATGGTTTCAATCATGTGCACTGGAATCCGGATCGTCCGTGCCTGGTCAGCAATGGCACGCGTGATGGCCTGGCGAATCCACCAGGTGGCATAGGTTGAAAACTTGTACCCCCGCCGGTATTCGAACTTGTCCACGGCCTTCATCAGGCCGATGTTCCCTTCCTGGATCAGGTCGAGAAACTGCAGGCCGCGATTGGTATACTTCTTGGCGATGGACACCACCAGGCGCAGGTTGGCCTCAATCAACTCGCGCTTGGCAAGTTCGGCTTCCTGCTCCCCGGTCAGAATGTTCTGATAGGTGCGCCGCAGTTCCGCTGCTGAAGCCTGGTTGCCTTTTTCGATTTCCTCAAGGCGCGCCCTGACCAGGCGAAGTTCCTTCCGCAGTTCTTTGCTGCCGTTGCTTCGCGCAGCTTCCAGGCGTTTTTCCAGGCGGATCGTTTCGCGCTCAATGGGCCGGACCTCTTCTGCCGATTCCCGAATGCATTCGATCAGCCGCTTGCGTTCGGTGTGCGTAAATTCAATCGACCGGAAGAGCTTGGAGATAAGGATCCGGTGGCGGTTGACGGCCAGGCTGAAACGGCGAAAGTCTTTGCCTCGCCGGCTTCGACGGAAAGAATCACGCTTCGCCTTCAATTGGATCAGACGCTTGTTGAGCCGGTCCATCTCATCGACGGTGGCAATCAGGTCTTCGGTGCGCCCGGTAATCCGATCCTCGGTCAACTCGTCATCGTCGAAGACAACAATTTCTTTGATGGAACGTTGACCCTTCTTCAGATCCTCGCGCAGACCGAACATTTCCAGGATGACAATCGGCGAGCGCGAAAGGGCCTTGAACACTTTGAGCTGCCCACGCTCGATTCGCTTGGCAATCTCAACTTCACCCTCGCGCGTCAGCAAGGGGACGGTGCCCATCTCACGCAAGTACATCCGAACTGGATCGTTAGTCTTGTCCAGTGCGCCGGGAGTCAGATCAAGCTCAACGTCTTCGGCGCCTTCCTCATCTCCCTTTTCAGAAAGCATGTCGTCCGATTTCGACTTGGGAGACTCCAGGACCTCGATACCCGCGTTATCAAACATCGAAAGCAGGTCATCAAGATCTTCGGCGCTATGAACGTCAGAAGGGAGGAGGTCATTCACCTCGTCGTAAAGGAGGTAGCCCTTCTCTTTGCCCAGCGAAATCAGCTTACCAACTTGGTCAAACTTGTCATCAAATGCCAAAGCTTCTGCCTCCGTTCGGGAGCAAATCCGGATGGGGGCCACGCGCCCTCTGTGCGGGATTTCTGCATCAGATCAAGCGGCATCCCGCTGCCGCCAGTCGTTCGCAGTAGCGGGAAATCAACTTTTGAGCAAGTAATCCCACAAACTTTCCCTGAGCCTGGTCAACTCCTTCATGAGACATACCTTATTCTCATTCAGCGACGCCAGCCGCGCCCAATCCTGGTCTCTTCCAGCCTCATCAATTGCGGGGTTCAATGCACTCAGCTCGCGCTCGATCTTCGTGCGCCGCAGCGCCTCGCAATATCTTAGCGCATCCTCGCGGCTAGGGACTTCGTCCGAAGCGAGCAGGCTCTCGTGAAGCAGTTGCCGGTTTTCAGCACTGAGACTTTCGGCCAGGCCGTGGATGTCCACCGCTTCACCCGCTGCTCGGAGTTCGAGTAATTTCAAAAAAACATCCTCGCCTCCCAACCCGCGTAAGACTCCGTCCGAGACTAACGACGGGAGAAACTCATCCATCGTTTCCTTACTCTCCAGAAAAGCCCGGAGCAGTTTCCTTTCCGCGGGAGAAGCTGCGTACTGCCGTTGGACGTTCACATCGGGCCGGCGCTCGACGGCGGCTCGCCTCAGCTCCTCCCTCAGCAGACGGTCGTCCACCAGGGCGCGGGCCGCCAGCCGGTCCGTCATTTCCCGGCGCATGATCGGATTCGGAATCCGGGCCAGATAAGGAAGAACCGCGTTGGCCACCGCAAGCTTTCCCTGCGGGCTGTTCAACCCATGCTCTTCAATCGCACGATCCGTTACGTAATCGATGTAGCCGGGCGCCGCCGCCAGCGCCCGCCGGTATTCACCATCGCCGTGTTTCCGGACAAACGAGTCAGGATCGAGGCCGTCCTGCAACCGGAGAACTTTGACTTCAAACCCCGCCTCAAGCAAAGCATTGAGAGAGCGCTCCGTGGCCGCCACTCCTGCCGAATCAGGATCGTAATTCACCACTACACGGCGCGAATAGCGTGTGAGCAGGCGAATCTGAGCATCCGTGAGGCTGGTGCCGCAACTGGCAATCACGTTTTCGATCCCGCAGGAGTCCACCGCAATGCAGTCCATATAGCCTTCCACCAGAATCGCATAATCCTGCTTGCGAATGGCCTTCCCGGCCCGGTCCAGGGGGTACAGGACCCGGCCTTTGGTATAGATCGGCGTTTCTGGCGAATTCAAATATTTCGGTTGTTCATCGCCGAGCGCCCGGCCGCCAAATGCGATCACCTTCCCGCTTTCATTTGCGATGGGAAAAATCACCCGTCCGCGAAAACGGTCGAAGCGGCGATTACCCACGGTGTCACGCAGGATCAACCCGGTCTTTTCAAGCATCCCGTCACTAAATCCGGAATTGCTCAAATGCCGGGTGAGGGCGCGCCCATCGCGCGGCGCATAACCCAGGAGGAACCGGCCGATAATCTCGTCCTTCAATCCGCGGTCCATGAGATAGGCGCGAGCGGCCCGGCCTTCTCCCGTACCGGTCAGTTGCGCGGCGTAAAACTTGGCCGCGGCCTCATGAATCTTATAGAGCGCGGTGCGTTCCTGAGACCTGGAGTCCTTCCCGCCATAGGCCGTCTGGACTAGTTTAATGCCTACCTTGTCGGCCAGTCGTTCGAGGGCCTCAGGAAACGTCAGGTTGTCAATCAGCATGACAAATTTGAAGACGTCGCCGCCCGCACCGCAGCCGAAACAGTGAAAAATTTGTTTGCCGGGATGGACTGCAAAGGAAGGGGTCTTTTCCTGATGGAACGGACACAGACCCATCATGTTTGCGCCGGACTTTCGGAGTTGAACGTAATCGCCGACGATTTTGACGATATCCGCTGCTGCCCGGACCTCTTCGACCTGACTCATGGCCTTTCAGCAATCGGCATCGCAACCCCACGGAACTCAGAGAACGAGCCTGGCGATGCTTCCCAAGTCTATCCCAACACTCGACGCAAACGAATACTGAAAAACGGATCTCTCAGCCCTGGCGATGGTAGATCTTCGGGGCATTGGATCCAAAGTACAGCAGATCGACGAAAAATGTTTCCATACGGTCACTCTGAAAACGACTGCACATTCACGACCGCAATTTCAATCTAGGTCCCGAAAACTTTGCTTCACTCAGCATCGTGCTAGACAATCCATCAGCTTGTCTCTACGGAACTACCAACAGCCCCGAAGAAGGTTTTTCAAGCTCCTCGGATTTGAACTGGCTCCGCAAAAGGTCAAGGTAAGCGCGGCCCTTGGGTCGGCCGTTCGTGCGCGTGCCTCCCAACTGAGCAAGGAAGATGAGAGCGTCGCGGACTTCGCTGTCACGAACCGTCGTCAGCCCCGTTTTCTGGCTGTCGCTCTTTTTGTAATTTTCAATGGCAGCCTTCAATGCCTCATAAAGTCCGCGCTGGAGCACGTACTCCGGAGGCTTTTCGTAATAGATACCGCTCGAAAGAGTCTGGTACGACTCGGCAAGCGTCTTGACGGCGGCGATGACGTCCGAGTCGGTTACAGCGGCGTTGTCTCTCGCATTCAGGCAGACTGCATAGCCAAGCGCCAGAATCAAAGGTTCGTGCCGGACGACAAAAGAGGAAGGAATTTTGGTATCGGCAAACGGAACATTCGCCCAGTCAATTTCCCGGCGCTCAAATTCGTGCTTGCGGCTTTCCACGATGTAGGGACAGTCAGAAGGACAGTCGATCGTCACCTCACGCTCGGTCCCGCAGCAAACCGTGCAGATGCTCTCTGCCTTGGCCGGGCAGAAGCGTTTCGCTTTTCTCTTTTCACAGATGGGACAAGCCAAACGAAGATTCCTGTTTCCAAATTACCGCCCGCCTCGGGCGACCTCAAATCATTCTATGCAATTCCCGCCGCCGTAGCAAATTCAAGGTACGGGTATTCGACAACGGCACTAACCTCACCGTCGGCTTTTGCTATTTAAGGTATGAAACGTAAAATCTCCGGTTGGTATACGTAGGGCGTGTTGGTCCATGTGGGAAGCTGTTCGAGGTGGGGACGACCAGGTACAGCCACTGTCTTTCTCGTCACGCGCCTCCTAAAACAGAGCAGAGCCACGCTCAGTCGGAAAACCGAATGATCGTGGCTCTCTTTTGCTCTGTTGCGTCAGCCCCCCTCCCGCGGAAAGCCGCCGATAACGATGGCAAGGCTAACCAGGCAGGCTGCTGCCGTTAACGTTCCAAGTCGCCCGGCACCAGCAGCTCCGCCGCCTGTTTCAGCCGCTGGTGGAAATCAGCCATGCTGCCCGCAATCGATTTGCGGTGCTCCTCAAATCGAGTTTCGGTAATCTGGCCGAGCTGTTGCCGGAAAGCTTCAAGAGACTTCTGCACCGACGATTCAATGTGGGAAGTCGCCTGGGCCGCCTCTTCTCTCAACACGGACGCTGAAGCGTTCACTCTTTCTGACAGCTCCTGCATCACAGACTCCGAGGTGGATTTCATTTCCGCCGCCACCCGAGCGCCTGCTTCTCCGGCTTCATGCTGAATTCGTCCCATTAAGTCGTTGTACCGGCTTTCGTTGACCTCCTGCAATCGCGATTCGTACTGCGAGGCAGCCTTCTGCTGCGAATCCCGCACGAGTTGGTCGATTTCCTGCACCTGATGCTCAGTAATTTGCGTGATACGCTCCGTCAGCGATTCCATGCTTCCTTGAATCACGCTGGCGAGTTGTTCCCGGGAGGCCTCAATGTGCTGGTCGCGAAGACCGGCAAGCTCCTGGTCCAGCCCCTGGAGGGTATCCCCCACTCGTCCGGCGTCCTGGGACAACGCCTGATGCGTCGACCATCCCAGGTCATGGATCTGCTGTCGCGCTCCCTCCATCTCCATTTCCAGGAAAGCTTTGATTTCTTCTCTGGAACGTTCCAGCGAATCCTCCGCCTGCTGGTGCAGGTGCTGAACAGAGGATTCGACCGCGTTGGCAACGGTCTGCGTGATGCGGCCGGGGATCTCCGACATGCTCTTTTGCTGTACCTCGCTTGCCAGCCCCTCGAGTCTCTGCCGGAAGTTTTCCTCGCGCTGGCTCTCTTCGCGCCTCAATCCCTCTTGCGAAGCGGCTGCCGTCTCCTGCAGGCGAGTCTGGAAGCTGCCAAAAACACCTTCGGCTTCGCCCTGCATTCGGCCGGCAAAGTTTTTCGCTGCCTCCTCTGCCGCGGCATTCAGCTTCTCAGCCGACTCCTTCGCAACCGCATCGGCACTGTGCTCGCAAATCTCTCGCGCTGTCTGCTCCAGCGTACCAACCTGGCTTTCGAGAGCCCCGATGGTTTCCTGAAACCTGCCCTGTGCCGTTTGTTCCTGTTCGGCCAGCAGGTCCTGAACCTTTTGCTGGAACACACCCGCGAGTTTGGCAGTAGCTTCCTCGACATAGGGTTCCAGAAGCTTCTCGATTTGCGCCGGGATGGGAGTGTCGGTCCCTTTACACATCAGCCAGACCCAGCGGGCAAATTCATCGGTCTGGGCCTGGACCAGCTCCGCAACCCGGTCCTTGGTCTTCTCCGTGACATCGATCTCGATGTTTTCCGGACCCAGCCTTGACTGCAGCTTGTCGCGGAACTCGCCGGCCACTTGATCGATGCGGCCTTGCATTTCATTCTCGATTGTCCCCAGGGCGGTTCGAGTCTTTTCCTCAGCCTGTTTCGACAGTTCCGCGGCCGTAGTGACGGAAAAAGCTTCAAGATCGTTGCGGATGCGGTCCTTCAGAGTGCCGACGTCCAGCTTCGGCAGTGGTCCTCCTGAGTCTTTGGAATCCGCGGTTACACCCGGAAGTTCAACCCCGGAAAGATTGGAGAAGGTCTGCAGCACGTCCTGCAGAGTCTGCTGTATTCGATCGATATCCGCCTGCCAGGGGCGCTCGACCAACTTCGGCTCGGGCCTCCGTTTCGATGATGACGTCCCGTTGCCACCTCCAGTTCGAATAGCTCGAAGCTCTTGAGCAAGTGATATGGTTCCCTTCATTTTGTTTCGCTGCCGCTGGCCGGACGCGTCTGCGGCGCCAACTTTTCGCGCCCTAGCCGCCGATTAACCGACACATCGTCCACCGGCATCCTCCCTTCGTTTGCGTGAAATTCACGTTTGTCGGTAACGGCCGAATAAAAATCATCATGGCCGATAAATTCCGGAGCCGAAGCGGGAGTTGAGTGTGGACGCCTGACGGGAAGCAAGGAAAAGCGGGTGAGCGGACGTACGGCGATCATCAGCACCCACTTCCAGAATTCCAGTTCGCGGCGCGGCTCCTTCGTTAGAAACCTGCAATCGTTCGGGTCCCGAAAATGTGGTAAACATCCCATATGCGAAGAATGTAACCAAAGAGCAAACAGGTACACAATAGGCCGTTAGTTCCAGTTACGGATAAGATACGTACATTTCTCGCCAATATTAGAATGCTGTAATCCTCCGGTGGGGGCATGTAGTAACGAGAGTCAACTCTAAGCTGCCCCTCATGGATTGAACCCATTTCCCTCTTCAGTTGCATTTTGAGTGGTGCGCCATCTACAGTGAAAAGTTGCAGCCCACAATAGCTCGGTGCGACAACCCGCAGTCCCCAGGAATTGGGATCGAGGAATGGAGGATCAACTGCTCGAATGGCACACACTCTCGATTCAACCCAAAAAGCAGATGTTGTTATTGTCGGTGGAGGAATTATCGGAAGCGCGATTGCCCTGCGCCTGGCGAGAGCTGGAGCGAGCGTCCTGGTCGTCGATCGCGGCCAGCCGTGCTCCGAGGCCAGCGGAGCCGCCGCCGGCATGATCGCCCCTCAAGGCGAAATGATCGAACCCGAGCATTTCTCTGACCTGTGTATGGCCAGCCGTGACCTTTACCCGAAATTCGTGGAAGAGGTTGAGGAACTGAGCCAGGAAAGCGTCCATTACCGAAGCGATGGCACCTTGCTCGTCGCCATCGACGAGCATGAGTGCGAAGAACTGGAGCAGGTCTACCGGACCCAGACCCGGCGAGGCCTGCACCTTGAACGCTTGACCGAAGACCACGTTTCCAATCGTCTCCCGGGACTCTCAAACCGCATCGAACTTGCTCTGTTCGTTGCCAACGACCACTGGGTTGACAACCGACGGCTGACCCGAGCTCTGATCAAGGCAGGCGAACGCGCCGGCGTGGCGTTCTGTTGGGACTGCGCTGTGACGGGTTTCAACCTTCAAGGCGACCGGGTTGAAAGCGTCCGCGCTCTACCGCAGGGGGCAGCTGTGGAAACCAGGCTCTCCGCCGAACGTTTTATTCTGGCTGCCGGCTGCTGGTCCGGCCAACTGGCGGAAACCTTCGGCGTCTCTTTGCCAATGCAGCCGTGCCACGGACAAATGATCGAATTTGAAACGCCAGTCGAATTGCCCCACGTGGTCCGGGCGGGGATTCATTACGTTGTCCCTCGCAGTCCTCAGACTGTGGTAGCGGGAACGACGGCAAAGTGGGGCAGCTATGAAAAGCAGGTCACCGCTGAGGGATTGCACTCCATCATCCAGGGAATCATCCGGATTCTTCCTGTCGCGAAAGATTTCAGATTCCGCAGCGCATGGGCAGGGCTGCGCCCTGACACCAGGGACCATCTTCCCATTCTGGGGTTTGGCAAGCTCAGGAACCTGATCTTCGCCACTGGGCACTTTCGCAACGGGATTCTGCTGACCCCGGTCACAGCAAAATTGATTGCAGAACTGCTCTTGACCGGCGCACCGTCGCAGTCCTTGGATCCTTACGGCCCCAGGCGATTTGGAGCCTCTTGATGAAACCCTCGGCAGCGAGCCGCTCGCTTCGCCTTTACGCTCCGCGCCGATATCGTTTACGATGGCTTACTTGGCTGGAACCTTGGCCGCCGCAGTTAAATCCCTAATGACGCAAAGCTGAACGATGACTAATATTCGTGTTCGATTCGCACCCTCGCCGACCGGCTACCTCCACGTTGGAGGGGCGCGGACGGCGCTCTACAACTGGCTTTTCGCACGCCACATGAACGGCGTTTTCATCCTGCGGATCGAGGATACCGACGCCGATCGCTCCAGGCCGGAACTGACGGCCGCGATCCTCGAAAGCCTGAAGTGGCTGGGACTCGATTGGGACGAGGGACCGTTCCACCAGTCCGACCGCCTTGACCGCTATCGCGCGCTGGCGGCTGAGATTCAACAAACAGGCCACGCGTACCCGTGCTTCTGCACACCCGAAGAACTGCAGGCCAAACGTTCCCTCGCCACGGGTGGGCGCCCGTGGAAATACGACGGGACCTGCCGCAACCTGACGGAGCCGGAACGTCAAAAACGCATTGCGGAGGGCATTCCGTATGCCGTCCGGTTTCACGTCCCGGAAACCGGCGAGACAAGTTTCGAGGACACGGTTTTTGGTCACATCAAGGTTGAAAACCAGGAGCTCGAAGATTTCGTCCTGCTGCGCTCCGACGGGCAGCCCACTTATCACCTGAGCGTGGTGGCCGACGACGTGGACATGCGAATCACCCATGTCGTGCGCGGCGCCGACCACCTTTCGAACACCCCCAAGCAGATCCTGGTCTACCGCGCGATGGGAGCCACCCTGCCCGCGTTTGCGCACCTTCCGCTGATTCTGGGTCCCGATAAGCAGCGCCTTTCCAAGCGGCACGGAGCAACCTCCGTCGGCGCCTACCGTGACCAGGGAATCCTGCCGGAAGCACTGGTCAATTTCCTGGCGCTATTGGGTTGGACGCCGCCGGGAGGAGAAGAAATTCTCCCCCGCGAAGCGATGGTCCGCGAGTTCGACTTTGCCACGGTCTCCAAGTCCAACGCTGTCTTCGATCCGGAAAAGCTTGCCTGGATGAACAGCCAGTACCTGCGAGCGCTGAACCTCGAACGACTGGTACCGCTGGTGGAAGCCGAATTAAAATCGGCCGGCTTCGATTCCACAATTCCGGCGTCGCCGGAGCAGTTCCGGGAAACTGTCGCTCTGCTCCAGCCGCGCGCCCGCACGTTGAAGGATTTTTCCCAGGGTAGCCGGGCCTTCTTTACCGATGAATTTGATTACGCCGCGGATGCGCAAAAGAAATTCTGGAAAGATCCCTCCCTGCCCGGACTGCTCGGCAATCTGGCTGAAAGGCTTGAAAAGCTGGACTCATTCAACCCGGAAGATACAGAAAAAACCTTGCGAGGATTCGCAGAAGAAAGCGGTGTCAAAGCAGGGTTGGTGATTAACGCAACTCGCGTGGCGTTGACCGGGCAGGCTGTGGCGCCAGGGCTATTCGATGTGATGAAAGTGCTGGGACAGAAACGTACGGTGGAACGACTTCGGCGGGCGAGAGAGCATCTGAGCCCATCGGGCACGGCAAGTGTCTAGGCAACGCTCACGACCTTCGCGCCCCGGTGCCAACAGCTTCATGACATCTCAGACTTCTCAATTCGCTCGATGATCACAATCGCGACGGCAACCACGGTCGCCGTGATTTCCAATATGCGCTTGATCTTCTTCAACTTTGACATGACGTCATTCCCCGAGGGACAACCAAACACTACCCGGCAGGCTTTGGGTTTCCCTCTCTAGTCCCATTATCGACCCTCGGACGCCTTGAGGGAAGACTTCCAGCAGCCCATAACAGCGCGGCAAGGAGAATCGCTTTTTGCCCGAACTGCCCGGATTGAAAAACAGGATATGACCCACCACCGCCAGACACGGACGATGGCTGTGACCAAAAACAACCACGTTGGTAGCAGAATCGAAGCTTTCAAGAAACTGCGCGCGACGAGCGGGATTGAACTGTTGCAGCGCCGAACGCTCCGCCCATTCCTCAAGTTCATCCTGCGGCACTGAAAGCTGGTGCTGCATTTCAATCTGGATGTTTTCGAACCTCACGATCATTGAAGGCGGCAGGTTCAATTCGGGCGGGTCCACATTTCCCCGGACGGCCCGCACTCCGGCAACGCATTCCAGTTCTTCCAGCAATACCCGGGCGCCAACATCCCCGGCGTGCAGAATTGAATCCACGTTGGCCAGCAGGCCCGGCAACTGCGGATCAAGGTATCCGTGCGTGTCAGAAACAACCCCAATCTTCATGGTCACAAGCTCTGAGAATGACCCCTCGATCTTGCGCTTGCTGATTACCGAAACATAACATAAACTTCCGCTGTGCAAAACGCGAGAGATCATCGAAAAAACTACGACGCCCTGATTGTCGGTTCGGGAGCAAGCGGCGGATGGGTGGCCAAGGAACTGTGCGAAGCGGGCATGCAGGTTTTGATGCTCGAGGCGGGACCTCCGCGCATTCCGTCCCGGGACTTCACCGAACACGTTTGGCCCTACCAGTTGAAGTATCGCGGCTTCGGAGATCAGCAAGCCCGTCTGGCGGAACAGCCGATCCAGCGGCTCTGCTATGCCTGTGACGAATACTGTCACCAGTTTTTCGTCAATGACCATGAGAACCCCTACACGTTCCCCGCGGGCGAACCGTTCATGTGGGTTCGAGGACGGCAGGTCGGGGGCAAAACTTTCTGCTGGGCGAGGGAGAGCTACCGCTACAGTGACTACGAGTTCAAGGCGGCCAGCCGGGACGGCTATGGCCAGGACTGGCCCATCAGCTACAAAGACCTCGAACCTTATGACGACAAGGTCGAGAGCTACCCAGATGCCCGACGGGAAATTCCTTCCTCCGATGAACCTTTCCTGCGGCAGCCTGCTTGCCAAGCGTGTCATCGAGAGCAAATTCGGCTGGCGAGTGATGCCGGACCGGGTGGCCAACCTGACCGTTCCGCACAACGGCCGGCCCGCCTGCCATTACTGCGGTGAATGCCAGCGCGGATGCTATACCGCTTCATATTTCAACAGCCCTGCCGTCACCCTGCCGGCGGCGGCAAAAACCGGCCGCTTCACTCTGCTGAGCGATGCGGTGGTCAGCCAAGTCATGGTCGATAACGAAGGCCGTGCAAGTGGAGTCCACTACATCGATCGCACAACCCATAAGCATCGCGAGGCTCGGGCAAAGATTGTTGTTCTGGCGGCAAGCGCTCTCGAATCCACGCGCATTCTGCTGAACTCGACCACGCGCCGTTATCCCAATGGGCTGGGAAATTCCACGGGAGTTTTGGGGCACTACCTGATGGACCACTTCACCATCGAGGGCGCCGGCGGCATCATGCCTTCGTTGAAATCTTCCTCGCGCGAGCCCGTCGGCACGCCCTGCGGTTTTCTGATCGCGAAATACGCCAACGTGGGTTCCAACAGGAATAAGAACTTTATCCGTGGATACCGTTTTGACGGCGACGGGAGCCAGGAGCTTTACGGGCAGGCTTATTCGATTCCGGGATACGGCAAGCCGTTCCGGGAGAAGGTCAGGAGAAACATCCCTTACGGCTTCGGCATGGAGTCCCAGGGCGAAACGCTTCCGCGCTACGAAAACCACGTGAGGCTGGACAAGGAAAAGGAGGATGCCTGGGGCATTCCTGTTCTGCACATCAGCGCCAGCCACGGAGAGAACGAATACGCTATGGCAAAAGCCATGCGGGAAGACATCATGGCAATCCTCGATGAATTGAAGCTGGAGGACCCGCGCCCGCCGAAAAAAGAGCTGAGCGTGTTCGGCAAGAATATCCACGAGTGCGGAACGGCCCGCATGGGCAACGATCCCAAGACCAGTGTGCTGAATAAATTCAATCGCCTACACGACGCCAAGAATGTCTTTGTGGCTGATGGTTCATGCTTCGTCACCAACAGTTGCTACGAACCGACGCTGACGATCATGGCCATTGCGGCCCGTGTGGGCGATTACATTGCCGAAGAACATCGCAAAGGAAATGTGTAAATCGAACCGCCGATCACACAACCAGACAGGGGCCATGTGATGAAAGACAAGGACGAGAAAAAGACACGACGCGCAGGTGAGGATAAGACCGAGCTCTCGCGGCGGGAGTGGCTGATTGATGTGGGAAAGGCGGCCGCTTTGGCGGGTATCGCGGGAAAGGCCGGTTCGCTGCAGGCGGATGGATTCTCTGCGCCGGCTTCTTCAGAATCCAGGCCGCAGACCCTTCCTGCCGGGCTCTATCGCCCTGCACCCGGTCACCTCGGGCGCGCTCTCGAGGGTGACTCCCGTTTCCACCCCGTTCCACCCGGTTGTCCCGTGGACTTCATTCGCCCGCGCACCGGACCGTTCGAGCCGCAGTTTTTCTCCCCCGATGAATACCAGGTGATTCACCGGCTGGCGGCCTTGATGCTGGGCGAATCCTCAGCCGCGCCCGGGAAGTCATCCGATGGAGACATCGTGGACGAAGTGGCCGAGTGGATTGACCTTCACACTTACAGATTCGCCGGGGTTCGCTAAGCTGCGGAACAACTAACTCCGGAGATGGTCGCAATCGCCGAAGCTTACAACGGCGCGCCACTGTTGCATCGGATCAGGACAACTGACCCGCAGAAAACCTATCGCGTCG
>JARRJI010000107.1:0-832 GCA_037379595.1 Acidobacteriota bacterium | reverse complement strand
GGCTGCACCAGCGCGAGTTTATCGAGCTTAACGAAAACCAGCAGATGGCCATCCTCGACATCATGAGCGATGACCGCGCCGATAAAGGCGCTGAAGACGACGGCACACGATTTTTCCGGCTTCTCAAGGACAATATTATCTCCGGCTTTTATACTTCCAGGGCAGGCCTTAAAGAACTCGACTACAAAGGCAACCGGTTCTACGCTGAATCGCCCGGCTGCGCGTTGCCCGAGTATACCCACCAGAAAACCGGGCAGTAGCCTGGCTTACTGGAAGAGAGGCGGTGTGCAGTGCCCGGCGGCTTTTCTCAGTGTCCCGTCCCCACAAACCTCACTTGACACCTTACACGGATGGACTGCAAGATGAGGCATTCCTGCGGGAGCGCAGGTCCGCCGAGCAAGAAACGGATCTGCTGCTGACCAGAACGGCGGTGCCCGCTCCTGTTGGCCGCAGGACCTCGTGCTGCATCACAAGAAAGCAGGCCATGCTACACAGATTCGTCCATCACAATGAGCGCCTCGTTCCAATGGAGGAAGTTCGCCTCTCGCCCGGCCAGGCAGGGCTTTTGAACGGCTGGGGAGTTTTCACGACCTTGCGGATTTACGGGGGCCGGCCCTTTGCCTTCCGCCGTCACTGGAAGCGACTGGCGACCGACGCCGGCCGCCTGAGGATTCCGGTGGAATTCAAGCCGGAAGTCGTCTTCAAGCAACTGGCCAGGCTGATCGAGGCCAATCATGTAGCGGACGGGTGTGCGCGAATCTACTTTATCTACAACAAGGTGGGTTACTGGGTCAGCGATGAACCCATGCCCGACGTCGACCTGATCCTGTAT
>JARRJI010000106.1:0-9583 GCA_037379595.1 Acidobacteriota bacterium | reverse complement strand
CTCATCGTCAATCGCAAAGAGATTTCGCCCGACAACTGGATTTACGTCCACGAGCCGGGAGTGAAGGTGGGGCGCATTCAGAATTTCAAGAACTGGTCGCCGGCCATGGTTCCGGACGCCAGCAAGACGTGTCTGGGCATGGAGTACTTCGTCTTCGAAAATGACGAGCTCTGGTCGAGCCCCGATGAGAAGCTGATCCAGATGGCGCGAAGTGAGATCGCCCGACTCGGTCTGGTTCGTCCTGAAGAGATCGAAGACGGAACGGTGGTGCGGATGAAAAAGGCCTATCCTATGTACGACCCCGGCTGGGCGGAGCGCGTGGAGGCCATCCGCGCCTACGCCGAGGCCAATCTCAGGAACCTCCAATTCGTCGGCCGTAACGGCATGCACAAGTACAACAACCAGGACCATTCCATGATGACGGCTCTCTGCGCCGCCCAGAACATTTGCGGGGCCAGCCACGACCTTTGGGCCATCAACAGCGAACCCGACTACCACGAGGAAGTGAAGGAAGAGGACGCCCGGGCCAAGTCGGTTCCCGCCGAAAGCCTTGCGTCCTGAAATCCTTATTGTGACAAGCGATTGAATTGCGGTTGCTGTCCTGCCCGTGTGCGGACGGGGCAAGCAATCAGGCTGAGTTCTTCGCAATCGACTGAGCTTTGGCAGGTGCCTTTTTCTTGGGAGGCGCCACCGGGCCTTCATGCGTGCCGAAGCGAATCTCCATGGGGGTATCTTTGGGGAAGACGACCTGGCTGCCGCGCGCCAGGATGTGAGAGTCGACCGACATGGCTGCGCCGTAGAACGCGAAGCCGGCGGTCACGGGCTGCAGGCGCGCTGCCATGGCCACCAGGCTGCCCAGCAATCCAAATCCGACTCCGCCGCGGATCGCTCCGCCTGCGACATCGCCGCCCTGGCTGCTGCCTTCCTGAATGGCCCGGCTTTGGGGGTCGCTGTCAAACGAGGACTCCGCCAGCAGGACATCGATGGCGGGCATCAGGTATTTCTTCTTGGAACTGACAGCATGAGCGCCGCCTTCGGAGTCGAGTTTCAGATGCGAGGTCTTGGCCACGGTGGCCGCCTGCAGCGAGGCCTCGACCGCCCGGGTTGCTCCGTGGGGCAGTTCAATACGCGTGAAAGCAAAGCTCAGTTTGCCGTTCCGGTTGAGCCGGTGGGCGGGCACGGCTTTTGTCACGGTACCCTCCAGGCGGCTGCCCTCCGGCAGAATCAACTGATGGTCCCTGGAAAAAAGCGGCTGCGACACGACGGCTTCGACCGGCGTTCCTCTGTGGTCCTTCGCCGAACTCAGGGAAGTGGCCAGCCAGACGTGGACAGTGCTTCCCGATGGAATTTTGCTGCCAACCTTCTTCATCTCCTCTTGCGGATAATCTTCCGTCCCCAGTGTTAGCGGGCCTTTCAAAGTAGCCGTGAATTGAGTTCCGGCCGGCAGGAATTGACGATGGAAGGGCAGTTGGGCCGTTACCATCCCTTCGAGCCATTTCAACTTGTGGGGGTACTTGATGGCAGCGATTGCCTGCTTTTTCTGGTTCTCAATTTCCTGCCGAGCCTCGCCGATCTTCCCTCTGATGCGACCTTCCTTCTTATCCTTTTTTCCGCCCGCCACAAGCTGAACGACATGGGTGGCACCCGGCGAGACCGCGGTCCGGATCGGGAGACGCTTGCCGCTTTTCAGCACCAGTGTGCTGAACTCAATGTGTGCTGTATGGAAGGGAGTCAGGTCGCCATTCGCGATCGCCTCGATCCGTCTCTTTCGTGAAACAGGGTCGATCTTCGCGACGCGCCCCAGCAACGTGCTGCCCGCCGGAATGACCTTCTGGTCGAACACATAGACAGGGTCAACGACCCGCCCTTCAATCGGAGTGCCGACGTGCTTGATCCTGACGCGCTTCTTGAGAGCGACACGAATAGGCACGCCCGGCTTGATGGTCAGGGGAATCGCTTTGGATCTGCCGGGAAGCTTTGGGGCGGTCGATTGGGCAGCGCAGAAGGGACAGATCAGTAAGAGAACGCTGAGGCAGGAGATGAATTTGCTGGTTCGCATTGCCAACTCCCTCAGTGCCCGGCCGGCCGCAGATGTTCGCTCTATGGCCTGCGGTTCAGGCCAGGTCTTGGAATGCAGTCGCTAACGAGCACGAGACATCGTGATGGCCCCGTTCAAGCGCTGACTGCTACTGTCATTGTTGGGCATCCAGCGCACGGTTCCGGAGAGACAAAGCCCTGTCAATCTGAACCACCGCCGTTAGCCATCCGTGGCGCTATTCCCGGTTATTGTTTTTAAGGATTGACAACGTTGCCCCTCGGGAGAATACGTTGTCACGACACCCGTTGAGGAGGTGATTTGGGTGTCCAAAGCTTGTGAGGTTTACAACCCAGGCAGCCAGCCGGGAGAATTGCTAGTCTTCGGTCGTCGGTATGCTGGCCGAAGCCGGCATCGGCCTTGCCTGGATGCTGCGATCTACGATGAACGTCAGGTGCGTTCCTTGGAGAAGAACAAGCGCTTTTTCGTGCTTGAAGACGTTGTAAATTAGAGCCGCACCAGCGCCGATCGCCGCGCCGTACCCCACATCTGCCCCGAAACTTGGTCCACCGCATGCCCCGAAGTACCGGCAATCAATCTCGTGCCCCATGCCCACCGTCGCGCCCGCTCCAGCGCCCATGGCGCCGGCGATGGCCGCCCCTTTGAGGGCAGACTTCGCGCTCTTTCCACAGCCTTTGAGAGTTCCTTCAGAGTCGTGCGCGGCCTTGGCGCAAGGGCTGCCCTGGGCTTCATCAAGCGAGCCGTTCAGAAGAAACTCGTCACCGTTCTCAGTGGTAATGTCGTCCAGCACAATACGCATCTGGCCCACGCCCTTGATGCGTTTTGACTTCTTGACAAACACGACATGACCGTCGACCAGGCTGCCGACGGGAACGATTTCCTTGCCGTTTACGGACACCGGTTGCTCAACGTATCCGGTAAACTTGTCGCCTGTCTTGTTGGTCTTTGAAGTCAGCGTGGTCTGCAATCTGACGTGCAGCGAAGACCCGGCAGGTAAAACGATCCCCGCGAACTTGTTCGGGGTCTTGGCCTTGGCTGTGGTGCTTGTGCCGGCGGTGCCGGCGTTGTTGTTGGCGAGGTTGCTCTGCTGCGCATTCTGCTGGGCAGCAAGAGCAAGGCAGGGGAACGCTACGGCCAAAAGGAGACTGGTGAACAGTGTTCTTCTCGCTGCCATCATAATGCTCCCTCCCTGAACCCAGGTCGAAGGTACTCTCCGCGCTGCCGTCGCAACATGCTTTAACCTTCTATAGCTCTTAATATGCCCCGAAAAGTTGTTCTTTGCAAGATGATGTCCTCGCCCTTTTAGATTCACCGGCCAGACATCGGGTTGCACCAGGGATCGCGGTGGCAGTCATCAAATCGAGTGGACTTATTGGCACTGCGGCGGGTGGTTTCTTTGTCTAATCGCTCTTGATCTGACGTTTCCGCCGGCTTCCCGCTAGGTTTCGAACAGGGAAGCGACGAAGTCGCGTGGGTTAAAGGGAATCAGGTCTTCGATCTTTTCTCCGATGCCGACAAACTGGATTGGCAAGCCCAGTTCGCGCGCGATGGCAACCACCACGCCGCCTTTGGCGGTTCCGTCAAGCTTGGCCAGCACAATGCCGGTCGCCCCGGCATGCTCGGTGAACTGGCGTGCCTGCGCGAGGCCGTTCTGGCCGGTGGTAGCGTCGATGACCAGCAGCACCTGATGCGGAGCCCCGGGGACTTCCCGGGAGGCAATGCGGCACATCTTGCTGAGTTCGGTCATCAGGTTGTACTTGGTGTGCAGGCGCCCGGCCGTATCGACGATGACCGGATCAAAGTGGCGTGACTTGGCCGCTTTCAGGCCATCGAAGATTACGGCAGAGGGATCAGCTCCTGCCTTCTGCTTTATGACTTCCATCTCCAGGCGCGAGCCCCAGATATCAAGCTGTTCGATGGCCGCCGCCCGAAAGGTATCCGCAGCCACAAGCAGCGGCTTGCGATTCTGGTCCATGTAGTAGCGCGCAAGTTTGGCGATGCTCGTCGTCTTTCCAACTCCGTTCACTCCTACAACCAGGATGACCTCCGGTTGTCCCACGGGGGGCTTCTTCTGAGCGGCACGGCCGCCGACGCCGTTGGGGGGATGTTCGAGGATCCTGAGAATTTCCTGCTCTACGACGCCCCGAATTTCCCGCACGTCCTGCAGCTTTCCGCGGCTGGCCTGCTCGCGCAGCCCGTCCAGAATGTCTCCGGAAGTCTTAACGCCCAGATCGGCCATGATCAGCGTGGCTTCGAGGTCGTCGAGCAAGGCCGGATCGATGGCCTCCTTGCCTTCCGTTACCTGGTCGAGCTTTTCGACCAACTGACTCTTGGTTGAGGCAACAGCCTGCTTAAGCCGGTTGAAAAGATTGGATTTTTGTTCCTGTGGACCGAATAGAGTTTGCACCATGAGTTCTTATTGTAACGCAAATGGACATGCTGTCCCCGCGCTTTTGCTGAAGATCCGCCCTTGTCTTCAGTGCACTCGAATCATCGCGCGTCAGTGCTGGCGGTGGGGCCATTCCCGCAGTGAACGACATTTCAACGCTCATGTGCTTTTTCTCGTAACTTTCAGCTTGACTGCGAAGAGAATAGCTAAGACAATCATCGGTTCAAGAGTCGGGGGATGTCTGACGAGAAGGCCATTCGACGCAGGCATCTGGAACCTGGAATGCCGACCTGAACGCAAGTCCGGTTGATTTCCGGAACTTGTTTAAAGAATCGAACCCCCCGAAGCTATGTCCTACAGTTTTTGAATGGGGATGGACGTGGACGCGGAAGTTGTTATCGGCTGAGAGCCGGAGTGAGTTATGGCAGAGTAAGTTAGCCATCCCCACACTCCGGCTTTCGTTTTCTAATCTATGGCGCGGTGCTTCGTCCAGGCTGATACAAGACGTTCCGCTTTTTCGCTACGGGAACCGCGCGACCTTCCGGTATTCAGCCCCGCGCGGCGACAGCTTGCTCTCCCACAGAAAAAATTCTGAGACTTCAAAGGTTCCAAGAGTCAGCTCACCTTGTTCAGCAAGGAGCGCCTGCAGTTTCGGTTGCGGGCGGGGAACACTGAACCGCGCAAGCGTCAGGTGCGGGCTGAAGGCCCGGTTTTCAGGCGGAAATCCAATGGTCGCCATTGCGCTCTCGACTTGCGCTGCCAGCCGGGCAAGTTCAGAAGGAGCTTCCAGGCCGACCCAGAAAACCCTCGGGCGTTTCGCGTTCGGGAAGAAGCCAAAGCCTTTCGCCTGCACGGTGAATTTCTCAAACCGCTCCAATTGCCCCAGCGCTTTTCTAACCTCGTCCACCTGCTCGTCGGAAATTTGGCCCAGGAATTTTAATGTCAGATGAATCCCTTCCGGGCGAGTCCAGCGGGCGTCGGGACAGACCGCGCGGAAGCGTGCCTGTTCGCGCGCCAGGGCCTCGCGAATGGGCTCGGGCAATTCGATGGCGATAAAGGCTCGCATGGCAGAATCCAATGATCAGCGGCCCAGCTTCGATTCCTAATTTCTGATTCGCCGCCGAAGCATTTCCAACGCAAACTGTGAGGAAAGCAATCGGATGCGTTCGCGGTCGCCGGGAAAGCGGAATTCGCGGACTTCCGTCCCGCGGTCGTCGGCGAGCGCGATGAAGACCATGCCGACGGGTTTTTCGGGAGAGCCGCCGCCGGGCCCGGGGATTCCCGTGATACCGATGCCGATGGAAGCCTTGGTCCTCATCCGGATTCCTTCCGCCAGCGCCTGGGCCACCTGCTTTGAGACCGCGCCGTAGGTTTCCAGCAGCCTGGGTGGCACGCCGGCAAACCTGGTTTTCAATTCGTTGCTGTAGCAGACGGTACCGCCCAGAAAATAGTCAGAGCTTCCCGGGACGCGGGTAATCCGCTCGCTCAAAAGGCCCCCGGTGCAGCTTTCGGCGGTGGCCAGGGTCTTCTGCTTCATCACCATGTACGCTCCCACAACTTCTTCGAGGGTCTGGCCGCTGGTGGAAAAGACATGGTTGCCGAGGGCGGGTTCGATCTTGTCCGTCAATTCGTTGAGCAAAGCGTCAGCCTGCTCCTGGGTGGAAGCATGAGCGCGCAGGTGAACCTCGATCGCGCCGCCGGTGGAGAGAATGGTTGTCGAGGGGTTTGTGTAGGACTTGTAGATCGGCGCGATCCGGCCGTCCACCTCGGATTCCGGAAGTCCCGCAACCTTGATCACGCGGGTCCGAATCTGCTCGCCCGGAACAAGATTCTTCAGGCGCGGCATGCACTGCGTGTCGAACATGGCTTCGAGCTCCCGCGGCGGCCCTGGAAGCATGATGATGATCTTCTTTTCCTGCTCGATCCAGATTCCCGGCGCGGTGCCGTTCCTGTTGGGAAGCCATTCGGCGCCTTCCGGCACCAGAGCCTGGCGCACGTTGTTGGAGGGCATCTTGCGCCCTGTGCGCGCGTAGCGCGCGGCGATGCGCTCGAGAACTTCGGGAACTTCGTGCAACGGGCGGCCAAGAACGTCTGCGACAGCCTGCCGGTTGATGTCGTCCTCCGTCGGGCCAAGGCCTCCCATCAGGATGACCAGATCGCTGCGGCCAAGCGCCGCCCGAAAGACCGTGCCGAGCCGTTCGGCGTCGTCGCCCACCACGGTCTTGAACTGGACCTCAACCCCGAGGGAATTCAGTTTTTCGGTGAGATACAGGGAATTGGTGTCAACGCGATGAGGGGTGAGAAGTTCCGAGCCGACGGCAATGATTTCTGCGTTCATTCTGGATTATCGATGGGTGACAAGCGACAAGCGAGGCGTCATCTGAGCCATGATCGCACGGGCCGTACTTGATTGCCCTTTTCACTTTCCACTCGATTGCAGCAAGGGCCTGCCTTCAATGCCAACGAACAGCTCAATCAGTGAGTTGTTGGTGGCCACGATCATCGATCGACGCGGCGTAAAGGCCAGCCCTACGATGTTGTATCCGGAGACGAACAACTCCGCCCCGCCGTCAGGCGTGAGGCGCACAACTCCGCGATGCCCTGAAAGCGAGGCGGCCACGTAAAGGTTGCCCGCAGCGTCAAAAGCTATCCCCTGCGGGCGTCCCAGGCCGCGATAAAAGCGGCTGACCGCGCCGTCGGGCGAGACGCGGTAAACGTTGTCAAAGCTCGAGGTCGTGGGTCCGGTGACGTAAAGGTTGCCATCGGGTCCAAACGCCAGGTGGTACGCGGAGACGCTGGGCTCGAGCGTTGCGAACACAAAAATCTGGCGATCGGGTGCGATCTTGAAAATCGTGCCCGTGCGGTCTCCCACGTAGAGGTTCCCGGCGTTGTCGAACGCCATTCCCGTCGCGACGCCCATTCCCTCCGCGTACGTGGAAAGCTTGGCCTGTGGGGTCACGCTATAGATCGTGCCTTCCATGCGGCTTGAGATGTAAAGCGTGCCTTCCAGGTCAAAAGCCAGACCGGTCGGGTTCATCAGGTCGTTCAAAAACGGCTTCACGACATGCTGGGTGTCAATCTTGAAGACGGAGACGGGGACCTTCTGCCCGCGGCTGCCACTGAATGTGGAAAACACATTGCCTGCGACATCGACGGCAGGGTTGGTGACAGGATGGAGCGAGTCCGTCAGCAGAATGCCCACTGCAACTCTTACCGGTGCCGTGGCCGCTCTGCCGGTATCGACGACGAGATCGCCGCTCACCACGCCTTCCGGCACGCGAACGATCAGGCGGTTGGCAGAACTCAGAAGCACGCTCCCTGCCTGTTCGCCAAAACGTACGGTAGGGCGGCTGTTGCCATTCGATACCAGGCCCTTTCCCAGGATCGAAATCTCACCTCCGGGAATAGCCGCCCGAGGGGTTACTTTTTCAATGAGAGGTTCAGTTCCGGACTTTTTCGCTTTGTCCATAGAGTGGCTGGATTTATCGCTCTTCTTCCACAGCTTCATCGAATTATATGACCAAGCACAGCAAGCGCGCCCATAGCGTAAGCACCCGCAATCACATCATCTACCATGATACCCCAACCGCCCGGCAAACGCTCTGCGCGTCGCGCAGGAAACGGCTTGGTAATGTCAAAAAGCCTGAACAGAACGAATCCGGCCAGGAGCAATTCCCACGAGAAGTGGGGCCCCGGAAGAAAAGTCACCATCTGTCCTACCACCTCGTCAATCACCACATGTCCCGGGTCGGTCCGCCCAAAAAACTTTTCGCTTCGTCCTGCCGCCCATACGCCGATGAAAAAAATAAGTCCTGCGGCAAGGCATATGAGCGCCTCCCGCCAGGCGTGCGCAAAAGGAATCGCATCCAGCGCGGCCACAATTCCAATGCCAACCGCAGAACCGACGGTTCCCGGCGCGACAGGGAAATAACCTGCTCCGGCAACCGTTGCAATCCAGACCGCGGGAGTGCGCCGCTTCTCAACGGCCATTTCCGTTTTCACCGTTTTCCTCCGAAGTCGGCTCGCGACGCTTCTGCTTTTCGCCGGTGCTGTCCGGAATGCGGTACCGCCCTTCCAGCCAGTTGTCGAGGTCGATCAGCTTGCAGCGCTGGCTGCAAAAAGGCCGGAAAGGATTTCCTTCGTACGGGATTTCCCGCTTACAGATGGGGCACCGCATGGCCGCTCGTTGAAATGGGTTCCGGCGGAGGCTGAATCTGGATCAGGTCCCGCCGCTGGACGACGCCAACTGCCGGAGCTTCCGGATTGGCAAGGGTTCCTTCTTCCAGCCGCGCCACCAGATCGTAGTCGCCGCTTTCGGTGATGGTTGCCCACCGAAACTGTCCCGGCCGGGGTTCCGCTCCGGCAAAGTCGTTGATGTAAACCTGGCCGTCAATCCCCGGCGCCTGAGATTCCAGACGGCCGCGGAAAAGCAAGTCGGTTTCCTCCGACGTTCCCTCAACCAGCACCGGCAAAACTTTGCCGACCTTCCGCCGCAACCGACGGCGCGAAATTTTGCGTTGCGCCGCCATCAGCTTTTTCCGTCGCCGCCGCGCCACGCCCGCTGGAACCTGGTGTGGATGGTTGTAACTGCCACAGGTCTCTTCGTTCGAGTAAAGGAAAACGCCAAGGTGATCAAATTCGGCCTCGGTAACAAAATCCATTAGAGCCTGGAAATCTTCTTCCGTTTCTCCCGGGAAGCCCACGATCAGGGAAGTCCGCAACGCTGCTTCCGGAATCGCCGACCGGATCTTCGCAAGCATCCTGAGAAAATGTTTCCCGCTTGAGCCGCGCCGCATCGCTTTCAACACCGGCGCACTGGCATGCTGCAGGGGAATATCGAAATACTTCGCCACTTTCGGCGTTTCCGTGACCGCCTCGATCAGGGCTTCCGTCACACGGTTCGGGTAGCAATAGAGGAAGCGCACCCAGACCAGGTCCGGGATCCTGCCCAGCTCCCGCAGGAGCAGTGGCAGGCCGTCGCGCAGCCCGAGGTCTTCGCCGTAGCTGGTGGTGTCCTGTCCCACCAGGGTGATTTCGCGCACGCCCTGCGCGGCCAACTGTTCGGCTTCGCGCACCACGGATTCAAACCGCCGCGAGCGGAACCGGCCCCGCATCTGTGGAATTACGCAGAACGAGCA
>JARRJI010000105.1:0-9630 GCA_037379595.1 Acidobacteriota bacterium | reverse complement strand
CCGAATCCCCCCAGGCCGCTGTCCATGTCATGGATTGCCTCGGGAACAGGTGTCATCAGCCCAAGGTCGGATCGATTGCCCTCGAAACTCCCGTAATAAGCAAAGCGGTCGGTGTGGCTGCCGAAGCTGACCTGGTCGTTCGTCTGGTTGTGACTGCCGTAGCTCAAGACCAGTTCGCCTTCATTGTTGTACTCAAAACCCGTGTGCGGGATCACGTTGAAGACGCCGTATGTCCGGTCGCCATATTCGGATGAATACCCGCCCGTCTTCATTTCAACGTAATCGGCGTTCTTGGGATCGAATTGCGGCCCCACATTGCTGGCAATGTTCGTGTTGGGAACGGGGACACCGTCTACTTCCCAGCTCACCTGATGGCCGCCGCGAACGTGGAGCTGGTCATGGACCATGTAAGCGCCGGGAACATAATCCGTGATCATCGCCAGGCTGTTGGTCCGGTCGGCGCCGGGAGTTCGGGTGATCCGCTGGCTGCTGATCGTGGTTTCACTGGACGAGGCCTGGGTATTGATGATTTCGGGCGCAGCCGACACCTTGATGCTCTGCTTTGTCGTTGCAATCTCCAGCACAAAGTGCAGGATGGGCGCACTGCCGGAACTCACGCCGATGGACTCCCTCGCGGGTCCGAAGCCCTGCGCTCTTACCGTCAACGAATAGGCGCCCGCCGGCACCGCACTGAACTCGAACTCACCGTTAGAGTTTGTGCGAGCCGTCTGCGACCACGACGAACCGCTGGCGCGAAGGGTGACTTCGGCGCTTTGAATGGGACGGTGCTGCGGATCGTGGACAATGCCGCGCACGTTCCCGAATATGGTCGCGTACCCAAGCCCTGCAATCGACAAGGCCAGGGCAGTCAGGAGTAAAAGTCGAGAAGCTCTCATGGAAGCCCTCCTCCAAGGGGAAAAAGACACTTGCCCCGTGCGTACCAGTGGACGGAACCAGAAGGCCCCCTTTGTTTACAGGCCTACGGACCCCACGCGTGACGCGAGGCAAAGAGATGTGAATTTAGCGATTAAACGGAGAAGGCTCTTGGAGGCGGGTCGGGAAGGCTGAGATCAGTGAAGACAACTAATGCGAAATCCCTCCCAGCGTCTTTTTGCGATAGGAAAAGTTTAGGCAATGGCCGGAAGACTGGACGGCCAAAGAGCAAATCCGTGTGGGAAGATATGCACGCAGGAGCCGGCACGGACATGGAACACGTGCAGAAAACCTGAGACTGAGAATGTTTAGCCTGAGATGCCTTTGGGCAGTGTGACCCTGCCCTCGTCCCTTTCCTCATCATGGGGCACGTTCCGCCGTGCATGCAGCAGCCACAGGTGCAGGTAGAGTGGCCCTTAGCCATTCCTTCCTTCACCAGCAGAGACGCGTGGAAAGGAATCCAAAGGCAGAAAGCCAATAGTAGTGTCCAGAAGCTGCCCCTGATCACGATTCCATTACTATAACACGCATGAAAGAATCAATGGGAATCCTCGTGGGGGACTCTGCGCGTTAGTCGTGACGAGGTTTTCAACCTGACGCCCCGCTGGAGCTTTGTGTCCCGGGCGCGGTACACCTCACCCATGCCCCCAGCACCCAGGGGCGAGATGACCTCATAAGCCCCGAGTCGCGTCCCCGCTTGTAGCGCCATGGCTTGGAGGCATTATACACCGCGACCCCAAACACCAGCGTCAATTTCATGCTCTAGCCGAGGCGCCCGTTTGGGCTTAGAATCAAATCCTATGGCTCGCCGCGCCCAGGATCAACCTTCCCTCCCTCGCCGCCGAGAAGGCGCTGCTTCACGGCGGAGCTTCCTCAAGTCTGCGCTGGGAGCGGGCAGCGCATTTGCCGGTTTCTCGATTGCGGGCGCTGCACAGAGCGGGAAGAGCCGGCCTCGCTGGCGGGCTCACACGGTAGCAACCATTCCCGAAGGCTACCAGGTTGCGGTCGCGGATGTGAACGGCGACGGCCGGATGGACATCCTGGCTCTCAGTTCCGAGCAGAATGTCGTCGACTGGTACGAAAATCCCTCGTGGCACGCGCGGTCTGTCACGACCGTCACGGAGCACAACATCAGCCTGGCGCCGTTGTTTCGCGAGGGGTATCCCGCGCAGGGCCTGGCGCTCGCCAGCGGCTTCTATCTGGACCAAAGCGACCGGGGCGGAGAGGTCTGGTGGGCGGAACCGCGCGCATCGCTCGATGCCGAGTGGTCTCTGACGCTGATCGGGCGGATTCCCACATCGCATCGATTGCACTGGGCTGACCTGGACGGCGATGGCCGGCTGGAACTGGTGGACGTGCCCATTGTGGGCGCGGGATCAAAGACCCCCGACTACTCGATTCCGTCGCCGATGACCTGGTTCCAGATGCCCGAAGCGCTTCTAGTGGGTCATGCCCAGGGCACGGCGCAGCAAGGCAAGAGCTGGATTCCCCACCTGATCGACGAGACCCTCACCCTTGTTCACGGTGTACTGATCATGGACTGGAACGGCGATGGGCGGGATGAGATCCTCACGGCAAGCGCCCAGGGGGTGAACCTTTTCGAATCCAAGGGCCGGGGTGCAAACCTCGAGTGGACCCGGATTTTGCTCACGCCGGGCGACCGGGATTCCGACCGCTACCACGGCGCCAGCGAAATTGGCGTGGGGAAAGTCAATGGACAGAGGTTTCTCGCGACCATTGAGCCGTGGCACGGAAACAAGGTGGTGGTTTATCCCGGCAGCGCGGGCAAGTTCACCGAGCGGAAAGTGATTGACACAAGCTTCAAAAGCGGGCACGCTCTCGTCTGTGCCGACTTGGACGGCGACGGCAATGACGAAATTGTTGCCGGATACCGCGGCCCAGGCACTTCGCTCTTCATCTACCACGCCACCGACGACCGCGGAACCGCCTGGGAGCGCGAAACACTCGACACCGAGATGGCCACTTCCTGCGTGGTGATTTCCGATATCAACGGGGACGGCCACCCGGACATTGTCGCCATCGGCTCCTCAACCGCCAACGTCAAGTGGTATGAGAATCCCGCCTCCTGAAGAACTTCGTCCATAAACCCGCAGGCAGGAACCTTCTTCCGCGCGATCACACAATCCGGTTGGGGTCACTGGTGTCCGGCAATTGCCCGCGATAACCAAAGATCTTCTGGAGCAGGCGCACAAAGTTTCGTGACTGCTTCCGAACGTACCACTGATCCGCAGCCCGGCGATTTCCCAGCCCATAGGTTGGATAAGGATGAATGGTATCGGCCATGTTGCGCAGGGTAACTTTGTTCCGCATGGCGAGCCCAAATTCGCTGATCATTTCGCCCGCATGCGCGCCCAGGATGCTGGCACCGTAAATTCTGCCGTCAAACTTTCTTGCCAATACCTTCACCAGTCCGGTGGTTTCGCTGTCGGTCAGGGCCCGGTCAATTTTCGTGAAGGGGAAGCGATAGACCTCGAAGCGTTGTCCCAGGCTTTTCAATTCGCTGTCAGAGGCGCCCACGTGGGCAAGCTCGGGATCGGTGTAAGTGCACCATGGAACGTTGCTCCTGTCGATGGACATTGGAACATGCAGCAGGGCGGTGGTAACGGCCACCTTGGCCATGTGCTCCGACATGTGCGTGAACTGGTAAAGCCCCGTCACATCGCCACAGGCAAAGATGTTCTTCACTGAGGTGCGGCAATGCCGGTCCACCGTGATGCCGGAGCGGCCGGCACGGACACCTGCGGCGTTCAGATTCATGCCATCGGTATTCGGCCGCCGGCCTGTCGCCACCAGGAGGGCGTCGCCTTCAACCGTTTCTTCTGCTGGTGAAGCGGCTGATCGAAACGTCACCCGTATTGTTCCGCCATTGCCTGCAACCTTTCTGATCTCAGATCCCAGCACGAACCGGATTCCTTCTTCGGCAAGCCGCTGCTTCAAGATTTCCGTCAGTTCGGCATCGTCGCGAGGCAGGATGTGCCTTTGAACATCCAGGACGCTAATCTCGCTCCCAAAGCGCCGGAAAGCCTGGGCCATCTCGATCCCAATCGGCCCCGCTCCAATCACGATCATTCGCCTCGGCAGCTCTGAAATCGAGAAGATCGATTCGCTGGTCAGGCAGGATATATCGGCAAGCCCGTCGATGGGAGGAATGGCCGGGCGCCCGCCTGTGGCAATCACAAAAAAGCGGGAAGTCATCTGACGCTTGCCGCCGCCGGAAACGACCACCTGGATCTGCTTCCGGTTGACGAACTCCGCCTTGCCTTCCACGACCTCGATGCCCATTGTTTCATAAACGGGCGGAGCGTCGGCTTCTTCGTAAATGGAGTTTTGAATTCCGTGGATCCTTTCCATCAACCTGGAAAAGTCAAACTGGGGCTCCAGGGAATGGAAGCCGTATCGAGCAGCCGTGCGGATGCCGTGGGCGATCCCGGCGGCCTTCAACAGGGCCTTGCTTGGAACGCATCCGGTCCAGGTGCAATCGCCTCCGAGCTTGCGCTCTTCGACAAGTGCGGTCTTTGCTCCCAGGGAGGCTGAAATCCCTGCTGCGGTCAGTCCCGCCGCTCCGCCCCCGATCACGATCATGTCAAAGTCGGTCGCCATGGATCACTTTGCGGCCCTGTTCATTGGTTATTCCCTGTTTCCGGTCCCCTCGTCGTCGCTGTCGGCCCTGTAGGCCTTAGTGGCCATTGGCCGTGAATGAAGGCTAACATACTCGAGATGTCGTTCGCATCTCTGCCTGTCGACTTTGTTTTCAAGGTTCTGTCGTGGGCCGCTCTTCCGGCTGCTTCCAGCATGGCCACGTCGAGGCTGGCACCGCCCAGTCCTCCTCTACCGAAATCCACCGCGCGCCGCGTACTTTGCCAAATGTCTGCAGCCGGCAAGGCCCGTCAGAGCGGGTCCCCGCTGAGGCACCGGCCAATGACCTCCTGAAGCGATTGCCAGGGAACGTACAGTCGGGAACCCAGGCGGAGAGAATAGACCTGGCCGCTTTCCAGCCAGCGGTAAAATGTGGAGCGCGAAACGTGTCCGCCGGTTCTCCTGCGGAGGATGCGCCAGGCGTTTGGCGGGGACAGCAGTTGCGCGTGCCCCTGGACCTCACCGGCCCCGGGACCCGGAGTGACACTTTGGGTATACATTTCAGGGATGATTTCCATGCCTCAGCACCTCATATGGAACTGGAACCGCCTCAATAGAAACGGTGCTTCGCCGAAGAGATTCAAATTCCCTGCGGCAACGTGGACCAGCTGAAAACACTCCTCGAAGAAGCTATGAGAAGAGATTCCATGGACACGCAGTCCGTCAAACGGATCCATAGCGGCCATGGTTCTATTTGCGTGGTGAACGCGACCGCTTCGTCAGGAAGTCCCATCGCTTTGGAATTGTTCCCAGATTGCCGCCATCCGGCGGCGATCGCGCTTGCGACTGCCATCGTAATCCTGGTTGGCAGGCCCCACTCTTGCCGGATCAAGGAGCATGCCTGTCGGCTGGTGGGATCGAAACAGGACGGGTTCCTCTTCCTGGCGCGTATGGTAGACGCACTTCCCTGAGTCGGGCGACGTAGCAGGGAAAACGCACCCCTTTTCTGAGCAACGCGCTGTTGAGAAGGAAACAGCCTGAGGTCTCCCTGCTGAGCCGGTGCTGAATGAAAACTGCCGGCGATCCCCGATCTGACCGGCGCCTTTGTCAAGCTGCCCCTGCGCAAAATTGACCGAAGTTGGGCGGGCGGGCGAATTAGTAGGGCAGAGGAAATGAACATTCCTGTTTGAGTCTGCCATGGTATTCCTCCTTATATCCTGAATGGAAGGTGGGTACGGTAAATCTATAATAGCGCGGCTGGCTGCAGGTGAGCTCAGGTCCGGTGGCAGAATGAGAGGGGCTCAGGCCAGCTCTGAGTAAGGATAAATACTTCAAGTTGGATCTGATGATGGCCGAAAGACATAGGCAGGAGAATCGGGAAAGGAAGGTGGCGAGGTCTGACGGATATTTTGCAACATTCACGAAGGACAGCAGTTGCCGGGACTCGCCGGGCAGGAGGACGCCATCTGTGCCGTAGGCGTCAAGTGCACAAGCAGTAAACAGAAAGCCCGTAAATATCCTCATCATCATTGACAGAAACTTTGTTATGGCTCAGAATTCACGTGAACTTTGACAGCCCTGTGGTGTTCTGCGACTCTCGCGGGGGGACAAAAATGGAAACGCGGCCATCCCAAGCCCGGCTGCCGAACCGTGCGTCCCCCGAACGGTGGCATGCCAATCGTGGTCTTGGCGGAGAAAAAAGCTTCGGAAGCCACAAAAAGACTTCCGAATACCGAATTCCATGTTATACTAGCCTATAACTATAGTCATGTCAAGAAGATTCTAATCAGGAGAAGGCACTCAATGGCTGAGCTTGATGTATCAAAAGTAATTCGCAGAGTACGGCAGAAGCTTCAGGTAAGCCAAGAGGGGCTGTCGAGGCTGCTCAACGCTACGAAAGGTGCGGTACAGCACTGGGAGCGCGGCAGGAATCGTCCCGATCTGGCACGATTGATGGCCTTGCGCCAGCTTTGTCCTCCCTCCCAGGAGCGCAAGGATCTGGACACCCTTATCCGGGAGTCGCAGGCGCAGGTCTCACCTTATTCCACCATCAGGACCGGTTTGAGGCCCCAGGCTTCGAAGCCGGCTGATCTCGATGAACTGTTTCCGCCGCAGGGCTTTGATGTCCTGCGCCGTGAGAACCAGCGCCTCCAGCGCCAGGTGACGAAGCTCCAATCGACGCTGGACAAGAAAGCTCAACAGATCCGTATTCTTGAGGATCTGGCTAAAGATCTCCAGAGCCAGATAGCCAGCCTTCAGGCCGGAGTGCCGAAGAGCCCTGCTTCCGCTGGTCAAGCCGCCGAGCCCGCTGGCAAGTAACATGAGCGCGAACCGGGGGGGCCGCTCACGGTCGTGGGCTCGCGCACTCACCAACCTGCCGACGGCCACAACGCCGCGCTGAGGTACCCTCCAGATTCGCCAATGTGAGTCTAACTCCCGGGACGCCCGAAGGCGAACCCGCATCTTTCATCCTACAGCAGCCCTTTCGAAGGGTCCGTTACCTGATACGTTAATAACAATTTCCACGGCCCCGGCGGCGAAGAACCGTATGGGGCCTCGAGGGTCCAGTTGTTGTGTCAGTTGGGCGCCGTGCCGCCACGGGGTGGGCGCGCTGGCCTGCGCTGCTTCACTACACTCTCGAAGCCCGGTTCCTCCTATCCGGCGACTCCGCAACTTCTATTGGGGCAGCACCTTTATCATCACGACTCCGTGAGGAGCCACTTTGGCGCGGAAGAACCCGTCCGCGAAGGGTCCAAGGTCCTGGTGCTTCCACAGGTCGCGAACTCGTGCGGTCTTGCCGACGTAAACCGAGATTTCCCTGGGCGTTTCGCTCCGGTTGAGCAGAAGGTAGGCTTCGGTGTGGCCGGTCAGTTCCTTGCGCCACACCTCCGTATGGTTGCTGTACTGGCGGTACCTCTGGCCCTGGTGGCCCAGCGCGTCCTGGTCCACCGCGATCACTTCCTTGTTGGTCAGGATTTCGCGAATCGCCGGGGGCATGTGGCGGAGATCGTTGCCGGCGATCAGGGGAGCGGCGAGCATGCACCAGAGGCTGAAATGCGACCGGCTCTCTTCCAGCGACAATCCCGGATTGCCGACCTCCAGCATATCGGGGTCGTTCCAGTGGCCCGGCCCGGCATACGGCCACAGATCGGCTTCCTGATCCAGAATCTGCATCACGCCCCGCGTGTGGACGCCGGTGCAATCCCAGCAGTCGGTGATATCCCCGGTCGTCCGCCACAGGTTGCCGACGTCGGCCGCCCACTTCCACGGATCCTCCACACCCCACTCGCACAGGCTGAAGACGATCGGCCGGCCGGAAGCCTTGAGAGCATCGCGCATGATGGTGTATGAGGCTTGCACATTCTGGGTGCTGTGGTTGCACCAATCGTACTTGAGGTAATCGATGCCCCAGGCGGCATACTGCCGCGCGTCCTGGAACTCGTGACCGCGGCTGCCCGGCCGATTCTGGCAGGTTCCCGTCCCGGCGTCGGAATAGAGCCCGAACTTGAGGCCTTTGGAATGGACGTAATCGGCCAGAGCCTTCATGCCGTCAGGAAAGCGCTCAGGATCGGGGACGATGTTTCCCTGGGCATCGCGCCGCACCTGCCAGCAGTCGTCGATCACAATGTACTGGTAGCCGGCGTCTTTCATGCCGCTTGACACCATGGCGTCGGCCATTCCTTTTATAAGTTTTTCGCTGACGTTACAGCCGAACTTGTTCCAACTGTTCCAACCCATGGGCGGCGTTTTCGCCAGCCCGTTGTCCAGAGCCCACATCGGGGCGAGAGCGCAGAAGAACACCGCAACACACAACAGCACGGTTTTTCTCATGGCCGATCCTCCGTTCTCCAGTTTTTCAACTATCGGTGACTTCCTGATGAGAGGCAGTATAGTACCACGAGGCGATTCCGCCGTCACGCGCATCGGTCAAGGGATTCCTCGGCTATCAACCACCGTGTAGAGGTTCCGGCCGTAGACTTTTTGGAAGAACCGCAAGGCCGGCCTCATCCGCAGCCACAATAACCCGCCCCCACCCTCCTGCAACTTTTGCCTGATTCAAGGATTGAACTGTTGGGTTCTCGGGCCTATAATCAGCGCCGAGATAGCGGCATTCCGGCAAGGCCGACGCAATTCCTCTCAACTGGCCACCCCAGCCGCTTTCAATCCCTCTCGACGAGGTCTGACGATGAACGAAGTTGAACCTTCTATTTGTAATCCTTCCCGCCTTTGGATCCTGACTGTTTTGCTGGCCGCCTTTCTTGCAGCCTGTTCCACTTCAACCAAGAAGCAGGTGGCAAGCCCCTACCAGCAGGCCAAAGACATGTTCAAACAAGGTAACCTGGACCGTGCGCTCAGCCTGACAGGGCCGCTGGCCAGCGCAGATTCAAATGATCCCGACGCGCTCAACGCCCGGGTGCTGAGGGCCGTGATTTACAGCGGCCAGGTCGATGCCTGGAAGGAACTGGCAGACACCTACAAGAAAGGCAGCCAAAAGGCCAAGAATCCGCGGTTCATAGCTTCCTACAACCGCCACCGCAGCGATGCTTTGCAGTACGGTAACGACTCGGTGCTCAATCTCGGTGAGGTGGTCATGCAGTTCACTTCCACCCCGAATTTCCCCAAAGAGTTTACGCTGGATGCCCCGTGGCCGAGCGTTGAGGGTCCGGAAAACATTCCCGCACTCAAAAAAATCACCCAGGGGGGCTGGGTTTCTGAAGATGACCAGACCAACGTTGCGCTCGACGTTCAGCGCAGAGGAGTTGACGACGCGCTGGCCGAGCTGGTCGGCGGTAATCGCACCAAAGCGCGGGCTGCAATGCAGGCAGGTCCGGTGAAGCTCAACGGCCTGGATTTCGCCCTTTTCCTGGAAAAGGAGGTCATGGAGGGGATAACGTTCTTCGGCCCGAAATATATCAACAACCCCGACCAGGTGAAGACACTCTGCGGTGTGGCTGATCGCCTCGTTCCACCCATCGAGGCCATGCTCAAAGCGAACCCGGATAAGAAGAAAGAAGCAGAATTTAAGAAGCTGCAGAAACAGGTCAAGGATGCCGAAAAGAACACGTGATGGACTAGATCCTGCTTACGTGTGTTTTGGGA
>JARRJI010000104.1:18161-22993 GCA_037379595.1 Acidobacteriota bacterium | reverse complement strand
CCGCGTGCGCGAGGGCTGGCGCTTCTAACGGGTGGGCCTGACGGTCGAGACATGCCGCCATTGCAATGCCATTGAGAATAACAAGCCGCCGCGATGAGCCCCGGGCAAGATTGAGCGCGCATCAGATTCACTGCGGAGGGTTACACGGCGCGGCTGGATGATCCACAACACTTCTTATACTTCCTGCCGCTGCCGCAAGGGCATGGATCGTTTCTTCCGGGCTGGCCCTTGCCTGGAGTTTCCAAATCCCTCATGCGTGTCCAGTTCATTACATTGGCAGGCGCCCTGCCCTGCTGAAGTTCCGCGGCCATGAACCTCATGTACGGGTCGATGTGTTTGAAAAACATTTTGTAACCGGCGCAAAGATAATTCAGGCCCTCCTCGCCGTCGGGCGTCCGGATAAACCGGTGCTTGGGACACTCGCCGTTGCAGGCGAAGCGCACTTCGCATTCTCGGCAATAGCGGGGAAGCGTATCGCGCTTGTCCAGGCCAAACTTGCGCTGCTGCGGAGAATTGACCAGCGCGCTGACGGGACTTTCCATGATGTTGCCCAGCTTGTTTTCCGGATACACGTAATGGTCGCAGGAATAGAGGTCGCCGTTATGCTCGATGGCCATGGCGGCTCCGCAGGTCTCGCGGAAAACGCAGAGGCTGGCAGGATAGCCCATCCAGCTTTCCAGCGCCACGTCGAACATCTGGACGAAGCAGCGTCCCACATCGTTGCGCACCCATTCATCAAAAATCGCACTCAGAAATTTCCCGTACTGGACCGGTTCCACCGACCACTCTGAGACTTTCGCGGGCTCTTCGGCTCCGGGACTGATCAGGACCAGCCCGTCCGGGTTCGGCGCCCCGGCAACTCTTTCGACAATGGGAATGAACTGCATGAAGCCGCTGCCGTTTTCCCTCAGAAAGCGGTAAACCTCAAGCGGATGCCGGGAATTCTGCCGTTGAACAACCGTCAGCGTGTTGAACTCCGCTCCGTGTTTCTTAAGGTACTCAAGGCCGCGCATGACGCGCTTGAAGGTGGGCTGGCCTCCCTTATCCACCCGATAATGATCATGAAGCTTTTGCGGCCCATCGATTGAAAGGCCAACGAGGAACTTGTTTTCGGCAAGGAATTCGCCCCATCGGTCGTCCAGCAGAACTCCGTTCGTCTGAAAAGCGTTTTCGATCCGCTTCCCATCGGCGTACCTCTTCTGCAGTTCAACGACTTTCTGAAAGAACTCAACGCCCAGCAGAGTCGGCTCACCTCCCTGCCAGGCAAATGAAACCTGCGGAACGTTCTGCGCCTGGATGTAATCCCGGATGTAAGTTTCGAGGACATCCTCCGGCATTGCCCAGCTTGACTTCTGCGGGTAAAGGTTTTCCTTTTCGAGATAAAAGCAGTAGTGGCAATCCAGGTTGCAGATCGGGCCTATCGGCTTGGTCATAATGTGAAAAGCCGAGAGGGGCTCTTGTCCCGTTTCCTGCTTCTCAGCGACGATGCTGTTCGGTAGATCGGACATGGCCGGTTCTTTTAACCGATGCGGCCGACTCTCACTAAAGGTTCGATGCCAGGACCGCTGCACTCTTCGAGTTTACCGCAGATCACAAACTCTTCGCAGCAGCCGCGCCGAAGGTCGTGGGCGCATTGACTGGAATCGGGGCCCGTGCTATTTTCAGGGTCGTTTTTACATTGCCGAGCGAGGGTAGTAAAACTGATTTCCGTCGTCATCCCGACATACAAGGAAGCAGACTCGATCCAGGAAGTCATTCGCCGCTCGGGCCGAGCCCTGGCCGAGGCCGGCGAAGAATATGAGTTGATTGTCGTGGATGACAACAGCAGCGACGGAACCGCCGAACTCGCCGAGCAACTCAGGAGCCAGTTCCACGTGCGCGTCCTGCGCCGCGCCGGGCGCCAGGGACTTGCGACGGCTGTCGTTGACGGGTGGAAACTCGCCCAGGGGGAACTGCTCGGCGTGATTGATGCGGACCTCCAGCATCCACCGGAAATCCTCTGCGCGCTGGCGGCCGCCCTGGGCAGATCCAAGGCCGACCTTGCGGTGGCCAGCCGCTACATCGCGGGCGGCGGGACTTCGGACTGGGAATTCAGCCGCCGCGTGATTTCTTCGGGAGCCACCCATCTGGCCGCCTCCGTCCTGCCCTTAAAACTCTCTGCTGTCAGCGATCCCATGTCCGGCATGTTCATGGTTCGGGCTGCGGCGGTTGCCGGCGCGGATCTCTCGCCGCTGGGTTATAAGATCCTGCTGGAAGTTCTTGCCAAAGGACGGATTGAAAATGTAGTAGAAGTCCCCTACCAGTTTGAGGAGCGAACTCGCGGAAGCTCCAAGCTCGGTCTCCGCCAGTATGCCGAGTACCTGGCCCACCTTGTGCGGTTGTCATTCTCAACAGGACAGTTCCGCGCCTGGCTTGCGTATAGCCTCGTGGGGCTTACGGGAGCAGCGTTGGACATAGGCCTGGTGTTCTTGCTGGCCGGGCACGCTGAAAGCAGGGCTGTCTGGGCCGTGCCACTCGCCGTCGAACTGGCTTTGTTGTGGAATTTCTTCTGGAACCAGACCGTAACGTTTGCACAGCGTCGGCGGAGCGCCCCAGCAAACGCAGGGAGCGCGTCCCGCTTCTGGCTTTATCAGAAGGTTTGCCTGCCCGGCGCGGTTCTGAATATCTGCCTGACACTTCTGCTGGCCAGTCAGGGCGTCCGGCTCGTTCTCGCTGCGGCCGCCGGGGTGATTCTCGACGGCGTCGTCAATTTCCTTTTCAATGTCCCGTCTATCTGGAAGATCTGGGGGCCCCGCACATCCATCTCCAGCAGCGCCGGCCAGATTCCGGAACGGCGTCCGCAGACTTGATTCCGCTCCTGCCGTCGAAGACTTCGACGGTTTCTCCCATTGCATCGGAAAGGCAGTTAATGGTACGGAAGGCTTTTCAGTGAGTCCCGACCGGATGGCGCAGGCTTTGCGGGAAGCGAAGATTCCTCGGGCCCGAGGCGAAACTGAGACTTCCCGATAAAGAGATGCTTGCCCCCTAAGAACGATAACCCCGGTCTCCTGGCGGCAAGGACCTCGCGCATGAAGGCATTCCCCTTGCTACTGTGTTCGAAAAGATAGTCCGGGCCGCGCCAGGGCTGGGAAGAATTAGCGACAAGCTGAATGAGCTGCTTGCGAAGGCTGGCCATGGTGGCTTGCGCATCGGCCGACCCTGCAAGGTCCGTCTGGTCGAGAGGATCGCTCGTCCACCGGTAAAGCTCCTGGCGGCCATCCGAATTGTAAATGTACTGCCACTCGGGCGTGGTCAGGCTGATCATGCCCACCTTCCCGCCCTCGTTGAAGATGGGAACCAGTTCGGAAATGACGAAGTCATCGAAGGGCAGTGGTTTGAAGTTGGGATTCCAGAATCTCGCCAGGCTTTCCCGGCTGAAAGGCCCCTTCGCCTCATCAGCCAGATCGAGCACCGTCGAAAAAAGGTCGCGGGTCCTGGCCAGATGCTGGACCCGGACGTCCCTGGGAATGCCCGGGCCCGCAACGATCAGCGGAACGTGCAGGAGCTCCCGATAGAGGTTGTAGCCGTGACTGTACCAGCCCTGCTCGCCGAAAGCTTCACCGTGATCGGATGTGACAAAAACAATGGTGTTGCGGCCTGCGGGTGAATCGCGAAGAAAATCGAGCAGTCGCCCAACCTGCTGATCAAGAAAGCTGAGACGGTCGTCGTAAGCGGCGATCAGCGATGCCCGCTCGCTTGCCGTGAATCCCCGAGCAGGATCCTTGCTCTGCAAGGCGCGGAATAACTTGTGAACCAGCTTTCTGGAAACCTTTCCGAAGCGAGCGCCGTAAGGACGTCTGATCACATACGGTACGTGGCAGTCAAAGTAATTGATAAAAAGAAAATAGGGGCGATCCGATCGGTGCTGCAACCACCGGAAGACATTCTGGTCAACCTGCCGAGCGTTTTCACGTTCCAGATAGTCAAAGCACCAGAAACGCTGATAGACAGGCTGGATCAGCGCGGTCCCGAGGAGCGTGTTTGCCAGATTGTGCCGGAGCAAATTGCTGTCGTCCACGTAATTATCGAAACCCCGGGCGAGCCCCCAACCCTTTTGGCAGTAATCGAAATTTGCAGCAAAGCCCGCCGTCTCATATCCGCGAGAACGCAGAACATCGGCCATCGTCCACGGACCCGCAGGCAGAGGAGCCGCCCAATTTGCTCCATTCTGATGCGGAAGCATGCCGGTAAACATGGAAGCATGAGTAGCGCGCGTCCAGGAAGAAGGCGCAAGGGCATTCTCGAACAGCACTCCCTCGCGAGCCAGGCGGTCAAGGTTCGGTGTGGTCGGACGCGAATAGCCGTAAGACGATAGATGGTCGGCCCGCACGGTGTCCATAACGATAAAGATGATGTTGGGCCCTTGAGGGGGAGTGGCCGATTTTGCTTCGATACGCGCGGACATCGGGAACGGCCTGAGCAAGAAGTTCTCAATCCCGCAGACTGCAACGAAGCCCGCCAGAGCAAGGCCCCACCCTATGTAATGCAGGACCCTCACGTGAGATCGGTGGACAACCTTCGAAACAGGTTTCCACAACAGGTACACAATCAGCAGCGAAACGGCGAATCCGGCGGCAAACCAGGCCAGGGGGATCATTACATCTTCATAAAGGGCGAATTCCTGGATCATAATTCTGGCGTGAAACCAGCGAAGCCGCAGGGCCACAAACATCACGACGGTGGCCGCATCCGCCGCTATGAGCATTGCGATTCTGCGTTTTCGAGGTTTCCTCGCAGCCAGCCATCCCAGGAGCAGTCCGAACAGCCCAAAGAAAACCATGTCAAGTAGAGGA
>JARRJI010000104.1:0-18129 GCA_037379595.1 Acidobacteriota bacterium | reverse complement strand
GCAACGCCTCGATGCGAGGTGAGGTTCGAAGCAGCATAGCTTCGAAGATCCCAACCATCATGCCGGCAAGTGTACTGAAGGCTACGAACCGGGAAATGATTTCTCCGCGCTTAGCAGTGATTTGGGACGAGGCTGTTCCGGAGGTCGTCATAAGCGAATCGCTGCGTCCGGTTCATTACGAGCGTTAAGTGGGGCGCTATTGCGTTTAGTCTGACATAGCTGCCGGACAAGCACAACACTGTTTGCTCCGGGCGTCATGCGACCTTGACAAAAGGGCACGCTAATGGCTATGGAAGGCTTCTCATCGGGTCGAGTTGAGACGGTGAAGGTTTTGGCGGCTTCCAGGCTTCTCCGCTGCTTAAGTACGCCTGGGAGGCTCCCACTCGGAGCGCGGCCGGCGGAATCGTCAACATACAGCCACTCAGGCGTGGTCACGCTGATGATGGCAGCCACTGCGGATGCGGAATCGCGGCGGCTACACGAGCGCGAGACATTTCTTCACTTCATCCGGCCGGAAGCCGGATATTTCTCCACTTCATCCGGCCGGAAGCCGACCCGTTCCGGTTCGAGATGGATCGTCATGCCCGTGCGGCGATAGACGGTCCGCCGGACACAGCCGGCGAGCGTGAGCACATCGTGAGCAGTTGCGCCTCCGTCGTTCAAAAGTACGAGCGGCTGAGTTTCATTTACTCGGGCGCCGCCTTCGCGGTGTCCTTTCAAGCCGCAGATTTCGATCAGGAACGCCGTGGGAATCTTGACGGATTCAGCGGACGCAGAACGCCTGCGAATTTGTTCCAGGCGCTCGCAGGCCTCGGCTGGAAAGTTCTTCTGGAGGTTAGAGCGCAGAAGCTCAAAATCTGCGTCATTCAACACCAGGTTCTTGAAAAAGGAGCCGGCATTCCCGCCCTTCTCTTCCCGCGGGAAGGGGAACTTGCGATCGCGAATGCGGATGATGGCTTCGCGGACCTGCTGGATAGAGGGATCTTCAATACCCAACTCAATGAAATATCTTCGCATGTCCGGGTAGCGGAGATCCGGCTTGCCGCGGCGGTCGAGCCGCAGTCCGAGTTGCAGGATAATGAATTCGTTCCTGGCGCTGGTGTTGAAAATACTTTGCCGGTAGCCAAACCCGCACTCTCGCGGCCCAAGCCTGCGCACGTTGCCGGATCCAACCTCCATGATAGTCGCGCTATCCAGAACATCGCTGATCTGTTGGCCGTACGCTCCGATGTTCTGAACAAGCGCCGCGCCGGCCTGCCCGGGAATGTGCGACAAGTTCTCAATTTTCCAGAATCCCTCTTCGACAGCGCGGCGCACCACTTCATCCCAGGTTTCGCCCGCTTCAATTCGCAGCGTGACTTTTTCGGCTCCCGCCGGTTCAATCGCGATGCCGGTTTGCACGGGATGAATAACCAGGCCGGGAAAGCCGTCGTCGCTGACCAGGATGTTGCTTCCTCCGCCGAGCAGGAAGATGGGCAGCCGTTCTTCGCGCGCAAACCTGAGCGCTTCAAGAAATTCATCGCGCGTGGCAACGCTTGCAAAGAACTTCGCCGGCCCTCCCACCTTAAAAGTGGTAAAGGGCTTGAGCGGTTCGTCGCGTTTGATCTCGAAATGGCTCATGGTTCAGTCTAACGCCCGGCAGAAACAGAATCACTGCACGCGCCGCTTCCGGCCCACCCAGTACGGCTCACGCAGAACCTTCTTCAGAATCTTACCCGTTCCGCCTTTCGGCAAGCTCTCGACAAACTCCACCGACTTGGGCACTTTGAATCCGGCCAGATGATTGCGGCAATGTTTGAGGATTTCAGCTTCGGAAGCGCTCTGCCCGGTCCTGAAAACGACAAGCGCCTTAGGCACTTCGCCCCACTTTTCGTCGGGCACGGCAATCACCGCGCATTCCAGCACGGCAGGGTGTGCGCAGAGGATCCGTTCAATCTCTGCGGAAGCAATATTCTCGCCGCCGCTCAAGATCATGTCCTTGTCCCGATCGACGATCAGGAAGTAGCCCTCTTCATCAATCGTAGCCAGATCGCCGGTGTGCAACCAGCCGTCGCGGATCGCCTGCTCCGTAGCATCCGGCTGTTTCCAGTAGCCCGCCATCACCACGTCGCCGCGGACTATCAATTCGCCCACATCCTCGCCGTCGGGCTTCACGTCCCGGCCCTGGACGTCGACCACGCGGATTTCCGTTCCGGCCAGCGCGTAGCCTGCCGTGGCCTTGCGCTCCAACTGAGCGTCGAGAGGTTCATGCGCCAGGTGGTCTTTGATGCTCGCGACGGAAACCACCGGAGAAGTTTCGGTCATCCCGTAACCGCCGTTGGCCACCGAGCGCGGCATTTTCTCTTCAAGCTCGCGGATCAGAGACGTGCTGCAAGGCGCGCCGCCGATATACAACAATCTCACACTCGAGACATCGTACCTGGTGAAATCCGGATGGTTGATCAGCGCCGTGACCATCGCCGGAACCATCTGGAGATGCGTCACCCTTTCAAACTGGATCAGCTGAAGCACCTTCAGCGGATCAAACTTCCTGGCGATCACGTGCCGTCCGCCCAGCAGCGTCAGGACATGCGGCGTTCCCCAGCTGTTGACGTGATACAACGGAACCGCGTAAAGAGCGACCTCGTCGTCGGTCGCGCGCTCTACCGGCGCTCTGTAAAAAGCATGGAGATAGAGGTTGCGATGAGTCAGCATCACGCCCTTGGGATAAGCAGTGGTTCCGCTGGTGTAAAAAAGTTCTGCCACCGAGTTTTCGTCGATGTTCCGATAATCGATCTCGGCCGGTTCGGCCTCGGCCAGGACTTCATCATAGGATTTCGGATGTGCCCATGCAGGCGCCGCACCGCGCAGCGCGATATGGTGACGGACTGAACGGATGCCCGGCCGCAGGGCCTCGATCAGCGGGATGAATTCGGGATCGAAAAAGAGCACGCTGGGCTCGGCATCGTTCAGGATGTAGGCGAGTTCTTCCCCGCTCAGACGGATGTTGAGAGGCAGAAGAATGGCTCCCAACTGCGGAACTCCGTAGTAAGCCTCCAGCAACCGGTGGCAGTTGAAACTGAGGAAGGCAACCCGCTCACCCTGCTTCAGTCCCAGCCGAAGCAAGGCATTGGAGAGCCGATCACAGCGTTCGTTGAATTCGCGATATGTAAACCGGTGCTCTTCGCAGACCACGCCTTTCTTGTGGCCAAAGATGCGCGCGGCGTGGCGCTTCAGGCGTGCTGGAGTGAGAGGGAGGATCATCGTTGTCTGTTGCCCCGTCGGTTTTCATGCGTTCAATCCTTCGGCTTCGACAACCGGCTCTTGCAGCGAATCAATCTTCCCCACAACCAGCCAGTACGCCAGCAACCCGCTGACCAGCAGCACCGGTCCCAGCACAAAGGCGGAAACAAAGGACCCGGTCCATGCGATGAGAAATCCGGTAATCAGCGGCGCTGTAATGCCCCCGATGTTTCCCGCAAAGTTCAGAAATCCCGTCCAGACACCGACTTCATCGTGCGGCGCGCAGGATTGCACAATCACCAGTTGGTTGGCCGTTGAAAGCCCAACCAGACCGGCGCCAATAATCAGACCGACAGCCACATCCGCGCTCTGGGTGATCGCCGCGGGGATCATGAGCAATCCGAAAATGAATCCTACCGTGATCATCATCTTTCGCGTTCGCGTTTCGTCCCAGCCACGGCTGATCAGGCGGTCAGCAATCCAGCCGCCAAGCGGTTGGCACACGCCAAAAACGGCATAGGGCATGGCCGAGAAAAGGCCTGCCTTGATGATGCTCAAATGGCGCGCCTCATACAAATATTCAGGGAGCCACGTCAGCATCAGGTACCAGAAATAATCAAAGCAGAAGAAGCCCAGGCAGACACCCAGCAGATTGCGGTCAAAGTGAGCAAGCCTGAAGCGTGGCTTTGCCTGTTGGCCGGATGGTTCAGGTTTGCTTTCCCTTGTTTTCGCCAGTTTCGAAGGAAAAGCAATGAACCAGGGAACCAGCCAGAGGAGACCCAGGATCCCAACAAATACAAATGCGTCTCTCCACCCGTAACGCACCAACAGCCAGGGAATGCCGACGCCACCGAGGACCAGACCGAAGCGGGTTCCGGCATCAAAGAACCCCGAGGGCAACCCGCGCTCTGAACGGGCAAAAAGGACGCTGACAATCTTTGTGCCGCCCGGAAGGTAAATCGACTCTCCAATTCCCAGGACGACGCGAAGCAGAATGAGAACCACAAGGCTCCCCGCCAAACCCGTCAGCCCTTGCGCCAGGGACCACAGAGCGAACGTCCCCGC
Source organism: Acidobacteriota bacterium (assembly GCA_037379595.1). GTDB lineage: Bacteria > Acidobacteriota > Terriglobia > UBA7540 > UBA7540 > SCRD01. The sequence continues at coordinate 13,842 of JARRJI010000104.1, read as the reverse complement.
ATAGACCCACAGGAGGTTCATCCGGTCCGCTATAACCCCAATCGGAATCTGCATCAGCGTGTACGACCAGAAAAACGCGGAGAGCAAGACTCCCATTGATTCAGGACCCAGGTGAAGGTCGTGGGAAATTAAAGGCAGTGCAAATGAAATCGTCGTCCGGTCAAGGTAGTTAATGACCGACGCAATGAAGAGGAGCCACATCACCACCCAGCGTCGCTTGTTGCTGACGCCGAAGGGGCCTACCCCAGTGTAGGAGACGCTCGTTGCTGTTCCGTTTGATCGATCCATCAAATCCCCCGGCCTTCAGGAAGGGCTTGGGAAGAATATCGTATTTCGCAGAGAGATCAAGAACAAGATGGAAATTCGCTTCGTTGCCGGCGCAGATGGAAGTATGTGTTGGTTGTCACGAAGCTCAAACACTGATACCCGGAACATCGAGAATGGAGGGAACCCGAATTCAGAACGGAAGCATGATCCAGCCGAGCAGGATGGCGATGCCCACAAAGGCGACAAAGACTTTGGCCCCGTAAATCAACTGCTCCCGCAAGGTCTGCTTGCTGAGAACGGCAAACACCACGGAGACGAGAAAGGAGAAAAGCACCAGGGCTGCGAAATGAGAGATGACCATTGTTTACCTTGCGGCCTTAAGCATAAGGCGACTTCCAGCTTTAAGGCTTTCGTCCCAATGCGATGTCATAAGCATCAAGAATCGTCAAAACATTCAGCATGCCGGCGGCGATCAGGTACGCCGTGCCGTAGTCCGAGCAGACAAAGTAGATGTTGCCGCCCGAATACCCGAAAAAGGTCGCAGCGGGCATCAGCACTCCGGCCGAAAGCTCGGCAAAATAGCCCAGTGTGTGCAGATAGGAAGCCGAGCCCGTGGTAAAGAAGATCCCCTGCATCGCCAACCCGAGCACGAACATTCCGACGATGGCAACAAACAGGATCAGCGCCCGCCACTTGCGCCCCAGCAGGAGATGGCCGAATCCCGGGATGACCCACGCCGCTACACACAGCCCGAAGAGACTTCCGGATGAAACCTGCGGACCGGCAGGCTTGGCCGTCTCCCGTGCTGCTTTCTCTTGAGCTTCCTGGATTTTCCTGGCCATAGGCTGGAGTCAGAATCCCTGGCGGGCTCGCGCCACAAAATGCGTCAATCCGCCCATATACAACCGTTAAAGATACCATAGACGCTGAAGCGCCAGCAATAAACGCGTCGTGCAAATCACCAGTCAGCAGTGAAGCTTGAGTCGCTGTACATCAAAAAGCCGAAGGTGGATGTTGTGCTTATAACCAGCTTTCCGAATCCGGCGAAATGGTCATCGATGTAGCCTAAATCTGAAAATCCTGGAGGGCGTGATCGTTGTGGACGCGTTTCCGGTTTGTTTCCGGTTTGTTTTTTGACGGTCCTTTACTTTCAACAACATGGCCAGCTTTGTTTTCCGGTTTGTTTCCGCTCTGTTTTTCAGGCCGATTCTCTGTTTTCAACAACTTGCTCAGGTTTGTTTCCGCTTTGTTTTCGGTTTGTTTTTTCGAGATTGTCCTTTGTTTTCAACAACTCTCTAGCTTTGTTTTTTAAAAATCAAAAAACTCCCATCTCCAATTTTGCGGGCTTTCGAAGGTTATCTATTGATTTTTCAATTCATTAGGGTGTTTTTCAGTGATCTGAACTCGCGTTTTCCTCTCATCACACTTTGACCGGTCATAGCCTATCCATGTAATCATTTCGCTCCTGACCTCTTGTCCCCTGCTTTTCAATCCGCTCACTCGATTGCCCTCGCGCGCCAGCCTGCAGCCTCCAAACCTTACGGTTCCTCGTTTATCCCAAGACAAGTTCCTCCAGCCGTCGCCCCCTCGCGGCGCAGCCCGGCCCGCGCAGACATCAAGGCTAGCACGATAGCGTAGATGTGTCAAGTTGTTTTCTGCGGCGGCGCCTTCGATCTGCCCATCCCCCGCGAAAAAGCCGCAGAGTTAGAGGGCCAATCCTGCGGTGCAAACTCCGAATCCAACGAGTATGGTTTACCGCTACAGATGCCGTTGGCGAGGACCCCCTCGCCACAAAAGGCAAAAGATCGCGGAAGTTGTGCGGCGCGTCCTTGACCCTCTATCTCGGTGTGTGCTACGTTCCAAGGTTCAGCTTCGAGAAGTTTCGTTTGCAAGGAGGGGTTTGGATTTGGCGACGCCGGCAGAGTCCGGGCCGAAACGCACAGCGCTTCACGCCGTCCATAAGGCAGCGGGCGCGCGGATGACGGAGTTCGGCGGCTGGGACATGCCCATTGAATACGCGGGCATCAGCCAGGAGCACATGGCCGTGCGAACCCGCGCCGGGCTGTTTGACGTCAGCCACATGGGCGAGATCACGGTGCGCGGCCCCAAGGCGCTGGCTTTCCTGCAATCGATTACCTGCAACGACGTTTCACGCCTGAGCGACCACCAGGCCCAATACAGCGCCATCATGTACCCGCAGGGGAGCGCGGTGGATGATTGCGTGATCCATCGCCTCGCCGAAAACGATTATTTCATCTGCGTGAACGCGGCCAACACGGACAAAGATTTTGCCTGGTTTGAAGGGCACAACTCCGTGGGCGCGGAGCTCGAAAACGTCTCTTCGCAATATTCACAGCTTGCCTTGCAGGGCCCGCGGGCCGCGGCGATTCTCAGCAAAGTCACGAGTTTCGACCACTCTTCGATTCGTTACTACTGGTTTTCGCCCGCCCGGTGCTGCGAGGTGGATGGGATCCTGGCGAGGACCGGCTACACGGGCGAAGACGGGTTTGAGTTTTACTTTTCGCCGGAACATTCCGAGCACGTGTGGAACACATTGCTTGAAGCCGGAAAAGACGAAGGCCTGCAGCCGGCCGGGCTGGGCGCGCGCAACACGCTGCGCCTGGAAGCCGGATACGCTCTTTACGGCCACGAACTGGACGAGAACACGACCTTGCTGGAGGCCAATCTCGGCTGGATCTGCAAGCTCGATAAAGGCGAATTCCTCGGCAGGGATGTGCTGCTGAAGCAGCGCGCGGCGGGGCTTCGCAAGAAGCTGGTGGGCTTTGAAATGCTCGAGCGCGGCATTGCGCGCGACGGTTACCCGGTGTGGATTGGCAACGAAAAAGTTGGAAACGTCACCAGCGGATCGCCCGCACCGTTCCTGAAAAAGAACATCGGGCTCGCATACGTTCCGCCCGCAGCAGCCCAGCCGGGAGAGGAAATCCTGATTGAAATCCGCGGAAGAAGAGTGCGGGCAAGGCAGGTGGCACTACCTTTTTATAAACGACCAAAGTAGGATGGAAAGACGGGGCGAAAACGGGCAGCGGACCCCGATTATGAATCCTGTGGGAGCTTGAATTCCATGTACCCTGATGAATTTCAATACACTAAAGATCATGAATGGATTCGAGTGGACGGCGACTCCGGAACGATCGGAATCACGGACCACGCGCAGAAAGAACTGGGTGACATCGTTTACGTTGAACTCCCAAAAACCGGCGATGCCGTAGCGGCGGCGGAAATCTTTGGAACCGTCGAATCGGTCAAAGCCGTTTCGGAGGTCTACTCGCCCGTCACTGGCGAGGTGACCGCCGTCAACGGCAAGCTCGCGGAGCATCCGGAGCTTTTGAATTCCGACCCGCACGTGGGGGCGTGGCTGATCCGCGTGAAGATGTCCGACCCCAAAGAGGTCGACAAGCTGATGTCCTCTGAGGAGTACGAGGCGTACATCCAGCAGGCGGAGTCGCACTAATGCGTTATCTCCCGAACTCTCCGCGCGACCGCGCAGAAATGCTGCGGGCGCTCGGCTACAGTTCGATTGAAGAACTCTTTTCGCAAATCCCCGAACAGATTCGTTTTCAAGGCCGGCTCAATTTGCCCGGCCCGCTTTCGGAACAGGAAATCCTGGAATTCTTCCGCGAAGCCGCCGGCCAGAGCGCGCGCAAGTATGCCTCGCTGCTGGGCGCAGGCGCCTATTCGCATTACCGGCCCGCAGCCGTCGATGCCCTGCTCTCCCGCGGCGAATTCTTTACCGCCTACACACCCTACCAGGCCGAGCTTGCGCAAGGCACTCTGCAGGCGATGTTCGAGTTCCAGACGCAAGGCACTCTGCAGGCGATGTTCGAGTTCCAGACGCTGATTGCCCAGTTGACCGGAATGGAAGTGGCCAACGCGTCGCTCTATGACGGCTCGACGGCCACCAACGAAGCCGTCCTGATGGCCCTGCGCCTGACGCGCCGCAACCGCGTGGTTGTGGCAAAAACGCTGCATCCCGAGTATCGCGAAGTGATGGCAACCTACCTGCGCCACCAGGGAACGGAAATCGTCGATGTTCCTTACTCGCCGTCAGGGCAACTGGATGTCGCCGCGCTGGAATCGGCGGTGAACAAGGAAACCGCCGCGGTCGTTGTGCAGTCGCCAAACTTTCTGGGCGCGATCGAGCGTTTCGGCGAAGTGGCCGAGCTCGTCCACAAGAACGGTGCACTGCTGGTGGTGACGGTGAACGAGCCGCTTTCGCTGGCAATCGTCAATCCCCCGGCAGATGCGGACATTGTCTGCGGCGAAGCTCAATCCTTCGGTGTGCCGGTGGCTTTTGGAGGACCGTTCGTCGGCTTCCTGGCAACGCGTGAAAAGTTTGTGCGGCAGATGCCCGGCCGCCTGGTGGGCCAGACCACCGACACCGAGGGCCGCCGGGGGTTTGTACTGACCCTGGCCACTCGAGAGCAGCACATCCGCCGCGAGAAAGCTACCTCGAACATTTGCACCAACCAGTCGCTGTGCGCCCTGGCCGCGACCATTTATCTTTGCCTGCTGGGCAAACAGGGTCTGAAGGCTCTGGCCGAGCACAACATGGCCAAGGCGCATTACGCCGCCCGCCAACTCGCAGATGTGCCGGGTACATCGATCCCGTTTGCATCGCCGTATTTTAACGAATTCGTCGTCAAGACGCCCGGCAACGCCGACGGTCTTCTGCGCGAGTTGCAGGCGGAGAAAATTCTGGGAGGCGTCAGCCTGGAGCGGTTTTATCCGGAGCTCAAGGAACATCTTCTGGTGTGCGTTACGGAAACGGTGAGCAAGGCCACCCTTGACCGCATGGTTGAGGTCCACAGGAACTTTTCCGTCCGGAATGAAGCCGGCGCCGGAGCGCGGTCGGCCAGTTCGCGTCCCGTGGGGCAGGAGAAAGCATGAAAGACCATCCACGCCACGCGCGGCCGCACATCACGCGAGATGAGGGCCTGATTTTCGAGAGAAGCTCGCCGGGCAAATGCGGCGTCGATCTCGGTGCGCCGGATGTTCCGCCGGCTTCGGCCTCGGAACTCCTGGGCGAAGAGTATTATCGGAAGGAGATTCCGGGCTTCCCGGAAGTCTCGGAGCTGGAAGTCATCCGGCATTTTACCCGCCTCTCAACGTGGAACTACGGCGTCGATACGGGGCTCTATCCGCTGGGTTCCTGCACCATGAAGTACAATCCGCGCATCAATGAGGTGGTGGCCCGCCTGGAGGGACTGGCGACCGACCATCCTTACGCGCCGGAGGAAGTTACGCAAGGCTGCCTGAAGGTGCTACACGACACGGCGCGCTGCCTGGCCGAAATCACCGGCATGGACGCGGTTTCGCTGCAGCCGGCGGCCGGGGCGCAGGGCGAGCTTTCCGGAATCCTGATCATTCAGGCCTGCCTCGCCGACCGCGGCAATCCGCGCAAGTACATCCTGGTGCCCGATTCCGCGCACGGCACCAACCCGGCCAGCGTCGCAACTTCCGGATACCAGATGCGGCCCTTGAAGTCTGACGCCCACGGCTGCATCGACCCGAACGAACTCGACCGCGCCATGACGGATGAAGTTGCCGGGCTGATGCTGACCAATCCCAATACGCTTGGGATTTTCGAAGTCCGCATTCGCGAGATCTGCGAACTGGTCCACCGCAAAGGCGGGCTGGTTTACATGGACGGCGCCAACATGAATGCGCTGGTGGGAATTGCGCGTCCGGCGGACTTTGGTGCGGACGTCATGCACCTGAACCTGCACAAGACCTTCACGACGCCTCACGGCGGCGGCGGGCCGGGCTCAGGCCCTGTGGCCGTGAAAAAGTTTCTCGAACCTTATCTGCCCTCGCCAATGGTTGTTCAGGCAGCGGACGGGACCTACGGCCTCGATTACAATCGCCCGAAAAGCATTGGCCGGGTTCGCGCGTTTTATGGAAATTTCGGGATGGTGGTGCGCGCGCTGGCTTATATCGCCGCCAACGGAGGCGAAGGGCTGCTCGAAACCACGCAGGACGCCGTGCTGAACGCCAACTACGTGATGCGCCGGCTGCAGGACCTCTACGAGCTTCCTTACAACGAGCCCTGCATGCACGAGTGCGTGCTTTCGGACCATCGCCAGGCCGCACGCGGAGTCCATACCGTCGACATCGCCAAGCGCCTGATCGACTACGGCTTTCACCCCTACACCACGGCGTTTCCGCTGATCGTGCAGGGCGCCATGATGATTGAGCCGACCGAAAGCGCCAGCAAGGAAGATCTGGACGAGTTTATTGACGCGATGCGGGCCGTGGCGGAAGAGGTCGAAGAAGATCCTGAATTCGTGCTGAAGGCCCCGCACACAACACGCGTCAGCCGCCTTGACGAAGCCGGCGCTGCCCGCAAACCCATCCTGCGCTGGAAGCCTTAGTTCAACTGGCAGTGCCGAAAGTCCCAGTCACCACAACATCTGGAACGGCGTGGTTTTTTGCCCCACCATCTTGCGTTTTTTCGCTTTACAGCCCCCTTGTTTCATGGTAGTTTGAGCGGAGTGTTTGGGGTTGCTCGCAGAAGCCCTTTGTTGCGCGCCAAAGGCTTGATGGGTAAGGCGAGCGCGATGATAGAAGAACGGCTCCTTAGCCGTGGATGCCAGTCGGGGAACCCTCCCGTCCGGATTGCGCGCTTCCTTCGAAATTTTGAACGGACGCCGGAAGTGTGCCCGTGTATCGACAGCCGGTTTGATTCAGTTTTTGAACGGAGGCCATGATCTTGCTGAAATTAAAGAGACTCGAGCTGCTGGGCTTCAAATCGTTTGCAGACCGGACGCGCCTGGAATTCCAGGAAGGAACGGTCAGTGTGGTGGGGCCGAACGGCTGCGGCAAGTCCAACCTGTCTGACGCCATGAACTGGGTCCTGGGCGAACAGAGTGCGCGCCAGCTTCGCGGCGAGCGAATGGCGGACGTGATTTTCAATGGCACCGGCAGCCGCCCGCCAACGGGCATGGCGGAAGTGAGCCTGACGCTTGAAGATCCTGAATACGACGGCAGCAAAGAAATAACTGAGAAAGCGAAGCCGGAAGCCGAAGTGGATTCGGCGGATTTGCCGGAAGGCGAAGCCGTGGCAACCGAGCAGCCGGCCGCCGGCAATCGCGTCGCCTACAAGGACTACCTGAAAGACGGCTCGGGCCAGATCACCGTCACGCGGCGGCTTTTCCGCTCCGGCGAAAGCGAATATCTGATTAACGGGCGGGCCAGCCGCCTGCGCGACATTCAGGATCTCTTTATGGGCACGGGCCTGGGCCCGGAATCCTACGCCATCATCGAGCAGGGGCGCATCGGCCAGATTCTGAGTTCCAAGCCCTCGGACCGCCGCCTGATCCTGGAAGAAGCCGCCGGCATCTCCAAATTCAAAGCGCGCAAGCGAGCGGCCGAGCTGAAGCTCGAATCCTCGCGCGGCAATTTGTCCCGCATCACGGACATCCTGGAAGAAGTCACCAAGCAGGTGAACTCGCTGAAGCGCCAGGCCTCGAAGGCTCGCCGGTTCCGGGAATTGCAGCAGGAAATGCTGGGCCGGCAGAAAGTCACCCTGGCTTCCCGGCTGCGAATCCTGGAAACGCAGTGCCAGCAGCTTCGCGAGGAGTTCGAAGAGCTCGGCCAGTCCTGCTCCAAAGAAGGCCGCAGCCTTGAGCTGCTGGCGGACGAACAGAAATCCAACACGGCGCGCTGCGAGGAACTGGAAAGCCGGCTGATTTTCATCCGCGAGACCCTGGCGGGAAACGAACTCGAACGGCAGCGCCTCGAGTCGCGGCTTGAGCAGATCCGGCAGCAGATTGCCGCGCTCGATTCCCGAAGCGCCGACGCAAAACAGGAGAGCGAACAGGTCCGCGCTCGAATGGAGTCGCTGGAGCAGGAAGCCGCCACGCGGGCAGAGGAACACGAGGCGCTGCTGCAGGAGCAATCGGCCGCCCAGGAAGAAGGCGCGCGCCTGCTTGAGAAACAGGAGCGATTGGGCGCGCGTATCCGCGAGGCCGAACGAGCTGTGGAGCAGTCGCGCCAGGCGCTTATGGCCTCCATCGGCCGGGCATCCAATCTTCGCAACCAGCTCGTGCAGGCTGAGGAAATGGGCCTCGCGCTGGACCGCCAGGAAGCGCGCATCGCCAGCGAACGGGAAAGCGTGGAGGCGGAACGCCACCAGCGCTCCGGCGAACTCGCGGCGCTTGTCCAGGAACATGAAAGGTTCCAGGCTGAGCTGGCGCAACTGGTTGAATCTGTCACCCAGACGGCATCGGCGCTGGATCAGGCCCAGAAAGAGGAAGTGGCCGAGCGGCGCGACCTGGAGAATCTTCGCCGCGAGCTGTCCGGGATGGAAGCGCGCAAGCAGACGCTGGAGGAATCGCTGGCGCGCCACGCCTACTCCACCGACAGCGTGCGCCGGCTTCTGAATGGAGAATTCCCAGCCAACGGCCATCACTTTCGACCGCTGGGTGTGCTGGCGGATTTCCTGGAAGTCTCTCCCGGATACGAGGAAATTGTCGAAGAGTTTCTGAAGTCGGAGCTCGATTGCGTCGTGGTTGAAGAGCACGCCGAAGCGCGTTCCGGCATCGCCATTCTGCAGACGGAAGGCACCGGCCGGTCAACGTTCTTTGTGACCCGCGCGGACGCCGGCGGGCACATCGGCAGCAACGGCCATCACGAGATCAGCCAGGAGGCGGGTGTCGTCGCCTCGCTGCGCGAAATGGTTCGGCTGGAGCCCCGGCTGGGGCTCAATGGCGATCCGCCGCTGCCCTCGCTGGGCAAGGCTTATCTGGTGGAAGACACCGCCGCTGCCGAGCGGCTGGCCGCAGGTTATCCCGAGTGCCACTTCGTAACGCGTGCCGGAGAGCACTATCACCACAGGCTGGTCTCAGGCGGGCGCGGATCGAGCGCCGGGCCGCTGGCTCTGCGGCGCGATTTCCGCGACTTGGAGCGGCGCACCGTCGAGGTTGAATCAGACGTTCAGGCGCGAGAAGCGAAGCTGGCTGAAATCGAAGGGCGAGTGGCAACATTGAAAGAGTCGCTGGCCCGGCTGACCGCAGCCAGACAGGAATCAGAAAAGAGCTCCGTCGTCGGGTCTGAGCGATTGCGGCAGATTCAACAGGTTCTTGCCCGCACGCACGAGCGGCTCCAGGTTTTCCACGAAGAGAGCAAGAGGCTCGAGGCCGAGCGGCAGGCGCTGCAATCGAAGCAGGTCGCCATCCGAGCGCAGCTTGAAGCCGAAGAAGCCGAAAAGTCGCGCCTGGAGGCTGACATCGCCGCCAGCGCCGAGCAGGTGGGCGCGGAACGGCAACAGTTTGATCAGGGTGCGCAAACTCTGGCGCAGGCGCAGGCGCGCTTCAGCACCTTGCAGGAACGCACCCGGGCGCTGGGCGCTGAACGCGCGCGGCTGGCTGCGCAGGCGCGCGAAATGGCCGAGCGCGTGGACCATCTTTCCCGGCAAATGGAAGGCTGGGCGGAAAATCAGCGGCAGCTCGGCGAGGAAGCCGAAGCCACGCGGGCACGCGATGCGGAGCTTGAAACCACGCACACCAAGCTGAAGGAAGAGCTGCAGGTTGTCGGGGACGAATTGCAGACCGCGCGCACGCGGCGGGATGAACTCCGCCCGCAGGTGGAAGAGGCTCGCGCCCGCTTTGAGGCTGCGCGCGAAAAGCGTTCGGAGATTGAGGTGGCGCTGGCGCGCGCGGATTCCAACCGCGATCATCACGCCGAGCAGTGCCGCGAATCGCTGCAGCAGGAGCCGGAAGCCCTGCTTGCGGAGTTGACGGAAGAGGTTTTCCTGGTGGGCGAAGCGCTGGAAGCCGCGGAAGAGGAAGTGCGGCTGCTTAAGAAGAAGATCGACAATCTCGGCCCGCTCAACATGATGGCTCTTGAGGAGCTGCAGGAAGCCGAAGAGCGCTACGAATTTCTGGAAAGCCAGCGGCAGGACCTGCTCTCGTCCATCGAAGACACCACGCAGGCCATCAAGGAAATCGACCGGCTCTCGCGCCTGCAGTTCATGGAAGCGTTCAAGGCCATCAACACCAACTTTGCGGAGTCGTTCCGGACGCTTTTCGGCGGCGGCATCGGCCAGTTGCGGCTGACCGACGAGGACGACCCCGACAGTGGGCTCGACATCGTGGCCCAGCCGCCCGGCAAGCGCCTGCAGAACATCCTGCTGCTTTCGGGCGGCGAAAAAGCGCTGGCCGCGCTCGCCCTGCTGATCGCCATTTTCCGCTTTACGCCCAGCCCCTTCTGCGTGCTGGACGAAGTGGACGCGCCGCTCGACGATACCAACGTCAGCCGCTTCACCCGGCTGATCCGCAAGATGAGCTCCCAAACGCAGTTCATCCTGATCACCCACAACAAAACCACCATGGAAATCGCCCGCGCCATCTACGGCGTCACCATGGAAGAGCCCGGCGTCTCAAAACTGATCTCTGTGCAACTGGAAGAATTTGAAGACGAGCCCGTCGCCGTCACGGCGTGACGGGCGTCCCATGAAAGTTTTGGTGGTAGCCACGGACAGTGCCCTGCTGTCCGTGGGGTTTGCATTCAGAAAGCCCACAGTCAGGAAATCACTGACTGTGTCTACCGGCTCTGCCCGCTGCCGAATGAAGCTTCTCAGCCCCAGCCCAGCCTTTCCACAACGGAGGCCGCATGAACCCAACAAAGAGAAATCTCCCTTGATTTTCAAGAGAGAATCTACCAACTTCCCAAACCGCAGACCTAAAGGTCTGCGCCAGCGAAGCGAAGTATCTTCGTATTTCTATCAGAACAAATACTGGGATCGTTCGCTGCGCTCACGATGACATGCGTAAGATTCCTCTTTTCAGCGGGCTCTGCCGCCTGTATACACCCCGCACTGAACAAATGCAACGATTCTGCGACGCCTTCAGGGTTGTTGGGGGATGGGATGGCGGTTTCCGCTTCCGGTGACGATGCCACCGGCTATTGCATAGCACCCTTGCAGGGCGCAGAGGGCCCGCGGCACGAAACCAGTGCCGTGGCTTCTCGCTCGCTGTTGCGTGGCATCCTTGCTGGGTGCTAAAGGTCGAGGGCGGCAGGGGTGAGTTTACCTCGCCAGATTCGAACCTGATGGCGGGATAAACCCGCCGCTACAAGACCGAAGACGGTGCCGGGGCGGCCAGCCGCGCTGCCTGCTAATTTTGAGGATGGGCCAGCCGCAGCGTGTGAAAGAGCGTACGAACGGGCGCAACCAGACCGGACGCGAGGTGTTCCGGGAAGAAACGCGGGCGGCGCAGTGCCTCAATCTCACGGAGTATGCCGGGAGCGGTAGCCTTGCCGGTAACGACCAAGACCCGGCCCAGACGGCTGACCCGGAGATTCCTGACGCCTGGAGAGACGCCAGCCGGGGATTCTTTGGGTCGTCGAAGTTCAAGAATCATCCTGTCGCAGCCGCTCTTCACAAACGTTTCAAGGCTTGGACTGGTATCGGGGATCCCGTCAGCGTCTGATTTCACTGCTGCAAAGACGAGGGACAACACGTCCCGAATAACTGATGCTTTGGCAGTAGTGAGAATATACCTCTCACTGTCCTTCAACATCAATCCTCCACTGGCGTCCCCCCAATTAGAGAATTGGCATCCCACATAATAATTAAAATGATAATAATAATGCAATGGTACGAAAGTACCACATACCTTTGGGTAGCACATGATGCGGCCACAAATGGCCCGCCATCTGCCTCAGCCTTTCTTTTCAGAATCACGCCCGTTTGTCCGGACACCGGTCGATCGGCAGGATGGGATGGCGTTTTCCAGTTCCAGTGGCGATGCCACCGGCTACTCGATGGCACCCTTGCAGGGTGGGAAAGGTTCACGGCGCAAACTCGGTTCGCGGCCACCCGCGAGATCGCAGACGCTACAAAACGACTGCCTGCGCCAGCCGGCGTTGCGTCGGGGGAAGTGGTAGCCGCGACGGCGTTTTCTCCGTCGCGGGCTTTTGTCGTACGAAGGGCCCGCGACACAGAAACCAGTGTCGCGGCTACCGGCTACGGGTTCACACTTTTTCGAGGGCCAGTTCCAGGTCGCGGATAATGTCGTGCCAGTCTTCCAGCCCGATGGAGAGCCGAATGCCTTCCGGGTGCATTCCGAAGGCGCGCTTCTGGTCGTCTGGCAGCGCCGAATGGGTCATGGAGAACGGATGCTCGACAAGGGTCTTGATCTGTCCCAGGCTCACCGCGAGGGTGACGGAATAGGCGTGCTCCGCCAGGTAATCCACCAGTTTCTCCGCGCGAGTCTGCCCGGTCTCCGCACTTTTGAGCACAAAGTAGAGCATGCTGCCCGGGGCGAACTTGCCGTTGGGATTCATCATCTGCCGTTTCGCCAGGTCCCTCTGCGGGAAACCCTCTACGCCGGGATAACTGACGCTTTCCACCCTGGGGTGCTTCGACAGGAAGTCCGCCACCCGCTGCGCCGTCTTCTGCATGTTGTTCATGCGCGTGGCGAGGGTGGGCAGGCCGTAGACGAGGACATCCCAGGCGCTGCCCGGCGAGAGCACGCCGCCAAAATCCTTGCGAAACAACATGATGAGGTTGTACCAATCCCTGGAGGCGATCACGGCGCCTCCCGTATCCGTGCCGAACCCGCCCAGGGCTTTGGTGAGACTTTCCACCACGATATCCGCGCCCAGCATCAACGGGCGCTGGCAGTAAGGCGTGGCGAAGGTGTTGTCCACAATCACCAGCACGCGATCTTTTTCCTCGCGGCCCTCGTTTGCGCGGTCTGCCAGGCGCCGGATGGCGGCGATGTCGATCAACTCCATGGTGGGATTGATGGGCGTTTCAAAGTAGAGCACGCGGGTGGCGGGCGTGATTCGTTCAGCGAGCGACTCCGGCTTGAGGAAATTCGCGAAGCGCGCCTGGACGCCGAAGCGAGGCAGCCAGTTGGTGATCAGGCTGTAAGTGCAGCCGTAGATAATTTTGTGCGCCAGGATTTCCTGCCCCTGCCGCAGGGCCGTGCCGAGCGCGGCGCTGATGCCCGCCATGCCCGTCGCGAAGGTCACGCAAATTTCCCCGTCTTCGGCAAAGGCCAGATTCTCCTCCAGCATGGAGCGCGTGGGCTCATCCAGCCGGTCGTAAATGTAAATCGGAATGTCGCCGCTCAGCGCCTCGTCCGCGGAGGCGAACTGCACAAAGCCTCGTGCTCCGCGCTCAAGCGAACTCAGCCGATACGCCGTTGTATGCGACATCGGCGGCACAACGTGATGGTCATAGTCCCATTTCTTGCTCTCAAAGTTGCCGTGGATCAAGTGCGTGCGCAACTTGTAATCTTCTTTCTTGCGATGTGGTTTTCGGGTTCCCATAGACGCCTCCTTCGGCGTGACTCTTCGTCTGGAATAGGCAGGATTATTCCGGCTGCCGTCAGCATACGCCCGACCACCCACCGTGCGCAACCACGTGCATCAAGCACGCGACAGACCGGACTGGGGCACACGTCGCCGTGTTTGAGAGGTGTGCGGCTCGCCAACAATCATCGATTACACGAATCTGACGCCTGTATGCACCCGAAACAGGTCAAATGCAAGGTTTCTGCGGCGCCTCCAGGGGCGGCGGGGGTGGCGCTTTCCGGTTCCGGTGGC
>JARRJI010000103.1:0-16082 GCA_037379595.1 Acidobacteriota bacterium | reverse complement strand
TGGCTGGTTGGTCGCCAAAGCGTGGATGTGTTGAGTGCTATCATCTCTGAGGCTCGTGGCCGGATGAGGTCCGACCTCAAGCTTGATTTGGGGAGCGCTTCGGCATCCTGACAACAAAGCGCCGCCACCTTCAGTGATCATCGAACCCGACCTGCCCGCACGATGATGTACCCGGGAACCAACCCATCCTCATGCCCCCGTATACCGGTTCCACATGGCCGGGGCTATAATGAAGGGCGAAATAGACTTTAAACGACGATGAACCGCGAAAAATATTCCAGGCAGATTCTCTTCAAACCGATCGGCGAAGAAGGACAAAAGCGGCTTCTCGCATCCAAGGTTGTAATTGTAGGATGCGGCGCGTTGGGAACAGCCCAGGCGAATGCGCTGGTCCGGGCCGGCGTCGGCACCCTGCGCATTGTGGACCGCGGAGCCTTCCCAAGGCTGTTGCTGCAGAACGCAAATTGAAACAGATCAACTCCGATGTCCGGACGGAAGGCGTGGTGGCCGATGCGACCAGCCAGAATATTGAAGACCTCGTTCGCGGGTTTGACGTGATCCTGGACGGGACCGACAACTTTGAAACCCGTTATCTGCTGAACGACGTCTCCGTCAAGCTGGGGATTCCGTGGATTTACGGAGCGGTCGTGGCAAGCTCGGCTGTGACGATGACCATCCTGCCGGGCCGTGGCCCCTGCCTGGCCTGCGTCTTCCCTGCGCCGCCCAAGGGGTTGCACGAAACCTGTGACACAGTTGGGGTGATCGGACCGGCGGCGGCCTGGACCACGTCCATCCAGGTGACGGAAGCTTTAAAGATCCTGCTTGGACGTGAAAATGAATTGCACGGATCGCTTTTCGCGTTCGACATCTGGCAGAACCTCACCCAGCAGGTGAAGCCAAAGCGCGATCCCGATTGCCGAACCTGCGGCCAGAAGATTTTCACTAATCTGGAAGAAGGGGAACCAACCCCGACGACGCTCTGTGGAAGGGACGCCGTCCAGATTCGTCATCGCGAGCCGCGCGGTCTCGACCTGGGGCTCCTCAAGTCCCGCCTGGAACAGTTCGGAGCCGTGCGAGCCAACAACTTCCTGCTGAAGTTTTCCCTTGACCCCTACGAAATGACGGTCTTCCCGGATGGCCGCGCCATCATCAAGGGCACTCAGGATCCCGCCGTGGCACGCGGTCTCTACGCAAAATACATCAGTTCGTAGGCAGAGCTCGATACCTTGCCCGGCGGAGGCTATGAAAACGGCTATCGCGGTCGAAGGCGGCTACCGGGAGCTCAAGTCGTATTCTGCAACCCCGGAACGTGAAACTACCAGTTGTCGGTTCAGCTGAAATTTCAGCTCCGTGCCCCTGGGCAGTGTCAGATCCGGGCCGCGACGGCGGAAGCTGTCCAAAAGCCCTGCGGCTCCGCCGATCAGTCCCCCGACAAGCGTCCCATGAAGACCGCCAATGGCCGTACCGAGCACGCCGCCACCGCCCACCCCAATGCCCACTTCCTTGAGATCGCGCATCCGGGCGTTCGGTCCCTTGACAACGCCCTCGGGGTTGGCGACCTTGGCGCCGGGAGCGCCGTAAGCATGCAGAAGGACACCGTTCAGGGTGAAGGTCCTGCCGTTCGGCAGTGCCAGGGTTTCAGGGACCAGCAGCATTTTCCCTACGCCTTTGATGTGGCCGGGCTTGCTGAGGCTGGCGATCCGCCCGCGAACCGTGGCGCCGGCCGGAATAATTCTGTTTCCGTTGACAACCACGGGCTCGGCGAGGGTTGCCGTGAAAGGTTGCCCTCGAAAGTTCAGACTGGTGGATAGCGTCTGGGAAAGCCTGCAATTCAGGACTGTACCGGCCGGGACGGTATATGTCGCCGCCAACGCCGGCCAGCCAGCCAGGATGACAAGGGAAAGGAGCAGCACAGCGCGCTTGACCATGATTCAACCTCCGTGACCAGCTTCATGGCCGGACACTGGCGCTCTGTCCAGCTGGTAATTTGGAACTCCAGGAATGAGTCCGGATGGCGAAACTCTCTCCTTTTCAACTGGAAATCGCCAATCCGAATCTTGCTTGAGTCTTGTGGACTCCTGATACCACCCGGCAGTTATTGCGATCCCTCCGACCGCGAAGCCACCTGGGAGGCATCCTTCGGGGTACTAATATATCCGCTTATAACGCCCTTGTCCACCTTGTTCACGACCAGTTCATTAAAGCTTCGTGACCCGTGAGCGGTAAAGAAAATAGGCTCGTTAATCGTTCGATTCTTCTTTGTAATCCAGGAGTCGTCAACCAGCATTTCCAGGCTGAAGCGGTGGTGCTTTCTGTTCGTCTTCTTCAGATGCAGACTCACGTCTGCCACGCGGATCGGATGACGATGCCGCAGGGTGAACTCATAATAGTTTCGCTGGCCCAGTTTGCGAAGCGCTTCAATCTCGTCGTGGTTGCGGGCAATCAGAGTTCCGAAGCGCGTGCGCGCCAACCCGAGTTTGTTGGCCAGCTCGTCCACATTCTGCTGGGTCTTGCTGAGGTCCGTCTTGGTGTTGGAAACGTCCGCTGTCAGTGCCCCAAGCTGCTGCTGGTCAGCTTTCAAGGCGAGCTGGTGCTGCAAAGCGTCCATTTCCTGAGAGTGTTGAGTCTGGAGTTGCGCGACCATCGCGCGGGCGCGCTTGAGTTCTCCTCCCTGTGCGCCTAGATGCCGGGAAGCCTGGTCCAGTTCGGTTTTCAGCGCGTCAAGCTGTTCATTGTTCGATTTCTGAAGAGACTGCAACTGGGCAGAAAGTTCGTTGTGGAACTGCTCTGTAAGTTCCTGGCGCGTATAGGCATTTTCTGCCTGAAACGCCTTGCTGATAATTGAAATCCGGGTGATCGAGTAAATCACCGCGATCGTCAGCACAGCCAGAACTATCAGGATGACATTCATCCTGAGATCCATGGCTGAACGGCCCGATAGAAACCTCCGTCGGCTGCCCCTTTCGGGCTCATCGTCGATGGCCATGTTCCCTCCCTCCCTGGTTATGACCAACTATAGGTTGAATTGGGGTATCAGTAAGGCTTTAAATAGGGCAATTGAAGTGCCAGATGGGGACCGGGTTAACGACATGGAAACATGCGTCTTCGAACCGGCTTTGGAAGCCCGGGCGTTCCACCCGAGAGCATTTCTTACCCGCTGGGTGTAAAATGTGCTGCGCTGCGTAGAAACTTCAGCGGGAAGTAAAGCAGGATCGCACTGGAGCGGCGCTTTGCGAGCGCCGGATTTTCCTAAAGAACGAGCAAGTCGGCGTCACAGAGCGCCGCCGCATCTTCCCTGCAAACCAGGTTCCTATTTGCCCCGGGAACCGGTCTCTTTTTGCTTCCGAACCCAGCCCGCTTTGTTAACCTGGCGCGCCCGGCCAATGGCAAGGGATTCCGGCGGGACGTCTTCCGTGATCGTCGAACCGGCGGCCACATAAGACCCTTCGCCGATCCGTACCGGCGCGACCAGCATGCTGCCGCTGCCGATAAAAACCCCGTCCCCGATGTCCGTTGGGTTCTTCTTCTCACCGTCGTAATTGCAGGTCACAGTCCCGGCGCCGATGTTCACCTGCCGGCCCAGTATGGCGTCGCCAAGATAGGTCAGGTGAGCGGCCTTTGTTCCCCGCCCCACCCGCGACTTCTTGACTTCAACGAAATTCCCGATGCGGGCATCCCCCTCAATGACAGCCCCATCGCGCAGATGGGCAAAAGGTCCAAGGACGGCGTCAGAGCCGATTTCGCAACCTGCAACCACCGTAAAGGGGCGCACCATCACGCGATCACCCAGGGTGGTGTCGCTCAGGGTCGAGTAGACTCGAACCGTACAACCCCGCCCGATCCGAGTCTTGCCGAGCAGGCTGACGCCGGGCTCGATGACGGTATCGTTCCCGACCTCAACGTCCGCGTCGATATAGGTTGCTTCGGGACTAACGATGGTGACACCATCCCGCATCAGGGCCTCGGCCTTCCGCGTTCGCAGTATGCGCTCCATCTGCGCAAGCTCCACGCGGTCATTCACCCCCAGAACTTCGCGTGCGTCCGCCACGGGAAAGGCCACAACCTTCTTGCGGTGTCGATTGAAGATTTTTACAAGATCGGTCAGCAGATATTCTTTCTGCGCATTCCTGTCGGACAACTTGTCAATGTGCCGGAGGAGCTCTTGCCTGGAAAAGCAGAGAATACCGGAACTGACCTCCTTGATCCTCCGCTGTGCAGGAGTGCAAAGCTTTTCTTCGACGACGGCCCGCACTCGGCGGCCGCCCGATCGCACAATCCTGCCGTATCCTCGCGGCTGGTCCGGCCGCATCGTCAGTACGGACGCGGCCGCGCGAGCCTTCTGGTGAGCCGCAACGAATTCCCGCAAAGTTTCCGCCCGCAGTAGCGGAGCGTCTCCGACAACCACCACGACGGTCGAGCCCGAGCATTTTTCGAGCTGGCGGCGCGCAATCATCAAGGCATGACCGGTGCCTAGCTGCTGTTTCTGCTCCACAAACCTGAGCCTGGGACGCGCCAGGGTTTTGCGGACTGAAGCGGCGTTATGCCCGGTCACCATCAGGACGGTTTCAGGGCCTGACGCAAGGGCCGTCCGCACAACATATTCACCCAGAGGACGACCGGCCAGTGAATGCAGTAGCTTCGAGCGCTCGGACTTGAAACGCGTCGATTTGCCCGCCGCAAGAATAACAACAGAGAAGTCTTGATTTGCCATAAGACGATTCGCTTCCGTCAAAATCACCGCGTGCCGGGCTTCAGACAATGGTCCCGTTGCAGAACCGGCTTGTGAGCGGAGCCACCGTGTCCCCAGTGGCTGAAGCAACGCGCTGGCGCCGGCGACGTCAACCCTCTCCCATCCAGGCTCCCCAGGGCTTGAGTCTCTCGACGTTGTCGCAAATTGCCTTGAGAGCCGCCGTAAGGGGCACGGCCAGGATCAGGCCCACGGCTCCCCACAGCCATCCCCAGAACATCATCGCGATGGTAACGGTCAAGGCGTTCAAGCTCACCTGGTGGCCCACGAATTTGGGCGTCAGCACATTAATCGCCAGGAAATGCACCACCATCACCGTAATGGCGATCAGGATAAAAGGCGTCGCCGTGGCGTACTGCCCGAGCGCCATCATCAAAGGCGGTGCGATAGCAAGGGCAACGCCCAGATAAGGAATCATGCTGAGGAAGGCTGTGATCGGCCCGATCAGCAGCGCAAAGTGAAGCTGCATCAATGAAAAAACCGGAGTGATCAGCGCAGCGGCCATCAGCGCCACCAGCATGTTTCCAAAAATATAGCGCCTGATCATATCCCCGATTTTCACGATCACGGTCTCAGCCTGCTCCCGGTGGTCATCCGAAAACAGGTTCAGCGTCGCCCGCCAGATGTGATTCTTGGCGGTCAGCATGAAAAACACAAGGAACGGAACAAACATCACCGTGACGGTGAAGGTATACACCGACCCAATGCCTCGGACCAGATACTGGCCCCAGTGAGATTCCTGCTGGAGCCGGATCGTGGGAAGATTCGACTGCTGCGCGGAAGAGGCCGGAACCACGCCCGACGCCAGCCTTTCGATGTTCTTGACCATGGCCTCAAAGTTCGCAAACAGGTGTTTCAGGGGCTGGGCGTAGGTCGGAAACTCCTGGATAAATGCGATAACGCGATCGTAAATCCCGTAGATGACCAGGTAGACCAGCCCAATGGAAAGCACCAGCATCAGCAAAGCCCCCAGCCAGCGGGGTACGCGAATCCGTTCCAGGAGATGAACACAGGGCTCCAGCACAAATGCGATCAGGATCGCACAGATGAGGGTGATGACCACCGAGCTTGCATAATTGATGCAGGCAATCACGATGGCGGCGGCAATAATGCGCCCGCTCACGGTTGTAATGTGTGTAGTCGTAGAGGGTGCGGTTTTCGTCTCGGGCATCGGCTGAACTCGTGATCTTGATTCTAGCTTGGCAGCATCAAAAATTCTATATTAGCCTTTCGGTATGGCTGCAAAAATCAAACATTCAAAAAGGCAAGTCTCCATTGAATGACCAACTTCGAACAAGGAGCGTCTCATCCGGCCGCAGAGGTTGCATTTCAGTTTGATGCGGTTATAATGGGCAACGACAATGGATCCTGACAACTATTCACTTGATGAGCATCGGCCACGGCTTGGCGACCTGATTGACGACTACTGTCCGCGCTGCAAGCGGTTGATGAACCATGCCATCGCCAGCTTTGTCGGTGACAAGGTGGTTAAGGTCATCTGCCGGACCTGCCACTCCGAACGCTGCCCCAACCCGCAAGAAGCCGAAGGCAAAGTCCGGCGCCCGGTCAATTTACCGCCATAAAGACAAAACGCCGGGGAAAAAATAGATCATCCTGCTCCTCGCCCGACAATCTCCACCTCATGGTCGGAGCGTAACCGGTACCGCACGCCGCGCCATTCAATCGTCCGCACAAAACCTGCAATCACAAAGTTCCACACCATCACCCAGGGGACCAGCGCGGTGAGTTGCCAGTAGCGGCTCCCATACTTCGCCAAAATCTCTTGCTCGCCTGGAAATATCTCGCCGGCGACGACGGCGCGAATTCGCCCTTTGGCCATTCCCAACGCAAGAATGAGGGCAAGCAAAGCCGCAACGCCCAGCCGTTCCCAGACTGCGGCGGCCGGATCAAACAGTACAAAGAATCCGGAGATAAAAGCAGCGGCGTAGAGCAAGTGCGCCGCCAGGCCCAGCAGCCAGAGCCGGGCGGCATAAACCCGCGTGATGATGACCTGCCGGTTCGTCCAGCGCATGAACTCCGCAAAAGAGGAATCCTCTCGCGAAGCAACCAGGCAGCGCGGCTCAAAGCGAATCCTGCCGCCGCTGTCCCGAACCGCCCGGCCAAGGCCGTAATCGTCGCTCACCGTCGAGGACCAGTAGCGCTCGCGAACCTGCAGCCGATTGAAATCCTCCACGCGAATGGCCATCGAGCCGCCCCAGGGGAAGCTGCTGTTGCCTTCGCCCATGAGCGTAGCGATGGAAGTATCCCACGCCGCGCGCAATTGAGAAACGAAAGTCCTGCCCGGCAGGTACCAGCGGAAGCCGGTGCTCACCGTCACTTCACGCCTCGCCAGCGGCGCCACCAGAGACCGCAGCCAGAGCAGGTCTGGCCGCGCATCCGCATCGGCAAAAGCCAGGACTTCGGTTTCCAGCTTTACAGCCGCAAGCGCCTTCAGCAGATTATGGACCTTCTGGCCTTTTGAATCGGACGGCCCTGCGACCAGAAGCGAGGCACCCCGAAGCGCTTCCGAACTACGCTCTGCCGCTTTCTTCACCAGGGCGGTCAGCTTCGAAAATGCAGGGTCTCTCTCATCCTCCACCACCAGAATCACCTGGTATTGCGGATAATCCTGTTCCAGAAAGGCGGCGATATTTGCTTCCAGATCAGGGTCCGCGCCCTTGACGGGAATGATCACGGCGGCCCGCGGAGCGTAATCACCAAGAGCTTCTGACCGGCAACGGCGCACGTAGCGCAGAAAGCGGAATCCGTCACGAAGCGACCTCACGCTCTGCGCCAAAAGCAACATCCCAAGAATAATGAAGATTTCAAACCCGCTGCCCATGGAAGAGGTTCGAGTCTAGCACATCTTTTTTTATAGCTGCTATAACTCGAAACGCCTTGTCAGTTTTCATCGGGGTTCCTTATAGTCATTAAGGAGCCTGAATTTGCACGACCTGGGTTTGAGCCTGTGGTTTGTATTCGCTGTCTGGATCGCCACAGGCATTTACGCGTTGTGGAACGTCAGAGGAATCACGATCCTTCGGCCGGATCGTTCCCCTGCGCTACCGCCTCATCTTCCACGTGTTTCCATTTTGCTCGCCGCGCGCAATGAGCAGGAAACGCTGCCTTTAACTCTTGATTCGCTGCTCGAGCTCGACTATCCGGATTATGAAATCATCCTGGTCAATGACGATTCGGATGACCGCACCGGCGCGATTGCGGACGAGTGGGCCGAGCGTCACGGCGCCGAAGGCAAGCTTCGCGTGATCCACAATCACGGCCTGCCGCCGGGCTGGCGCGGCAAGGTCCATGCCATGAGCCTTGCCGAGAGGACCGCCACCGGCGAATGGGTTCTTTCCACGGACGCCGACGTGGTCTTCCACCCAAGCCTTCTGCGGCAGGCCGTCACCCTGGCCCTGCGAAAGAACGTTCAGTTCCTCTCGCTGACGCCGGAAGTCGATATGCAATCGTGGGCGGAAAGGGTCGTTCTGCCCGCGTTCGGATTCCTCCTGTTCCTGCTTTTCCCGCTGCGCCGCGTGAACAATCCCCGGTCATCCCGCGCCATGGCGGCCGGAGCCTTCCTTCTGATGCGGCGTGATGATTTGACCGCTCTGGGCGGGTATACCCGGCTGCGCAATACCCTGATTGAAGACCTTCGCATGGCGGAACTGTTCAAGCACAATGGCCGGCGCACTTACCTGGGAGTGACGCGAGGGGTCTTCAGCACACGGATGTATAAAAACTGGCGTGAGGTCTTCGAAGGCCTGGCGCGCAGCGCATGGGAAGGCACGGGGTGTTCGCTATGGAAGGTCCTCGGTGGAGTGACGGTTAGCACCGGCATGGCGGTTTTTCCGTGGATTGCGCTGGCCGTTCTTTTTCTTGCCCACCTGGTCACAAGAACGCCGTTCACACACGATCCGCCCTTAATTGCCGCCGCTGCAGCCACCGCCGTTAGCGCCATCGTCTATTGCCCTGTTGTCTTCTTCGCGGGCGTTTCTCCGCTTTATACCCTCACGCTGCCGTTTGCGTCGATCTTTTACTCTGCGGTGTCCATTACGTCAGCCTTCAGCAGCCTGAAGGGTCCCGGGCTCTGGTGGAAAGGGCGCAGGTATCAGCCCCCGGCGCTCTAGCAACGCCCAACCACGCCGACCCATCCGATCCGTTCGGACCGTTGTTCTGGTATTTCGTAGCGCCGGGCTTTATGCCCGGCATGCCATCCAACTGAGCCGTTGATCTGGTAAGATAGGAAAGCCAATCGGGCCGGATTGACTTGAATGTTTTCCCGCCACAAAAGGATGATCGGGATTCTTTACCTGCTGGCCGATGCCGCTCTCGGCCTGTCCAGCTTCGCGCTGGCCTACTGGGTCCGCGTGCGATTCATCACCCGCCAACCGTTTTTCCCGGACCCCAACTATCTTTGGATTGTTCCGTATGCCATCGCCCTGTGGCTGGCCATTGGCCTGGTGACGGGCGCCTATCGCGACATCCAGGAGGAAAAGCTGCTGCGAACCTTCTGGGATCCCATCAAGGTCGCCTTCCTGGGCACGGCGCTTCTGTTCGCCACCATCTTCGCCTTCAAGCTGGCATTCATCAGCCGTACGTTGCTGGGATTTTACGCCATCATCGATCTTCTGGCGATGGTAGGGTTTCGCCTCGCGGCGCGCAGGCTCGGGGACCCGCTACGGCGCACTTTTGGAGGCTATCGCGAGTTCCTGCTGGTGGGCGACGCATCGCACGTGGGCGAGATTGCACGGGCCATTGAAACCAACGAAAAGCGCGGGATGCGAATCTTCGGATTTGCGCGCGTCGGGCCGGTGGCGGAAGATCCTCAGCCGGTTTCCAACCTGCGGCGGGAATATCCTGTTTACACACTCGACCGGCTGCCCGAACTTGTCCGCCAGCACGTGATCGACGAAGTCATCTTTGCTGCGGCAAAGGAGGACATGGAAAAGATCCAGGAGTCGCTCCTGCTTTGCGAAGAAGAAGGCGTCAAGACGCGGGTCCTGCTCAACTTCTTCCCCCACCTCGTCTCCAAGGTCTATCTGGACCGGCTGGAGGAGATGCCGCTGCTCACCTTCACCAGTACGCCGGAAAATGAGTACCTGCTGCTTCTGAAGCGCACGTTCGACTTCACCATGGCCATGGTGCTGCTCATCGTCCTTTCGCCGCTTTTCCTCTTGCTCGCGCTGCTCATCCGGCTCACGTCTGAGGGGCCGGTCCTTTATCGCCAGGTTCGTTGCGGCCTGGGCGGAAGGAAATTCACCGTCTATAAATTCCGCTCCATGCACGCCGATGCCGACTTGCAGCGCGACGAACTGGCCGCTTTGAACGAACTCGACGGCCCGGTCTTCAAAATCAAAAACGATCCGCGCTGCACCACCGTCGGGCGCTTCATGCGCAAGTTCTCGCTCGACGAGCTTCCGCAACTCATCAACATCCTGAAAGGCGATATGTCATTTGTCGGGCCGCGCCCGCCGCTGCCGGAGGAAGTCGAAAAATACGCCGGCTGGCAGCGCCGTCGCCTGCGCATGATGCCCGGCCTCACCTGTCTGTGGGCGCTCGAAGGGCGCAATCAATTGAACTTCCGCCGTTGGATGGAACTCGACATGGAGTACATCGACAACTGGTCGCCCAGCCTGGACTTGAAAATCCTGCTCAAAACCATCCCCGTAGTTCTGCTGGGCCGCGGTGCAAGCTGACGGACCGGTCCGTCGGAATGATCGCTACGTCTAAACCCGGAGGATAGCCCGCTTGCGCGCCAGGTTCATCAAGTTCATCGTCATTATCCAATTGATTCTGTTTGCTGCACACGGGTTCGTCTATGAGACATGGATAGCCTTCCAGAGCCGCCCCGATCCATCCGGCGTGACGGGACTTCAGGTGGCCATGGTCGTCCTGTCGCTCACTTTTGTCCCCGCTTCTCTGCTCGGCTTTCGTTACTCCAACTTCTGGACGAAATTGTTCTACAAGCTCTCCGCAGTCTGGCTGGGAATGATGAATTTCTTCGTCCTGGCAGCGTTTCTCTGCTGGATGGCTTATCTGGGCGAGCGGGTGTTCGGTTTGCCTGCGGGCCGGCCCGCTCTCGCGGAAAGCATGTACGGCCTCGCCATCTTTACAAGCTTTTGCGGAATGATCAACGCCCGCCGCGTGCGCCTGAAACGAATCAAGGTCAAGCTGCCGAATCTTCCGCCCTCCTGGCGTGGCCGCAGGGCCGCCCTGTTGTCTGATCTTCATCTTGGGCACGTCAACGGACGCGGTTTCATCCGGAGGATTATCGCCCGGATCGCGCATCTGCAGCCGGAAGTGGTTTTCATCGCCGGAGATCTCTTCGACGGCGCCCATGTGAGCGCGGGAAATCTGGCGGCCGAGTGGAAGCAAATCTCTCCCGCGCTGGGCTCCTGGTTCGTCACGGGAAACCACGAAGAGTTCTCTGATCCAACCAAATATCTTGACACCATCAGCAATGCCGGTATACGCGTTTTGAACAACGAGCGGGTCGCTCTCGACGGCCTCGACATCGTTGGCGTGCCTTATCACGATTCGGCGCGGCCCGAGCGCCTCCGCTCCGTCCTGCAAGGCGCTGGCCTGGATCGTGACCGCGCCAGCATCCTGCTGGCCCATGCGCCGCACGCATTGGGAATTGCAGAAAAAGAAGGCGTATCCCTGCAGCTTTCCGGCCATACCCATGGCGGCCAGCTCTTCCCGTTCACCCTGCTGATCAGGCGGGTTTTCCGCGAGTACGCCTATGGGCTCAACCAGTTCGGGAACCTGATGGTCTATACCTCAAGCGGCTGCGGAACATGGGGCCCGCCCATGCGCGTGGGCACGTGCCCCGAGATCGTTTTGATCGAGTTCGAGTAACTTGTGACCGGGTGTAAGAACAGGCCCGGAGGGCCGAAAGACTTTAGCCCACGGCGCAAGCCGTGGGAGTCGATGGTCGTTAAGATTTCTGGAGCCCCGGGGAGGGGCGAAAGCCGTCACAAAGGCCCACGGCACAAACCTGGTACCGGCCTTAACCAATTGCCAGATCAAGCCCTGCAGCTTCGGCAAACGCCCGGAAGTCGCGGTTGCGGGTAATCAGAGGTATTTCCCGGTCGATGCAGCTTTGGGCAATCAGCGCGTCGCCAAGGCGCGCTTTGCGGCGCTTTGCCAGCACCTTCGCCCGCAACGCTCCTGCCCGTTGCCAGTAGTCGAATTCGATCTCGACCAGCGGAACTTCTGAGAGGGTTTCCGCCACGATGGAGGGAAGTTTGGGATCGCTCAACAGTTCGGTCAGCACCGCCGGCACCATCAGCACTTGCCGGTCTTCCAGCGCCTTGTCGAGCAACTGGACATCCTTGCCCCGGCCGCCCTGGAGAAAGGCAATCCACGTGCTCGTGTCGGCCGCGATCATCGGTCGGCCTTCAGTTCTGCCAGGGTACGCGAAAATCGAACCTTGCCGCGCAGCCGGCGCAGGCGGGCGTAGGTCTCCGACGCCGCCACCAGTTCCAGCCCGGTGCGGACGGTTTGGGTGATACCGGTGCCGCTGGCCCGTTGCGCCTTCTTCAGCAGTTCCGGCGGCACCTCGATAGTAATCTTACGGGCGGTTTCCATGCGTTTAATTTTACCATATCGGATACCAGCATCGAATACGGTATCCCAAGAGAGTCGGAGGGGCGAAACCGGAAGGCTCACGGCACAAACCCGGCGCCGTGACGTCGCGATATCAGGTGGCACAACCTCGTTCGGGAAGGGCACATCCAAAATACATCAGGCGAGCATACTTTTTGACGGAACTCTGCATCAGATGTCTAATAGAAACTGCGGGGCGCAGGATCGGGGGCACAGATGAATTCGAGCAGGAAATGCTCTTGGCGTGAATCACTATCGCGGCGCGTGTGGGGCACGATTGCCGTTCTAAGTTTCCTCATATGGTCAGGCGCGGGTTTTCCGGCGCTCGGACTTGCTGTTCAGGCGCAATCCGCGCAGCCCGCGCCGGTTGCGGGCGCACAGGCCGCCACGCGTACTGCGTCGGGAGCAGCGGCGTCAGCCGCCGGCCCGGCATCGGAGCAGCAAACAACGGGCAGCATCAGCGGCAGCGTGGCCGGCCCGGACGGAGGCCCGGTCATCGCTGCCCTCATCACTCTGGCGCGCAACGGCCAAACTGTGCAGCAGGCGCTGACGTCCGACAACGGACAATTCTCTTTTGCCAAAGTCGCCCCCGGAGCCTACCGGCTCACCATTGCCGCCCCGGGTTTCAAGACGCAGTCCGTTTCCGCAGCGGTGCAACCGGACCAGACTTACACGGCGCCGCCCGTCGCGCTGGCGCTGGCGCCGGTTGTGACTTCGATCAAGGTGACGCCCTCGCGGGGTGAGATTGCCCATTACCAGATGCAGCAGGAAGAAAAGCAGCGTGTGCTCGGCTTCATTCCCAATTACATGGTCACCTATTACCCCCACACCGCGCCGCTCAGCGCTAAGGAGAAATTCCAGCTCACCTTTAAGACAGTTTTCAATCCGTACACTCTTGGTTTGGCGACAGCATTCGTAGGAGGCGAGCAGGCAACCGGCATGTACAGCGGGTACGGTACTGAGGAGAAGAGTTTCACCAAACGATTTGGCGCCGCTTATGCCACCCTGGCCGTGGGTGCATTCATGGGAGACGCTCTGCTGCCCTCAATCCTTCATCAGGACCCGCGTTTCTACTACAAGGCAAACGGCAGCTTCCGATCGAAGCTTCTCTACGCAATCACCCGTTCGGTGATCTGCAAGGGCGACAATGGACACTGGCAGCCGGATTATTCCGCCGTCCTCGGGCACTTCGCCGCGGGCGGCATCGCCAACCTTTACCTGCCGCAGCAGAACCGCAGAGGATTCGGAACCACGGTTGAAGACGGCCTGATCGGGATCGGGTTCGATGCCTTCGCTAACATCCTTCAGGAATTTGTCATTCCGAAATTGACCCCAGCCCTCTCTCACCGCCAGTTCGGCAAGCCCTGAACGGCGGATATCTATGCAAAGCCCTCTACCTTGGGGAGAGGGTGTCCCGACTTGTCGGGACGGGTGAGCGCGGGTGGCGCGTACATCGCGCCGTTTGCGATGTATGCGGGCAAAAAGCCCACGACACAAAACCGGTGTCGTGGCTACCCCCGACCATCCAGCGCTGTCTCATACGCTTTGAGAAGTTCGCGCTTTTCGATGTCCCAGTTCAGACTTTCTTCAATCCTTTTGCGGGCGCGTACGCCGAGGGTGCGCCTTAGATCTTCGGAATCGAGCAAGGCCAGCATCTGGCGCGCAAAATCTTCGGGATCGTTGGGCCGGGCGTAAAGCGCCGCGTCGCCCGCCGAGCGGCGCCCTTCGGTCAAATCGTAAAGAACCACCGGAAGGCCGAAAGCCATGTACTCGAGGATTTTGTTCATGGTGGACTTATCGTTCATGGGGTTCTTGGGATCGGGCGCCACGCCAAAGTCGGCAGAAGAAAGGTAAGCCCACATTTCAGCGTCTGGCACGCGCCCTGTGAACGTGACGATGGAATCGAGCCCTTTCTCGGCGGCCCAGGCCTTCAGGCTGGCCGTCTCCGTGCCCCGGCCGATCAGCACAAACGAAACGTCGTCGCGCCCGGCATCCTGGACAATGTAGCGGATCGATTCCAGCAGCAGATCGAGGCCATCCTGCGGCCCCATCACGCCCACGTAAACCGCCATCAACGGCTTCCCGTGCTTCAACTCAGGTTTCGGCGGACTGACGCGAATTTTCTCGAGGTCGGGGCAGCTTCGAACGATGAACGCCCGGTCGGGCTTCATGCCGCCGCGGGTGAGCGCAACTTCGCGGTAGGATTCATTGGTGGCAATCGAGACGGTTGCTGTGCGATAGGTCAAGCGCTCCGCCAGGCACACGAGGCGGTAAAACAGGCCGCGCTTGCCGAACTTGGCTTCAAAAAGTTCCGGATTCAGGTCGTGGTGATCGAAGATGAACCGCACGCCAACGAGGCGAAAGAAAAGCGCGACCAGAAACATGGTGTCCGGCGGGTTGGCGGCGTGGATGATGCGGAAGCGCGTCCGGCGATAGGCCTTCAACGCCAGCCAGAATTCCATGGCCAGCGCCTGGACGTACTCCACGAGGTAGCCGAGCGGCCCCGAGGCCTCGCACAGCCGGTGCCGGTAAATCTCAATGCCTTCTCGCACCTCGTAACGCTGTTCGAAGCCGCGCCCCGTGGGGCAGACGACGGAAACGCGATAGCCCGCCTCGGTCAGCGTGCGGGCCATCTGCCAGATGCGCCGGTCCAGCGGCACCGTGAGATTTTCAACAAGGAAGCAGACGGCAGCGGAGGAATCGTTCATGATGTTTTGTCTAGCAAGGGGAAATAGGAAGTAGGAAGTGGGTGAAGGCGCGCACCTCCCTAACCCTTCCCGCGCTTAAGAGAGCGGATCAGGGCGCGAAGCATCTTTCCGAGCCCTTCAGATTCCCCCAGCACCTGCGCGATGAGACCGTCGCTGCTCAGCCCGACCCGGGCTGCCAGAATCAGGTGCGTCTCAAGCTCCTTCAGCGAGCCCTGGGCGACGCGCAGGAATTGGATATATTCACCGCGGCTGTTGCGCCCATGCCCTTCTGCAATGTTCGCTGCCACAGATGCGGCAGAACGGCGAACCTGCGATGTCATTCCGTAAAGCTCGTCTCTCGGGAATTGGCGCGTCAACTTGTAACATTCCTCGGCGAGGTCCATGGCCTGCTGCCAGACCTTAAGATCCCGGTACGACTGAATGACGGAACTTCCCATTTTGGTTCCTACTCCCTATTCCCTACTTCCCATTTCCTACTTCCTGCTCATTTCCCTCATCCAGAGTTCAAAATTGACCAGCGCCCAGATCTGCTTCTGACGGTCGCGGACGCCGTCGAAGTGCTCGCGCACAAAGTTTTCCATGTTAGCAACGTTGAAGTATTCGCGCGAGCGCGCGTCAGGAGCCAGCAGCAGATCGGCCACAAAGGAATTCAGCGTTTTCCTGAACCACGGGCCGACGGGCACGATAAACCCGACCTTCTTGCGCCGCAGCGTTTCCGCGGGCAGATACGGGCGGAGGGCCTGGCGCAGCAGAACCTTGGTTCGGAATCCCTGGGTGAGCAGGCGCACGGGAATGCGCGCCGCAAGCTCCACCAGCTTGTGATCGAGAAAAGGCACGCGCTCTTCGATGGAGGCCGCCATGGTCATCTGGTCGCCGCGCAGCAGCAGGTTGTCCGGCAGCCAGACCTTGAGATCGGCGTAGAGCATGCGCGTCAGCGGCGGCCGGTCGCGCACCTGCGCGAGGTATTGGGCGAACACGCGCGCCGGATGCGCCAGGTCCACCTGGGCAAGGAAATC
>JARRJI010000102.1:0-16151 GCA_037379595.1 Acidobacteriota bacterium | reverse complement strand
ACCCAAGCCCGCTGAGGGTGCAGAACACCCCCAAAACCATCCGGGCCATTCGCCGTAAAGGCAACGCCTGCCAGTAGCGTACGCGGTCCCTTTCAAAGGTGGTGCTCAAAGGAAACGCTATCCGCAGGAGTTCGAACGCCAGATGCGTGAGCTTGCGCGGGAGTGCTTTCCAGAAGCGCGATGCCATTGTGCGATGAGAAGTGCCGTTCAAAGAAGGGTGAAAAACGATGATAACATTTCCCGGGATGCTCTCAAACTGATTTCCTGTGGAGAAGGTTCTCTGACTCCGATGGGGGCAACGCCCTTACAGCAGAGGCGAGCCGTGTTCGCCGGGAGGGGCGCATGCCATGCGCCCCTGCAGCCTGGACAACACACATCGCAAAGAGCATGATGTGTACGCTACCGAAGTTACATCTGGGCCTGGAGGATTTCGCCAGGCAGAGGAGCGATCCTGAATTCCGGACGTGGGGTCACTCGATCGGCGGCGGGGCGGGAGCGTTCCGGCCTTTGGGGCAGGCTTGCGGCCGCCTGCACGCGCTCCATGCGAAGGCCCAGAGCGCGCTCCAGCAGAAACATCTCAGACCGCTGATCGCTTGAGAAGAGCGTGGAGGCGAGGCCCTGCCGGCCGGCGCGGCCGGTGCGGCCCACGCGATGAATGAAGTTCTCGGCGATGTCGGGCAGGTCATAGTTGATGACGTGCGCGATGTCCTGAACGTGAATGCCGCGGGACGCCAGGTCCGTGGCCACAAGCACGCGGTAGCGTCCTCGCTGGAATCCGGTAAGCGCTGCCGTGCGTTGCGACTGCGAGCGGTCACCGTGAATCATGGCGGCCGCGAAGCCGTTGCGGCTCAGCGTGCGGGCCAGGCGCTCGGTGCCGCGCTTGGTGCGCGCAAAAACCAGGCAGCGCCCGGTTTCCTGGGCGAGCAACTGCTCCAGCACTTCCTGCTTGCGGTGGTGCGAAACCTCCAGCGCCTGGACGCGCACATTTTCTGACGGCTTCAGGACGGACCCGAAGGCGAGGCGAACCGGGTTCTTCAGATAGTCGCCGACAATGCGGGCGGCCGATGACTCAAGCGTCGCTGAAAAGCAGAGCGTCTGCCGCTCCCTGGGCAGAGCCGCTACAATCCTGCGAATGGCGGGAAGGAATCCCATATCCAGCATGCGGTCGGCTTCGTCCAGGACCAGTATTTGCAGCGCGCGGAATTGGATGAGCTTGCGCTGGAGAAAATCTTCCAGCCGGCCCGGCGTGGCAACCACCAGCCGTGCTCCCTTGCGCAGGGCGTTGAGCTGTTGCGCTTCCGACAAGCCGCCGACCACGAGGGCCGCGCCCGGAAGCTGCTTGCCGCGCAACTGCTCATACTGATCCGCCACCTGCATGGCGAGTTCGCGCGTGGGCACCAGCACCAGCGCCGCGACTCCCTGCGGCCGTTCGCTCAACAGGCCCACCATGATGGGAATCAGAAACGCCAGGGTCTTGCCGGTCCCGGTCTGCGCGGTGGCGAGCACATCTTTGCCCTCCAGCGCGTGTGGGATTGCTGCGGCTTGAACCGGGGTGAGCGTTGAAAAACGCGCTCGAGACAGCCGCTCCTTGATATAGGGTGAAATCGAAAGTTCCGAAAAATTCTGCACTAGTGTTATCTACTCTCTTTCTGGCACAAGGCGCCGCGCACAGCGGAATCTACACCGGCGCAGACACTGGCAGGGCCAGAGTTCATTTGATTTACGCTAAAAACATACGGAAGAAACTGAAGGCGGGAATTCTCAGATCAGATACGCAATCAAACCGGAGCCACCGCACCACACAACCGTGGTGTTAAGCGTCAACATATTATAGCACAAACCTCAGCGGCTAAAGCGGGATCGCATTACAAGCTTCGTCGGCACGAGTAAACCTGTTCCCTTTCAACGCGGGAAGTTCATGCGGCGCAGGAGGTCCTGGTAACGTGGGTCGGAGCGCAGGGGGTCCCACACTGGGTCGATTGGGAGCTGAGTCAAAAGCCAGTCACGATCCTCGTAGGCTTTTTCCAGATACGAAAGAGCCTGATTCTTCTCACCCAGACGAGCAAAACGGTAAGCGAATTCAGCCGCCCTGACGTACCGGTGCTTCGACTCTTCCCTCAATCTTCGAAGCTCCCAAAGGTAGTAACCTCGCATGCCGCCCTTCGTGTAGGCTCGCCCGAGCGCCGCAACTTCCACCGGGCTTGCGCCCAAAAGTGACCTGTTCTTCTGAAACGCGCCAATAGCTTCTTGATACATGCCTTTCGTCAGGTAAGCGCGAGCAAGCAATAAGTAGGTTTGAGCAAAGTCCGGGAACAGCGAGATCGTTTCCTGTAGCCCACGGATCGCCCGGTCATATTGGCGCATAAAAAAGTATCGCCATGCCAGGTTGAAATTGATGGTCGGCGAGAGGGGATCGAGCTCCTGCGCTCGCTTGCACTCAGCCACGGCTTCTGAACCCCTCCGCGAGGTCGAAAGGTAATCGGAGTACCACTGGTGTGCCGTGGCATAATTTGGACTCAGCTGGATGGCGCGCTTGAACTCTTTCTCGCACGCCGCCCAGTCCCAGTCGTATTCGAAATGAGCGTACGCCAGGGAGGCGTGGGCTTCGGCCGAGGCATCGTCGATTTGCAGCGCTTTCCGTGCGGCCGCCTTGCCTTTTGGAATCGCGTCTTTCGGAGGCATAAAGCCCCAGTCGCTGAGCAAAATGTATGAGTCCGCAAGCCCCGCATAGGCAGGCGCGTAAGCGGGGTCAATCTCTATGGCCCGCTGGAAAAAGCCAATGGCCTTCTTGAAATCCTCTTCGGTTCGCTTGTCCCAATAGAATCGTCCCCCGGGCGGGCGCTGGCTAGGCGTGCCTGCTCCTGGGAAGTCACCTTGATCCTGATCTGGCTTGCGACGTTTCGTGCTACTTCGTCCTGCAGAGAGAGTACGTCGCCCAGGTTGCGCTCGTAGGCTTGGGCCCAGAGGTGTCGGTCCGTGCGGGCGTACATCAGGTTGGCTGTGATGCGGACCCGGTTGCCGGAGCGCAGCACTGTTCCTTCCACGATGCCGTCCACGTGCAACTCGCGGGCAATCTCCGGCAGCGGCTTCCGGGTTCCCTTGTAACGCATCACGGATGTGCGCGAAATGACACGCAGAGCACTGATCTTGCCCAGATCTGTAATCAATTCCTCTGTCATGCCGTCAGCGAAATACTCCTGTGCGGGGTCGCCCGAGAGGTTTTCCAGCGGCAGCACCGCGATGGATTCAATCTTCGGCAGCGGCACATCATGGCTTGCCCCGACGCTCGACAGCAAGCGGCCGCGCAGGCCAGCCACGTCGAAGGCGACCAGGAGAACCAGGATGGCCGCAACTCCACCTGCCACCAGGGCTGCGACGCGCCTGGCTCTTGGGGGCTTCGCCAGCGACACGCCTTTCTGGGGTTCATGGACCGCCGCTCCAGAATCTATAGTGGCGATAAAGCGGTAACCGTGCCGGGGCAGCGTCTCGACAAAGCGTGGATTCTCGGCTGAATCGCCCAGTGCCTCACGAAGCTTCTTGATGGCGGTATTGACGCTGTGGTCGAAATCGACAAAGGTGTCTGCCGGCCAGAGTTGCCGGCGCAATTCCTCTCGCGTGACGACTTCGCCAGGGTTTTCCAGGAGGAGGGCCAGGATTTGCAGCGGCCTTTCCTGCAATCGGACCTTCAGGCCTTGCTTGCGCAGTTCTCCGGCGCGGAGATCCAACTCGAACACTCCGAAACGGAGAACTTTCGCAGGATGGGTGGCTTGTGGCACGGCTAAGCCTCCCTCGCTTGACTCAAATTTACCACCTTCCAAATTCGCGGGCAATAAGCATCCGAGCCGATAATATGGGGGCAGAAGTCGCCTGTTAGCAGCGAGTTACGGGGTGATGCAGAGTTGCGCGTGAGATTACCCGTTGTGCATTGTAAGACTCCCGCATCGGCGAGAAAGTAGGCACAGCTGAAGAGAGACCGCGAGCCGGTTGGAGGTGAGAAACCAAGTTCGGGTATCACAGGCCGCTTGCGGCGAAGGAAATCAGGAGGTGTGTGATGAAAACAATTCGAAACACGGTGACCTTGGTCGGGGTTTCCTTGATGCTGTTCGCACTGTGTGCTGCAGGTGCGAAAGCGCAGGGACTTTACTCAATCGATGTTACTGGCACGTTTACTCTTCCCTTTGAGGCCCAGTGGGGACCTATGACCCTGCCCGCAGGAGACTACAACCTGTACTACGGGTCCCTGACTACCGCGGGAACCCGCCTTGTGGAGGTCAAAGGTCAAGCGGAGGGCAGTCCGCATGGGTTCCTTCTAACCAAGGAGCAAGATTCAATTTCAACAACGAAGAGTGCGCTCATCTGCATTCGCCAGGGGAACAGGAGAATCGTCCGCGAGCTTCAGATGGCACCAATCGGCGAAACCGTCTCCTTTCCGCTGCCACATGGTGTGAAGCTTCTCGCTCATCAGCAGAATGGCAACGTGTACGCCCGGCTTGCCGAAGCACCGGTCATCGAGCGCGTGCCGGTCAACACAAGCGGCAGGTAGCGAATTGCCGCAGAGTTGTTCATCGGACCTGCGGTAATTCAAAGGGTCCGATAAGACCCAGGGTTAGTGCCCACGGTCGGTCGTGTCGGATCGGCCGTGGCACCCCTGTCCCTCAACGGCCCATGCCCGGCAAAACTTCGAGCGTGGCTAGCTATCTAGCTAGGACCCTCGGACTGAACAATGCCTAAGAAGTCCTTGAACCAATCAACCCAGATGTCTCTCCCGGAGGGCGAAGGCTATGCGGATGCGCCGGGAAGGCCTGGGACGACTGTGAAATTTGAGATCCGAGAGCGAAGACCGGCGGCAAGGACAAGGCCGCTCCAGCGAAGCGTGGGGCCGTCTGAAGAACTTCATGAATCCATATGGAGAGGCACAGGGGTTTACAGCCTGAGTAATTGTGCTATCATAACTTTGAGAGTCTAAGCAGCCGCACAATGGCAGAGAGCTGGACGGAAGCCAGGTAGAGGACCCACCAAGATTCGACGCCTATGACCCCCGGACCCTCTTGCAAGAAGCTTAGGCAAGAACTGGCGTCGTCGATGACCCGACTTAGGTCGTAGAAGGCCAAGCGGAATGAACGCTATCATCTTACCGTTTAAATCATTCTTTGAGGATTCCCATGGGAATTACAGACCTAGCTGTACATGTAACTGATACTTCCTCTCGACAGGAGAAAGTTGTCAATGATCTGAGCATTCAGGTTGCCACCGTCAACGGTTCGGGCAGCCAGAGCGCCAACATGGTGTTGCTGCGCTCTATATTCCAGATGGGTATTCCCGTCTCCGGAAAGAACCTGTTTCCATCGAACATTGCCGGACTGCCCACGTGGTACACCATCCGGGCGTCAAAGTTCGGATACATTGCACGGCGCAAAGAGATTGATTTTCTGGTTGCTATGAATCCAGCGACTGCCCAGGAGGACGTGATGTCGCTGGGCGAAGGCGCCAGTGTGGTCTTTGATGAGAAGCTGAATCTGCAGCGCCTGCGCGACGATCTGATTTTTTACCCCGTGCCCTTTGACGCCCTGGTCGCGCCGGTGTGCCCGAATGCGAAACTGCGCAAACTGGTCCGCAACATGGTCTACGACGGAGT
The DNA here is from genome assembly GCA_037379595.1 of Acidobacteriota bacterium. Lineage (GTDB taxonomy): Bacteria > Acidobacteriota > Terriglobia > UBA7540 > UBA7540 > SCRD01. The sequence continues at coordinate 10,516 of JARRJI010000102.1, read as the reverse complement.
GCTAGCCAAACTGCTGGGAATTCCGCTGGAGGAAGTTCACGAGGCGCTGCGAAAACAATTCAAAAAGAAGCCCAGCGCCGTGGACCTGAACTTCGGCGCGGCTCAGGTCGGTTACGAATATACCGAGAAGAATCTGCCCAAGCGAGGGCGATTCTACCTGGAGCGGATGGACGCCACGCGCGGGAAGATTATCATCGACGGCAACTCGGCTGCGGCGCTGGGCGCGATGTTCGGTGGCGTCACGGTCTGCACGTGGTATCCCATTACCCCCTCCTCCACGCTGCCGGAAACCCTGACGAGCTACATGAAGCGCTACCGCATGGATCCGGAAACCGGAAAGGCGACCTTTGCCATTGTTCAGGCCGAGGACGAACTGGCCGCCATCGGCATGGCGTTGGGCGCAGGCTGGGCTGGCGCACGGTCAATGACGGCAACATCCGGCCCCGGCATTTCACTGATGTCAGAGTTCGTCGGCCTCGGCTACTACGTGGAAATCCCGGCTGTGATTTTCGACGTTCAACGCACGGGTCCGTCCACCGGGCTGCCCACGCGGACCCAGCAGGGCGACATCCTCAAGAACGCTATGCTTTCGCACGGCGACACCAAGCATCTGATGCTGATCCCTTCCTCGGTGGAAGAGTGCTTCAGCATGGGCATTGAGGCTTTCGATCTGGCGGAAGAATTCCAGATCCGTTTCCTTACCCGGAGAAGCCAATCAATCGTGGGAAGGTTCTGAACGCCGAAGACCTGGAGCGGCTGGGCGGCTTTGAGCGCTACAAGGACGTGGACGGTGATGGCGTCGGCTATCGCACGCTACCCGGAACGAACCATCCGAAAGCGGCTTACTTTGCGCGGGGCAGCGGCCACAATGAACAGGCGGTCTACAGTGAACGCCCGGAAGATTATGTCCATAACATGGACCGGCTGAACACGAAATTTGAAACGGCGCGCAAACGGGTTCCGGCTCCTGTGATTCAGGAAACCAGCGGCGCGGAGATCGGCATTATCGCTTACGGCACGACGCACTGGGCCATTGTGGAATCCATGGACCAGTTGAAGCAGGAGTACGAGCTCCCGGTCAGCTATTGCCGCGTACGGGCATTTCCCTTTTCCGAGCAGGTTTTTGATTTCATCCGCCGGTACCGGCGGGTTTACGTGGTCGAGCAGAACCGTGATGGCCAACTGTTTGAGCTGCTGCGGATGGAAGTCGATGCCGAAAGCATTGCGAAGCTCCGCAGCATTCGCCATTACAAGGGAATTCCGATCGACGCGCGCAGTGTTACAGACGAGATTGTTTCCCAGGAGGGCAAGAAATAATATGTCAACGACCTCTGTTCCTTCACCACCCCGAAAAGTGAATCGCATAGGGCTGGAAGCTTCCGAGTACAAAGGCAAGAAGAGCACGCTGTGCGCGGGCTGCGGCCACAACGCAATCTCCGAGCGCATTATCGAGGCGTGCTACGAGCTCGGCGTGGAACCCCATCGGGTGGCCAAACTTTCAGGTATCGGATGCTCTTCGAAGAGCCCTGCCTATTTTCTCGGCACTTCGCATGGGTTCAATTCTGTCCACGGCCGCATGCCATCGATTGCAACCGGCACAATGCTGGCGAACCGCCACCTGGTCGCTATCGGTGTGAGCGGTGACGGCGACACGGCCTCCATCGGTATTGGACAGTTCGTCCACCTGATGCGCCGGAACCTGCCGATGATCTATATCATCGAGGACAACGGCGTCTATGGTTTGACGAAGGGCCAGTTTTCCGCCACGGCTGATGTCGGTTCCAAACTGAAGAATGGAGTGATCAACGACCTGCCGCCCATCGACACTTGCGCGCTAGCCATCATGCTGGGAGCAACCTACGTGGGCCGGTCGTTTTCCGGTGATAAGCGGCAGTTGAAGGCCCTGCTGGAAGGCGCGCTGGGCCACCATGGAACGGTGATGCTGGACGTGATTTCTCCATGCGTCACCTTTAATGACCATGCGGGTTCGACCAAGAGCTACAGTTACGTTCGCGACCACGATGCGCCGGTCGAAGAGTTGAGTTACATCCCGTTCTTCGAAGAGATTACGGCGGACTATGATCCCGGCACAACGACGGAAGTCACTCTTCACGATGGTTCGCATCTGCTGCTGAAGAAACTGAATTCGGATTACGATCCCACCAGCAAGACCGAAGCGCTGAGGGTGCTGACGGAGGCTCACGATAAGGGCGAAATTGTTCCCGGCCTGTTTTATCTCGATACCCACAAGCCCAACTTCATGGAGATGCTCAACGTGGTCGACGAGCCGCTGGCAACCCTTGGCGAAGCCTCTGTGCGTCCGTCCAAGAAGGTCCTCGATGAAGTCATGGAGGGGTATCAGTAGAGACCGGTCTTCTGCAGATTTGTAGCGCAACGGACGCCGTAATTTTGCGGCTGGTGCGCGTGCCACGCGAAAAGGCCGCAGGGCCAGAGATCAGACCCTGCGCTACGAGTCTTTCCATCCCCCGGCAATCGCCGCGTGAAGCCATCGATCCTTGTTAGAATGTATTTTTTGGCAGGCAATGCGGCACTGATCCGCCAACAAGAAAAGAATGGTTCATTGGGACGACGGTGACGAATGGCGCGGCTTCATTCAACGCCCTTTTTTGCAGGGTGATGTTACGAAGCTTGGTGCGACTTGCGCGGGCAAGACAATTCTGGTCACGGGGGCGGGCGGGTCAATTGGCTCGCTGCTGGCGAAGACTATTGTTCAAGGCGGCGCCGGGCTGGCGATTCTGCTCGACACTTCTGCCGGCGACCTGCGCCGGCTCTGCGAAGAACTCTCCACACTGCCAGGCCGCACGGAGTACGTTAGCATTCCGGGCGACATCTGCCACGCCGACCTGCTGAATAATCTCTTCGAAAGGTACTGCCCGGAGATCGTCTTCCATGCCGCGGCGCTCAAGTATGTTCCTCTCCTCGAAAAGGATCCTCTGGCCGCAGTTCGAACCAACACCCTTGGGACCTATGCCGTTGCCGAGGCCGCCGTCCGGCATAGAACGGCCAGGATGGTCTTCATCTCAACGGACAAGGCGGTTTCTCCTGTCAGCATGCTGGGTGCTTCCAAGCGCCTGGCAGAGCTTGTGATCTTGGCCCTGAACACATCGGCGACGCGGGTGAACTGTATACGCTTTGGCAACGTGCTGGGCAGTCAGGGAAGCGTCGTGCCGCTTTTTGAAGAGCAAATTCGCCGCAAAGGCCCGTTGACGGTGACGCACCCGGAAGTCAATCGCTATTTCCTTACCGGCGAAGAAGCCGTGCTGCTTGCGCTGGCCGCGGCAAGCTTTGAAGAGGGCGGCAGCCTTCTGGTTCCCCGTCTGGGCGAGCCTATCCGGATCGTGGAGCTTGCGCAGTATCTGATCCGAAGGGCCGGCCTGATTCCGGACAAAGATATCGAAATTGTGTTCACCGAGCTTCGACCCGGCGACAAGATGGCAGAAGAATTGATTGCGCCCTTTGAGAGCCGCGAGCCAGCCGTCGACGGATTGCTGGATCGTGTGGCCACGCCGGGAATCACGCGCGAGAAGCTGGCCGCGTGGATTGCAGGTTTAAACGAGTGTGTGGAATCAAACGATGCGGAAGCCGCGGTTGCGCGGGTCTGCAAGATGCTTCCCGAATACCGGCCCAGTCCGGCGTTGCGCGAATTCCTGAAGCTCGGCCGGGCAAAGACTCATCCCCTATGAAACGAAAGATCGCGGTTGTTACCACATCGCGGGCGGACTATGGCCACCTTTACTGGCCGTTGCGCGACCTCGCGGCGCGTCCCGAGGTGGATCTGAAGATCCTCGCGTTGGGATCGCACCTTTCGCCGGAATTCGGCAGCACGATTCGCGAAATCGAGAAGGACGGTTTTGAAATTGCAGCGCGAATCGAATGCCTCCTCAGTTCTGACAGTGACGTCGGCATGGCCAAGACCATCGGCGTGGCGACGCTGAGCCTGGCAGACACTCTGGGCTCCATGCGGCCGGACCTGCTGCTCCTGATTGCCGACCGCTACGAAGTGCTGGCACCCGCGTCGGTGGCGCTGGCTTTGCGAATCCCCATTGCGCACATTGAGGGCGGGGAAATCAGCGAAGGCGCCATTGACAACGCCGTGCGCAACGCACTCACCCAGATGAGCCACCTGCATTTCACGCCCACTGAACAGTCACGCCGCCGCGTAATCGCCATGGGCGAAGAAGAGTGGCGCGTGCACCGCACCGGGGCGCTCTCGCTGGACAATCTGCGGCGGAGCAAGCTAATGTCCCGCGAGGAAGTGGAATCGCGGCTGAAGATTGACTTGGAGCGGCCATCAGTCGTGGTGGCGTATCATCCCGTCACCATCCTGCGCGATACGGTGGGGGAGGCCGACGCGATGTTTGAGGCGCTGGCATCGCTCGACGAACAACTGCTGTTCTGCTATCCGAATTCTGACGCTGGCAGCCGCAATCTGATTGCGCGCGTCAAGACCTTTCTGGCGCGGCGGGGCAAGGGGAGCCTCTTTACGAATCTCGATTTCCTGACCTATTGGAGCCTGCTGCAGTATGTCAGCGTAGTGGTGGGCAACTCCAGCAGCGGAATCATGGAGACGCCTTCGCTGGCGCTGCCCACCGTCAATGTGGGCATGCGGCAGCAGGGACGCGAGCGTGCCCGCAACGTTTTGGACGCCGCCCCGCGCGCGGACGACATCCTGGCCAAAGTGCATAGGGCCCGAAGTGCGGAGTTCCGCAAGTCACTCAACAGCATGACGAATCCTTACGGCGACGGCCACGCGTCTGAGAAAATCGTGAGCGTGCTGACCACGGCTCCGGTGGCCGAAAAGCTGCTGCTCAAGCGTGCCATGCCGGCAGAATCTTTTTCCCTCAACCGATGAGTGGTTCACCCGAATGCGAATTCCTCTTTCAGCCCCGGAAATTACCGAGCGCGACATCGAAGCCGTCGTGCGCGTGCTGCGCAGCGGCTCGCTCAGCTTGGGGCCGCAACTGGAGAAGTTTGAGCGCGGCATCAGGGATTACGTCGGCGTCGGTCACGCGGTAGCCGTCAATTCCGGCACCAGCGGATTGCACCTGGCGATGCGCGCTCTTGGCATTGGCGAAGGTGACGAGGTAATCGTCCCATCATTCACATTCGTGGCCGTGGCGAACGCGGTCTGTTATGTTCAGGCCGTGCCGGTTTTTGCAGAGGTTGATGCGGAGACGCTTTGCCTCGATCCGGCAATGGTCGAGACGGCGATCAGTCCGCGGACGCGGGCTATCCTCCTAGTCCACACTTTTGGCTGTCCGGCGGACGTTTCCGCCATCATGGACATCGCGAAGCGTCATAAGCTTTTCGTGATCGAGGACGCCTGCGAGGCCTTGGGCGCGGAGATCGACGGGCGAAAAGTGGGCTCGTTCGGCGACGTGGGCGTGTTCGCCTTCTATCCTAACAAGCAGATGACCACGGGCGAAGGCGGCATGGTGGTGACGGGCGATCGTGAGATCGCCTCCGGCATCCGCTCGCTTCGCAACCAGGGGCGGCGCGACTCGCAGGAATGGCTCCAGCACGCGGACATCGGCTACAGCTTCCGGCTGACCGATATCCAATGCGCGCTGGGCAGTGAGCAGTTGAAGCGGATTGATTCCATCTTGCGCAGACGCGAGGCTGTGGCCAAAAGCTACCATCGAAGGTTGCGCGGCAATCCGAACTTGATCCTGCCCCAGTTGCGCTTGCCGAGGCACAGGATCAGCTGGTTTGTCTATCCGATTCGCCTTGCCGATCGGTTTACGCGCGAAGACCGCGACTGGATTATGCAGCAGATGCAAAAGCGGGGAATCGGCTGCGGAAGATATTTTGCACCCATTCACCTGCAGCCAGCTTACCGGACAGCGACGTTTCGCAAGACGAATCTTTCATTCACCGAACACATCGGCGAGCGCACGCTCGCGCTGCCCTTTTTCAATCGGCTTTCGGATGACCAGATTGCAGACGTGGTGGCAACCTTGCTGGGGCTGCTAGGGAAGGTGTGCTTGCGGTGAGAGAAAGAATCTTCCGGGGCTGCGCTTTTTCGGCCCTGAAAAATCGAGGCTCCTTCACCTTTCGCTGCAAATTCTTTGCAGGTTACATTTCGCGGCGGCCTTCGAGGGCGCGGAGCATGGTGACTTCGTCTGCGAACTCGAGGTCGGAGCCGACGGGGATGCCCATGGCGATGCGGCTGACCTTGACGCCGAGCGGCTTGACGAGTTTGGCAAGGTAGACGGCGGTGGCTTCGCCTTCGACGGTAGGGCTGGTGGCGACGATCAGTTCGCGCACCGTGCCGTCTTTCAAGCGGTCGATCAGGTTCTTCAGTTTAAGTTGTTCCGGGCCGATGCCCTGCAGCGGCGAAAGAGCGCCGTGCAGAACGTGATATCGCCCGCGAAACTCATGCGCCTTTTCAACCGAGATCACGTTGTAGGGCGTTTCCACCACGCAGATCACTTCCTGATCGCGCTTCGGATCTGTGCAGAATTCGCAGGGGTCAGCTTCCGTAAGATTGTTGCAGACGCTGCAGAGGCGGATCTTGTCCTTGGCGTCGAGCAGCGCTTCTGCCAGCCGCTGAACGTCTTCGCGGGGTGCGCGGTCCAAATGGAAAGCGATGCGCTGCGCGGATTTCTTCCCAATGCCCGGCAGACGCTTCAATTCATCAATCAGGCGCGCAAGAGGCGCCGCATATTCGTTCATTCAGTTGTCATCCTGAGGTACAGCGCGGGAGAGGACTCGCTAGAAATTCAGCCCCGGCAGATTCAGCCCGCCCGCGAGCGAACCCATCTGATTCGCCACCTGCTCATCGATTTTTCTGGCGGACTCGTTAACTGCAGCCAGCAGCAAATCCTGGAGCATCTCGATATCTCCGGACTTGTAAACTTCCGGATCAATGCGGACTGAAACCAGATGCTTTTGTCCGTTCATCCTGACGGTGACCATTCCGCCGCCCGTGGAAGACTCCACCACCAACTCCTCCAACTGCTTCTGAAGTTGCTCCTGGAATTGCTGAACTTGTTTTAACATTTGTTGTACCTGTTCCATATTTTTCATGGATCACTCCCGGCTCAAATCGATCACGTCGACCAGGGTGCATCGGAATTTCTTGAGTAGTGCTTCTACCCCTCCGTCGGTCTCAGCCCGCTCGCGAGCGCTGCGACGGTCCTTCGGCCCACTCAACCCCTCTCCGTCATCGAGTGTAACATAAATCTTGACCGGCTGCCCCAGCACCTCCCGGCAGAGCGATTGCAGCTTTTCCTGCTGTTCGCGAGAGTTCAACAGGTCGGCCGCCCACGAGTTATTCTTCGAGAAGAGGAAGCGCACTTCGCCGTTCTCAAACCTCCAGCCCGAGACCGGCTCCAGACAACTGCTCAACAGTTTGGATCGCCCGAACGCTAAACTCTTGATTTTATTGAGCCGAGGATCGCCGTCCGCCTGCGGTGGCAGCGGATCGGGCACGCGAGGCAACTGGGCCGATGGTGAAGGCGGCGGGCTTTTCGTGGCCGTCTGCCTTTCAAATTCCCCCGTTCTTTCAGGGCGACGGTCAGGCGCTGAAGAAGTGCTTGGCGCCGGCTGCAATTGAGGCCTTGCCTCGGCCTTGGCAGCGGAGGCCGGCAAGCTACTGGAAGGACGCGGGGCAAGCCGGGCAGGCTCGACAGTGCGGCGGGCGCCGCCCAGTTCCGCCAGCAGGCTTTCCAAAGGTGCCAGCCTGCGCGCGTGCACCATCTTGATGAGCCCCAATTCCAATCGGAAGCGGGGGTTCAGCGCATAGCGCATCTCGTTTTCAGTTCGCACCAGGACCTGGAAAAAGCGCGCCAGATCTTCTTCACTGAAACGCTCGCGAAGCCCGGCCAGCACGACGCGCTCGGTGGAAGGAATCTGAAGCAGCGGGCTTTCCGCTCCGCAGCTTTTGGCCACTGCCAGGTTGCGAATGTAGCGCGTAAACTCGCCGCAAAAATGGTTCAGCTCATAGCCCTCTGTGGCCACTCGCTCGACGGTTTCAAGAACCTTGCCGGTGTTCCCGGCGTCGATAGCTTCCACCAGTTCCGTAAGCACCTGGCTGGGAACCACGCCCAGCAACTGGCGGACGTGCGCCTCTTCCAGGCGCTCAGCGCTGGAGGCGATGGCCTGGTCCAGCAGTGAAAGGGCGTCGCGCAGGCTGCCTTCGGCGGCTTCGGCGATGGCGCTCAAGGCACCCTCGTCGGCCTCGATCTGCTCCTGCTTCATCACCCAATTCAGCCGGCTGAGGATTTCCGAGTAATCCAGCAGGCGAAAAGAAAAGTGCTGACACCGGGACTGGATGGTGGTGGGCAGCTTGTGCGGTTCTGTGGTGCAGAGGACGAACAGAGAGCGCGGCGGCGGTTCTTCCAGCGTTTTCAACAGCGCGTTGAAAGCCTCGGTAGTCAGCATGTGCGCTTCGTCAATGATGAAGACTTTATAGAGGTCGCGCGCCGGAAGGTAGCGAACGGTTTCTCGCAACTCGCGGATCTCGTCGATGCCGCGGTTGGAGGCAGCGTCAATTTCAAAGACGTCGACGGAATTGCCCTGGGCAATTTCCTGGCAGGAAGCGCACTCGCCGCAGGGAGTGACGGTCGGCCCCTGGCTGCAATTCAGCGACTTGGCCAGAATGCGCGCCGTAGTCGTTTTGCCCACGCCACGCGCACCGGAAAAGATGTAGCCGTGCGCCACGCGCTTTTTGAGGACGGCGTTCTTGAGCGTGTCAGTGATCAGGTGCTGTCCCGCAACATCGTCAAAAAACTGGGGCCGGTATTTGCGGGCGATAACCTGGTATGACATAGGAGTTGAATCAGGAATTTGAGTTCAGGGATTAGGAACAGAGGTTGAAACCGGCTATATCCTGCTGAGCCCCGAGTCCCTGAAATTGAGCCAGACTTCGGGTTTTCTGCGGCACACAGAGCGGCTCGCTACCGTTGCTTCCTTCCGGACCTGGCGGGGTTCACGAACATCTGTTGCACAGAGCCCGAAGTCTGATACGTCAAGCAAACCGCTTGCTCTGATGCAAAGCGAGATTCTTAACCCAATTAGCCTAACACGCAGACCGCGTTTCCGTCGATGGGTTTTGGACAGCGGGGTGCGTTCGCTGCGGACGCTTAACGGCCGCGCTGAGCCGGAGCCATCCTGTGTCCTGACCGCACGCCACCAAGACGTAACAGGGGCTTGCTTTTTTGCCGGTTATTGTTTAGGCTTCAGCGAAGTAACTGGGAATGCAAGGGCGGTTGGTCATCAGGGGAGGGGACGCCTAAACGAAAAGTGAAAAACAGGTTTCGACCTGTGTTGGAGGATTCCATTGAACACCAAAAAAACCTTTCAAACCCTGGCTATTGTGATGACGCTAGCGGTGTTTGTAGGCTGCCAGGCGTCGGGTAATCAGAGCAGTACCCCGGAGTCGGCCCAACAGGGAGCTGCGACGGGTCCGGCGTCGGAAAGCACCTCCATGACCGGCCGACGCTCGGCACGGCAATCGAGCCAGCCCGCACAACCGCGCACCGTCATGCAGACGTTTACCCTCCCCGCCGGCACTCGGATTCCGATCCGCCTTTCGACCGAACTCAACACCGGCACAACTGCGCAGGGCAGCCCCTTTGACGGCACGCTGGAGACTCCGCTGATCGTGAGTGGCGTCACTGTCGCTTCGCGGGGAAGCCTGGTGCATGGCAGGGTGACCAATGTTGTGAGTTCCGGCCGGCTCAAGCGGCCCGCGGAGATCTCTCTCATGCTGACTTCCATCACTCCGACGGGAGGCCAGCAGATCCCTATTTCGACTCGGACCTGGGCCGTGTCCGGCAAATCGCACAAGCGGCGGAATGTTGAAATGATCGGCGGAGGCGCCGGGGTCGGAGCGGCCATCGGAGCGATTGCCGGCGGAGGCAAAGGAGCCGCGATCGGAAGCCTGATCGGGGGCGCGGGTGGCACGGCAGGCGCGTTCGCCACAGGTAAAAAAGAAATCGACCTGCCAACGGAGACCCAGTTGGCGTTTCGGCTGAGTGCGCCGGCTTCGTTCACCGTGCAGGTGACCCGATAGCAGGCTGATTTGCGGGGGCGCATAGCGTTGCGCCCCTGCGCACGCATGCCGTCTACGATTTGAAATCTCAGATTTGAGATTTGAAAGAAAAGGCCGACGGGGAGGACACCGCCGCGACAAAGTTGGCAATTCGTCAGGAGCCGGGCTTCGGCGAGACGGGAGTGGAAGCGGACTCTGAGACCTTGCTCTTGAGGTCATCCAGATCTTTTTTCAGGCGGCCTTGGCGACTGCTGAGGTTCCACGCGTAGAGCATAAAAATCAGCCAGACGAACACATAGGCGAGAATAAGATAGATATTCACTCCACTAATCCTCCTAAAGTTTGAACGCCAGAATGTGGCGGATCTCGCTCAGTTCTTTGCGCATCCGACCCAGACGCAGGCGCATGCGAAGCAGCAGGAAAAAGAGGCACGTGAAAGCGCCCCAGCTCACCAGGAGCGTGAGCAGCATCCGCGGATCAAGTCCGGAATTGGCCCCC
>JARRJI010000101.1:1608-11451 GCA_037379595.1 Acidobacteriota bacterium | reverse complement strand
GTGTGGACCTTTGTCACCAGCGGACACGTGGCATCAATAACATTCAAATTCTTCAGATGGGCTTTCTCGAAAACTTCAGGAGGTATTTGCTAGCATGAATTGTTAATAGTTGATTTGACGTGCGGGACATGCCAAAAGATCGAACCTGCCCAAGTAAGGTACTGCTGGCAAAACCTAGAGGATTTTGCGCTGGAGTTGATCGAGCTATTGACACCGTCAACCTGGCTCTTGAGCTCTATCAGCCTCCGGTCTACGTCAGAAAACAGATTGTTCACAACCGGTGTGTTATCGAAACCTTGTCCCAGAAGGGGGCTGTTTTTGTGGATGAGGTTGACGAGATTCCAGAGGGCGCCCTGGTGATCCTGAGTGCGCACGGTGTTCCTCCTGAAGTTTTCGAGAAAGCCCATCTGAAGAATTTGAATGTTATTGATGCCACGTGTCCGCTGGTGACAAAGGTCCACACTGAGGTCAGACGCTTTGCTGGCGAAGGCCTCTCAATCATCCTGGTGGGCCACGAGGGACACGACGAAGTCGTCGGGACCTTGGGCGAGGAGCCTGGGCACATTCAGCTTGTCAGTACCGTGGAACAGGCTGAGCAAGTTCAAGTTCGTGACGGCCAACGGGTTGCGGTCACCACGCAAACCACGTTGAGCGTTGATGATGCCACGGCCATCCTCAACGTTCTGCGCCGGCGCTTCCCCAAATTGATCACTCCGTCGAGTGACGATATCTGCTATGCGACTCAAAACCGGCAGGCAGCCGTGAAGCTGATCGCGGAGAAAGCGGATCTGGTTCTCGTCCTCGGTTCTGACAACAGCTCGAATTCCAAGCGCCTTCGGGAGGTTGCGGAGACGGCCGGGACGCGCGCCCATTTGATCGATAATGTATCGGAAATCCAGCGCGACTGGCTGGAGGGCATCCATGTTGTGGGAATTACCGCTGGTGCCTCTGCACCGGAGAACCTTGTCCAGGACGTCGTGGCATGTTTCCGGGAGATGGGCGTTGAAGAGTTTGAAGACGTTGAGGCTACCACCGAAAAGGTCGCATTTGCATTGCCGTCAATCTGTTTCCAGGAATTTGCGAAGAACGCTGCCAGCCGTTAGAACGGACCTTCCTTAATCGTCCCCCTCACAAACCTCCTGAGCGCTGCAACTTAGTTGCATTGTGTGAATCCTCGCGGTGTTTATACGGTCTTGTCCTTCGCGTCGCAGACAGGCTCAAGTGGACATTCCATACACAGCGGCTTGCGTGCCTGGCAGATCTGCCGCCCAAACAAGATGACCTGATGGCCAAATTTGATCCATCGGTTTTTGGGGACAATGCCCTGAAGGTCTTGTTCGACGTTTTCCGGTGTCTTACCGTCAGAGAGTTTCAATCGGTGGGCAATGCGGAAGACGTGTGTATCTACAACAACGCCAGTGGGTATTCCATAGGCTGTACCCAACACGACGTTGGCGGTCTTCCGGGCGACGCCCGGCAGCGTGAGCATTTCTTCCATGCTCTGCGGCACTTTGCCCCCAAGATCATCTGCGATCTTTTTTGAGGCGCCAACGATATTCTTGGCCTTGTTGCGGAAAAAACCGGTCGAGCGGATGTCCTCCTCAACCACCTTCTGATCCACGGCAGCGAACTCATGCGGCCCCGGAAATTTAGCGAAAAGCCCCGGCGTCACTTTGTTGACGCGCTCGTCGGTGCACTGTGCTGACAGAATGGTAGCAACAAGCAGTTGGAACGCATTCTTATGATGCAGCGCGCACTGGGCATTTGGGAAAAGGTGATCGAGACCTGCGAAGATCTTCTTCATTCGCTGGGGCGAAGTGTATTTACTCTTCTTGAGGGATGACGTTTTCTTCTTGGGCTTCGCTTTCATGGCGGTGGATTTCATGTGCCTCTCGTGACTAAGAATGAAGGGTTCCGCGAGTAATTATAAGGAGCGGCATTATTTCAATCCAGCATTTTCAGCCGGTATTCGCGCAAGCGAAGACCAGTCGAGCTCCTCGCCGTTACGTGCGATGGCAGCGAGAAGATGGTCGCGAACAAGACTGGCAATGGGCATTGGCGCGCGCGCACCCCCCGCCGCGGCCAGGACAAGGCTGACGTCCTTGAGGCCCAGTGGGAGCTTGAAAGCGGCCGGCTTAAACTGCTCCCTGGCAATGAGGTTGCCATAAGTCTTGTAGACCGGGGCCGCGAACAAAGTACTTGTCATGACCTCAAGAAACTGCGCTGGCTCAACCCCGGACTTGCGAAGCAGGGCATAAGCCTCTCCAAGCGACTCAATCACGGAGGCAATCAGAAAATTTCCGGCCAGCTTTACGACGTTGGCTTTGGGTGCTTGGTCTCCCACGACGAACGTGCGCTGTCCCATGGCATCAAAGATTGGCTGGCACTTTGCGATGTCCTCAGCGGGTCCGGCAGCAACAACAGCCAGTTTTGCTGCTTCGGCTGCGTCCGGACGTCCGAAAACCGGCGCCGAAACAAAGCGTTTCCCGGCCTTCGCGTGCGCGTCGGAGAGTTCCTGGGAAAGAGCGACACTGATTGTGCTCATTGAGATGTGCACAGTTTTTGGCGCAAGCTTTGGAATCAACTGGCCGCCAAAGACGACTTCATTTACAGCCCGGTCATCGGCCAGCATGGTGATCAGAACGTCTCCGGCGCACGCTTCGGCGGGCACGGCGGCGACGGTTGCACCTTCCGCGCGCAGCTTTTCGGCGCGTTCGCGAGTGCGATTGTAGACCACGAGGGCGTGGCCTGCTTTGAGCAGGTTGCGCGCCATCGGAAGCCCCATGTTGCCTAAGCCGATGAAGCCTGTATTCATCCTGACCTCCCTGTTTTTTGGAAATTACCCACCGAGCAAGTCGAGCATTTCATCCAGTTCGCGATGCACGCAGGTGAAAATAGGGGTGTCGCGCAGCGTATAGTTGCTGGCCTCGGCATGCCGCAATTCCATCACGAGATCCAGAAAATGCTCAGGCTTGTCGCTCTCAAAGGCTAGCACAAACTCCTGGTCGTCAAGACCAAACGAATAAGTGGTGTTTAAGCGAACCGTAGGAAAGCGGTGCCCGATCTCAATATGCTCGTTCATCATGCCCTGGCGGGCGTGTTGCGTAAGCCGGTACCAGGCCCGCGTTTTCACGAAAGGATAGACGAACAGGTAGCGAAACTTGCCCGGTGTCAGCCGGAGGCGCGTTCCTTCCTGGTCAGCGTGAACATGCTCGCGAACGTAGGTCGAACGCTTCGTCATGGCGAGATAGGAATACGGTGTGGTCAGATACTTGCCCAGGTCCGTGGCCAGCAGCCGTGCCGTCATCTCCTGGAAGTCCAGAAGGCTGTAGCTGATTCGCCAAAGCATGAAGTCACAGTCGCCGCGGATTCCTACCAGCGAATAAGGGATAACCAGCATGTCAGGCTCATAACTCTTGACCACATCGATGAACTGGCATTTGCCACGCTTTCGTTCCTCTGCGGACAGCCGCCGCCAAGCGGGATCCACTTTGTAATAAGCGAAGTTCACATATTGGCGACGATTTTCTTCGCGTTTGGTCTCTGCGGTTTTTGCATCAGCCAAGGTTTATAGTCCTCCTGCAAAAGCTCGAATGCTGAGTCCGTCCGAAAAAGACGGACCAAAATTGCCCGTGATTGTTTCAGCCCCTTGTATTCCAGCGAATAAATCAATATAGCATGGATCACATGGAGCTAAGAACTCGGGAGGTTGGATTGGGCAGTGGCCTGGTTCTGAACTGCGGTGTGGCAGTGTTGCTCGAAGCGCAGGTTATACCACAAGATCTTCCGAGGAGGGAATGTTCAAAACCAAGGAAGGCGGACTGGGGAAGTCGAGACTGGCCGACTGCAGCTTGGAGTCTTTGGACTCTGACCTCGCGGGCAGATGGTCCAGCCTTTCCGAGGGACGCGTGGCCTTTCAAGCCACCCGGCTGGCACCATCCACCCACTCGCAAGGGTGACCCCCGACGCTACGAGAGAACCGAAGGGCTCTACCGGTTCACGCCAGCCGACGAAGCGGTGCCGCTTGAACTTGCTTCAGCATTCTGCTGCGCCGGTATTTGTGGAACCATAACCGTTATGTCGACTCGCCTGTTCAGCTTCCTTCCCTTCAATGTTGTGTTAGGCGCGACTGGATCGGCCTCGCCGTACCCCATGCTATAGATTCGGACCAAGGGAATCTTGCCATTCATGGTGAGGTAACGGATCACGGCGTCAGCCCGCTTGTGGCTCAACTGTAGATTGTATTGTGCAGTCCCGGTTTTATCCGTATAGCCTTGGATCTGAATGACGTAATGTTTCATGGAGCCAACGGACTGGGCCAGTTCATCCAGTTTCTGCTGGTCCGCCGCCGTCAAGGTAGCTTTATTAAAGCCAAACAAGATGGTCGCGTGCTGGGACGGCTGAAAATTGTCAATATTGTTGGCTGTCTCCTGTGCCTGATTTGCGGCCGAAAGACCTTTCTGTGCCAGTTGGTCGGCTGCCTGGGCGTGCTCGTCAGCCTGGCCGGCTGCCTTGTTTGCCTGATCGGCGCTGTTTTGGGCCTGGGCTATGCCGGTCTCTGTCTTATCGTCGAGATTCCGGATTGCTTCGGCATTGTTTGAGGTTTTCTTGTCTACTTTCTTATCCACCTTGTCGAGTCGTGTCTCAAGCGGACTTGTTGTGTTTCTGACAAATTTCCTGGTGGCGACGCAGCCCGAGAAGAGAAGAAGAAGTAATGGGGCTACTCCCAATGCTATAAATCTCATTGATCTGCTGCTGTTCATTTCGATTCTCCCGGCAGTATGTGATTTTTCACTATTTAATTAGCATTCTGGCTTCCAAATTGTCCTGGATAATAAGTGCTTTGCAATCAATGTATAGTAATGACAAGAATAAGTATACGATGGGCAACTAGAGCGACACAGTTGGTAAAATTTATAAGGTCCCACTGTCTTTGGGGCAGTACACCCGAGTTTTCGAGTGCATCCCCTTATGGAGTGGTGTGGTGATGGGCAAGTCGCGCCGCCTCAGAACCTGCGAGGGGTTATGCGCGCGGATAATTGGACCTGCGCTCGGAGCTTTGTGAGGAGGGAATCCGGATGGGGCATTCACCGCCGAGCCGTGGAAACTGGCGCCTGCGGGACGCAGAAGCGCCAGGCGAGAGGTTAGTGCGTCTGCCTTACTCGGCTCGCGATTGCAGATAGTCGAGTAATTTGCGGAAAGCCTCGCCGCGATGGGAGACCACAAATTTTTCTTCCGTGTTTAACTCAGCGAAAGTCCTGTTGAGGGGGGGATAGAAGAAATGGGGGTCGTACCCGAAGCCGCCGGTGCCTCGTGGTTCATCCTGGATTAATCCTTCAGCCTTGCCTTCAACCACGGTCAGGATCTTGCCGCGCTGGGCGAGAGCAATCACGCACTCATAATGCGCCGAACGTTTCTGAGGTGGGACCCCGGCCAGTTCACTGAGCAGCTTTTGGTTGTTGGCTTTGTCGTCGGCATCGGGCCCTGCATAGCGGGCGGAGAATACACCCGGTCTGGACCCCAGAGCGTCAACGCAGATACCGGAGTCGTCGGCGAAGATAAGTGAATCCGTCCACTGGCTGTAGAAGCGGGCCTTCTTGCGGGCATTTGCTTCAAAGGTATTTCCATCCTCGACGCAGACCGGCAAATCCTCGATGCCAGGAAGAAGCTCAATCTCGATCTCTCGACTTTCGGCCGCCTGCCTGAATTCGCGGAGCTTTCCAGGGTTCGTGGAGGCGAGATAAACGGTTAGCTTGACGGAACTGGAGTGGGAAATTGCTTTGATCTTGTGGTTACCTCTCTTTCCTAAGACTTATTCTGGCAGGTGCTTCCGCGACACGGCCAGCAGCTTGGGTGTACAGCGCCGGGGGTTCTGTCATCCGCGGGCAACCTGCAGGTCGACCTTCGAAATAGACTTCTGGATTTCAACCAATTTCTGAATGGCCGGTCGCGACAGTTCAATCAGCTCGGCCAGTTGATCGCTGGTGAAGGGCATTCCTTCGGCAGTAGCCTGAACTTCCACAAAGCGGCCCGAGCCGGTCATCACCACATTCATATCGACCCGGGCGCTTGAGTCCTCCGAGTAATCCAGGTCTAGGAGCGTTTCATCTTCAATGATTCCCACGCTTATGGCGGCTACGAAGTCGTTCAAAGGAATTGCAGTGATGACTTTGTGCTCCTGGAGCCTTTTAAGAGCGAGTGCGAGGGCAACCATGGCGCCGGTGATCGAAGCCGTGCGAGTCCCGCCGTCGGCGCGGATGACGTCACAGTCAATCCAGACGGTTCTTTCCCCGAGCTTTTCAAGATCGGTAACGGAGCGCAAAGACCGGCCGATCAGCCGCTGGATTTCCATTGTTCGACCGCTGGGCCGGCCACGCATCACCTCGCGGGTTGTTCGCGTTTCCGTAGCGCGAGGGATCATGGCATACTCGCTCGAAATCCAGCCCTTGCCCGTTCCTTTCAAAAAAGTGGGAACCCCTGATTCCACCGAAGCCGTGCAGATCACCTGGGTCTCGCCAAGGCGAATCAGCGCAGACCCTTCCGCGCTGGAGATGAAATCGGGAACAATCTCGACGGGACGCATTTCGGACGCTTCGCGGTGGCCGGCACGTACTAGTTTCCCTCCGGAATAGAACAGGCCTGAAATTGTCTTGGGCGGTGAGGACATAGATTCTCCTGATTCAGTGACCTCGAGCAATTAGAGATGGCTCGGGAGCAAAACTGCCGGTTAAATCGATATTGCCGTCCAGAGTCTGGACTTCCTGACCCTGAATAAGGAATCTCACTTGCTTGACGGCAGGAATGTTGGCGCACAAGGAGTCCACAATCGAGTAAATTGCCAGGCTCTCACTTTCGATGCCCGGCTGAAAATCCGCCAGCGCCTCCTGGGAGAGATCGACGATGGCCGTGCCGTCCGGGGCCAGGAAAACGGCTCGAACGGTCGTTGAAGGTGAGAGAGAACTGCCGTGTCCGTGGTGCGACCCTTCGATGAGCGCCAGCAGAACCTGTCGAATACTCTTAATGTTGTCCGAGGAGAGCTTCAGGGAACGGGTTTCGGGCACCAGGTTTGCATTCGCATAGGAAGGGAAATAGAGCGTAATGATCTGCGCCTGGCCCCCGCTTTGTTGCAGAGCCTCTTCGCTCAGTTGCGTGCGGGCAGTCTGGTCAGAGCGGACTGCGTTTGCAGCCGAGGGCGCGATGCGATGCTGCAGCGACACCAGGTAATAGATTCCTACCCCCAGAATGGCAGCAACGGCAACGGTCAGGATTAGAGCGCGGCGCGACATGGTTTACGGTCGTCCCCCCTGAAAGGTCGCTATGGCCTGGACCACGGCGTTGGCGATCCCATTCTGGAAAGAAGGGTCGGTCAACGCGGTCGATTTGCTGTTGGGCGTCAGGCTTCCCACTTCAACGGCAACGGCCGGCGCGTTGATGCTCTCCAGAATCTTGACCGGAGCCTCCATGGGCGGAGTCGATGCTACCTTCGTCGTTTTTTCCAGGGCCTGATGAAGGTCCCGCGCCAACCGGATACTTTGTGCCATGTGCCGAAGTTGAACCTTGTCCCAGGGGACCAAAAGTGGCTTCGGATCGGCGCTGGGCGTCATTGCCAAAGGTGATGAGGGACGATAGCTGTAAACTGCCACACGCGGCGTCGATGACCCCAGATTGCCCGCATGGAAAGAGATGAAGGCGATGGGATGAACGATATTGGCTTCGGTGGCTCTCTGGTCAAATCCGACGTCCACATCGCCTGTCCGGGTCAAGACGACTGAGTACTTGCCGGTTGCCGCGAGCGCTTTCTGGACCTGAGAGACAATCTGCGCCGTCAGGTTTTTTTCGAGCAGTCCATCGCTACCCTGCGCCCCAACGTCGCTTCCACCGCCCCCGGCGTCCAGCACAACCGCGGGCAACGACAAGGTGGGAACCGGCAATGGCGTCAACAGCTTGTTGGCGGTTGCTGGCGGGGCCGTGGGCTTGGCCGGAGCCGCCTCCGGCGCTGGAGGCGGCTTGGGCTGCGTCGGAGCCTGCTTCGCCACCGTGACCCCAGGCTCTAGGATATTGGCAACGATGATTCTTTTTCCCTCCTCCAGCTTGGGGAGGAAGTCAAAGCCCGGCGACGTGGGGGCTACGATCAGCTTGGGCTCTCCGTCGTGATCGTCGAATTTCACTTGTGAGACGTAGGGGTTTCGGAACTGGAAATTTGACTCGATGGGTTCGACCGGATGATTGCCAAGATACAGGACCCACTTCCCGTTTTGCGCGGCCGTGCGAAGGTTTACCTGCTCCGCAAACTGGATGGTCAGCTGGGCTCCCCCCTGGAGTGGCGCCATGTGGAGCGTAAAAGAATTCGGTTTGATCCCGCCGACAAAAATACGATTCTCGCCTTGCTGGTATTCCACTGTCTGATTGATGAGGGTTGGTAGGACGGTGGTAAGAAACTCCACCGGAACCATCCATTCTCCATCAAGCGAGCGCACGGGATATTTCAGCTTAAGACGGGTGTTGTTCAGCCTCACGGTCCGGTTCTTTTGACGGACCCTGATTTGTGTCCTGTTAAACCAGACCTCCAGAGACTTGCGCTTGTTTTTGAGACTGCCGACATGGCCAAAGAGGTTCAGGAGCGGAAGCAGTGGCAGGTATTTGGCATTTCCGTAAGTTCGTGTCGGAAGGACCGAGTGTGACTTTGGGAAATAGAAAACAAAGTTTTCGCCCCGCACAGGGCGAGGGGTTATCACCAGGATCATTCCGATGATGACACCCAGCGAAAGCCAATGGGGGGAGCGAAGTCGCCGATTTCTGTGTGTAACCAAAAAATTCACACGCCGAGGGTTTCAGCCGGCAGGATGACTTTTCAGTGGCATCCGTACCAGCTTCCTATTCTAGTCGAACGTTTCATAACCTTGCAATTACGCCGAACGATTCTTCCCGGCGTCATTCCAGCCGCTTAATGTGGCGGGCCGAGTGTGTAATTCCGGACGTCGCCAAACGCACCCACGCTGATGAGGACAATCGAGACCCATCGCTCCAGCTTATGATGCCCTGTCCGATGTAACCAGTATGCGACGCCGACGGAGAGTGCCGTGCTTGCGACTTCAATGCCTGCGAAGAGGGGCTTGTTGTCGACGATGCTGTTGCTCAGCAGTACCTCATTGTTGCCCTGGCTTCGAAAGTGCTCGGTTGAGGTAAAGTCCAGCGCCCGTACCGCCGCCACTCCTGTAAACAGTATCACGTTGGTCTTGTCGAAGAAGCGATGAGTGGTTTCCGGGAGTTGACGGGTGCGCGTTTGCAAGAGGGATTTTGTCTGCACTCGCGGTTGCGCCGCAGCCTGTTGGGCGCTCAGCCGAACGGGTGCAGTTCCCACTGCAAGCACGAGAGTAAACACCACTGCCACAATCTTTAAAGCTAACCGGGCCCGCCTACAAACCTTCAGCGACTTGCTGTCTTTCAACTGCACCATCTGACATTTGTCGATAATCACTTGACAACCATTACGCCGTGCGCTGGCAGGTATAAGGCTGCACCGTCGTTTGCCACGTGGGTTTTCTCGGTTCCAAAGACTTTCGTGTATCTCGCCCCCATCTCTTCATGGCCGCTCAAGTGGCACGTAATCGGCAGTTCGGTGAAGTTTGCGACGCCGATGCGGCCACGCATGGGAAAAATGGCGACTCGCGGAGGAGCATCAAGCGAAGTGGGCACAAACTCACCAACTGCAGCGCGAAGTTTCTTGAGCGCAGCACGTGCCTGAGGATCTAGTTGAGTGATTTGGTTCTTCGCATCGACGTAGGACAGGCGCGGCAACTGATCTGAAAAGATGATGATCTTGCCTCGGCCTTCCGGGACCGT
>JARRJI010000101.1:0-1549 GCA_037379595.1 Acidobacteriota bacterium | reverse complement strand
GACGATGGGCCAGGGACTCACTGATGAAAGCCGTCCCGCCTCCCTGCAGGAATTGTTCCAGCTCCGGCACAAAATCCGTGTCGCCCAGGGCATGAGCCGTGAACAGCGCGGCGCGCGCCTTTGCCGGGAAGTGCGCCGTGGGAAGGAGCGGAATGCCGATCATTCCAATCTGGTCAAAAATGTAAGGTTCGTCGCCGGGATTGCTGTTGGGAGGTTTATAGGCCGGAATGCCTTCCCAGTTCCCAACCAGCTTGGCCAGCCGATCGAGTTGCGGGCGATCGGCGGCCAGCGCTTCGGCCTGCGCACTATATTCGTTGTTGATCAGATCCCCATAGTGAAAAAGCATGACCTCCGGCGCTCCGGCAAGGACGGTCACATAAGCCTGATCCATGTAGAACGTGGGGTTGGTGCCATAGGGATCAAACCAGCCGCCACCTTCTTTGGGTCCGGCAATGTCATTGAGCCAGCGGTAAAGGAAGAAGCCTCGATATTGCTGAGTGTGGCCCCACTGGTTGGAGCTGGGGTCTCGCAGTTCGGTGCCCACCCAGATCCGGTCGTAGAGTGCCGATTCCTTGTCCACCACGTAGCCGCGGTTCTGGAAGTTGTCATACCACTGCGGGAATTTCAGGATGATCTTGACGTGAGGGTTGACCGACCGCGCCGCTCCCAGGACGTACTTGCGGCTCATCTCGAGCATCAGCTTGTCGCGGTACTGTGGCCAGCTCATCGATCCCTTTGCAGCCGCGCATTGCGAACATGTGCAGTCAGTGAAGAAGAAATCGTCAATCATGATTTCGTTGAACATGCTGGCGGCATAGCGGAAGATTTCGGCCAGGTGCTCCTGGTTGTGGCGGTTGGTGTAGCAGGCTGCGACCTTCCAGCCGGTTGAGGGCTTGCCGAGATCGGTGGTGGTGACGCAGCCGGAAACCTTGAGTCCGGCATGCCGGAAGAAGTCACGTGAAGTCTTGAGCGTTTCTGCATCAGCCTGATAGCCGCTGCGGAAGACCTCGATGTAAACCTTGGAGATTCCCATGCGGCGGCAGAATCTCAGCGCCTGCTCGCGCCCGGCGGGAGTGGATAGATGGTCGCGAACGTCCTGGGCAGTGAAGAGAGTTTCCCACTGGGTCGCCCGCGCAACCGGAGCGGTGATCACAAGCAGAAGAAGCCATACTGGAGCAAGCCGGAGAAGATAACCAAGTTTGGAAGAGCAATTATGATTGGACATGAGTTGGATCCTTAGCGTTTCAGAGACATGCGATTACGAACGGCCATCGCCGGAGGCGGGTTGACCCGGAACCGGAAAGTGGAGGGAAGAATAACACCCTGCGGCCCAGTCTGCAACACTTCGCAAAACGCATCTTCAGACGGGGATCAAGAGGGAGACACGCCAGCCCGGCCTTGCTTGCTTTGGCGCCGGGTTTTGGGCTCCTCATGCCACCTCGAAGGCTGGAGCTGCTGTGTGCGCGGGTCGCGTTGCAATTAAGCACGATTTTCCGGTTTGTTTCCGATCAGTCTTTTGGGGTCCTCTTTAGTTTTCAACAAGTTCCCC
>JARRJI010000100.1:0-19329 GCA_037379595.1 Acidobacteriota bacterium | reverse complement strand
GGGTCGAACCGCGCTGGCAGTTAACCTCACGGTAAATCCCCGCTCATTTGTTAGTCGATTGGTTACTTCCGGTTAGCTTGTGCAGAAATTCAACCATCGCTTTGCTAACCTCAACTGCTCTCTCCTGCTGGGTCCAGTGACCGCAACCGGGGAGCATAATCGTCTGGCTGAGTTGTGGCACGAAAATCCTGAGGTTTGCGATGAGTTGATCCATGCCGCGGAATGCCACTACGAGATCAAGGTCGCCCGCAATGTAGAGCGAGGGTACAGTGACGCAAGCACCCGCAAACGGCGCCAACATTTCCCAACTCAAATCCTGGGCACGGTACCAGTTCAAGCCGCCTGTAAATCCCGTTCGCGTGAACTCCTGCACATAGAAGTCGATGTCTGCTTCGGTCAGCCATGACGGCAGCACCGTGGGATCCACCATGCGGTCCAGGAGCCCTCCCTCGCGCGGCACCATTCCTACGTCAGCAGCACGGGTCCCTTCTGCAGGGCGTGGAGCGTCGCCGGAGGCGGAAAACAACAGACTGCGCACGGTTCGCCGAACATCGCGTTCCAACTCCGCCTCAGCCACACCTGGCGTCTGGAAGTAAAGCTGGTAAAACTGCGCGTTCTCCGTCTGCGGCATCAGTGTCGTTGGAGGAGCAGGACTCCTTGGAATGAAAGGCACACTTAGCCCGATCACTGCACGGAAACGATCTGGCCGCAGCAGACCCGCATGCCAGGCCACCGGCGCGCCCCAATCGTGGCCTGCAATCACGGCCGTCCTTTCTCCCAGCGCGTCGAGCACGCCCACCATGTCTCCAGTCAGGTGAAGCAACGTGTATTTGTCAGCTGCCGCGGGGCGATCCGTCTGGCCGTAGCCGCGCATGTCTGGCGCAACCGCGTGAAATCCTGCCTCGGCCAGCGACTGCAGTTGGTGCCGCCATGAATACCAGGACTCCGGGAAGCCATGACACAACACAACCAGCGGGCCCGCTCCCGTTTCAGCCAGGTGCATGCGAATGCCGTTGGTTTGAATGAACCGATGGCGAATCTCGTGCGCCATGCTCACCTCGCAGTTTCTGATGGCTTCTCATCTCGTGCCATCACGGCCTTCACCCGATCCACAATTTCCGGCTCCTGCAGAATGCTGCGCGGCTTGATCATGTGCTGCACCTCAAGCATCAGCCTATGAATCTCCCGGTCCTCGTAGGCGAGCCTGCGCAGTGCGGCGCCGAATTCAAGTGCGTCCTCTAAATCCGGGGGACGTTCGCCCCCGGTGAGTGGATCGAGAAAGTCCGGAATGACGGCTGTGGCCCACGGCGCATCGATGATGGGCTGCGCCTGGGCGAGGAATTCGCCGGTCAGGGAACCAGGACCTTGTCCGCTTTCTGCTGCAGCTTGCAGCAGGTCACGCAGCAGGCAGGCCTCCTTGGCGGCGACGCTCATCCCCTGGCCATAGATTGGATTGAAACGGCAGATCGTGTCGCCGAAGGGAATGAGTCCAGAGGGCAATCTCTCCAGCGCCTCGAAATGCCTCCACCGGCTGGCCTTGAAACCGTAGCGGGTCACTGGTCCGCACCGCTTGGCATTCTTGATGGCGTTGTAAATGGTAAGCGTGCGCAGTTGCTGCACGAATTCCATGAACCCGGTTTCGTCTTTCGGTGGCTGAGTGTCATGGCTCCCTTGGAGCGTCACAATCCAGCGGTTGCCCTCGACGGGAATCAAGATTGCGCCACGCCGGTTTCCCGGTGGATCGGATAAGGTCACAACCACTCGCCATTCGGTTGGCGCGTCCTGGGGAATCTCAAACAACATGGTGGAATAGCCAATTTCCACACCCACCGTGCTTTCCCTGGGAGCCGGAATGCCGAGCTCAGCGAGCAGATTCAGCGTGAGCTGTCCATTGCTGCTGGCATCGACAACGAGGTCGGCCTGAATATCGTCGTCGGCGCCATCGGTGTGGAGGCAGGAAACACCCGTGACACGCGCGCCATCCTCTGAAGTCATCAACCGTTGCGCACGGCAGCGCTGGTGGGTCGTGATGTTTCCAATGGCCAGGAAGTGCTCTCTTACTACGGACTCAAGCAGCGGGCGCGTCATGGTGTACGCCGGAAACCCATGATCCCGTTTCGGAAATGATTCATAGCCGGGAAACTGCCACTCAGTCAGAGTATCAACCTGGAGCATTTGCGCACCGGCCGCGACAAGGTCCTTCTCGAGTCCAGGAAAGAGTGATGACAGGGCCCGCTGTCCACCAGCGAGCAGCGCGTGCAGGTGCTTGGACTGAGGTGTCCCCGGACGCGGAGAGGCATCCGAGGGCAGAGCATCATTTTCAATCACAATGACTTGATCGAAGTGGTCTGCAAGCACGCGGGCTGCCGGCATGCCAGCCATTCCTGCACCAATGACAACGGCTTGACGGCCTGTTTTTTTAGGCATGAGTGCGTCTCCTAATTGCATTACTTGACCGGAATTTCCCTTTTGGACTTCTGGCGGTTAAAAATATATACTCATTTGCTTCCGACCGAGTACGATTTCTTCTCCCAAAGGTCCATCGGCTCAGAACCGGCCTTCCCGTGCTCTTTGCCGCGGTGCGTCGAACCCCAGAGCACATGAGCGGTTAGCCGACTACACGTCAAAGTGATGATGCGGATTGTGTCCGAGTAGCCGACGATCCGGGAGCTGGGCGCCTTCAGTCTGCGCTGTGCCGTTGATTGCGGGCAATGGTGGTCTAGAGCGTAGGTTGACCCTGGGGAACGACAAATTTCGCATACATCGTGGGTTGCCTGGTACCGTGAGTACCGGAAAGAACCTAGAGGGTCGTGTCCTTATCTTTCTTATGCACAGACCGCTCAACCATCCAGTCGATTGGAGCCAGAGACTCGGCCGTACCAGAAACCCGAATCCTTAATCGTCCGCTTCTGATCACGGTAATCCACGTAAATGAGCCCGTAGCGCTCGGTGTGGCCATTAGCCCACTCGAAATTGTCAATCAGGCTCCAGGCATGGAATGCGCGAACCCGGGCCCCATCGGCAATCGCCCGCGCCAGTTCGGCGAGTTCGTCGCGAAAGAATTCGACCCGCTGAGTATCGGGTACGCGACCGTTCTCCCTTTCGTAGGGTGCGTCGAGATAGCCGCAACCGCTCTCTGTGATCTCGATAATCGGGTGGTCGTACTCTCGCGAAATCTGCGTGACGAGGTCGTAGATGCCGTGCGGCCACACTTCCAATCCAGATTCGGTCAGCGGCCCCTCGTGGGGCATCACCGCGCTGAATCGGGTGTATGGATCACGGCCGGTCCCCGGGTCAACCTCAATTTCGGTGCCGCTAAAACTGCCGCCTCCAGAGGCACGCGCATGGCTCGCGTCTGAAACGATGCGGCGCGTGTAGTAATGGAAGCCCACCCAGTCCAGCGGTGCATACATGATCTTCTCATCACCCGGCTTAAAGCCCATCAGCTCGTAAGGCGGCTCTCCCACAAAGGCTTTCGGATAACCCCCTTTCATGGCTGCTTCCAGGAAGAACACGTTGTTCATGGCATGGTATCTGGCGGCTGCGGCACGGTCAGCTTCAGAGTTGGTCTTTGGATATGCCGGACACATACCATAGGCGCTCCCCACGGTGGCTTTTGAAGACGCTGTCTTGATTGAGCGGAGCGCCTGTCCCTGTGCAAGAGTGACCGTGTGGGCCGCTTTCAGGAAGTCGCCGAAATTTGTGCGCCCTGGTGGAAAAGCTCCCACGCCGTAGCCCATGTATGTGAATGACCAGGGCATGTTGAAAGGAGCCCATACCGTAATGCGATCACCGAGATGTTTCGCCAGAATGCCAGCATAATCGGCGTAGTAGCCGGCTAAGTCGCGATTGGGCCAGCCCCCGCGATCCTCCAGTGCCTGCGGCAGATCCCAGTGATAGATGGTGCAAAAGGGACGGATACCGTTTTTGAGCATGACATCAACGAGCCGGCTATAGTGATCTACCCCTTTCATGTTGGGCGCGCCCGTTCCCGAAGGTTGAATGCGTGGCCAGGAGATGGAGAAGCGATAGCTCTTTTGGTTGAGGCGCCTGGCCAACGCCATGTCCTGCGGGTAAAGATGGTACTGATCACAGGCCACATCGCCCGTGGTCCCGCCTTTCACGTTGCCGACCCTATGTGTGAACCTGTCCCAGATGGATTCGCCTTTGCCGTCTTCTTTCCATGCGCCCTCGACCTGATACGCCGCTGTGGCTGTCCCCCAGAGAAAACCCTCCGGAAAATGCGCCTGCTGAACAGCGGAAGACGGAATCGAGCCGGGAATCTGATTTGCTGTGGCGAAATGGGCGCCGCTCCCAAAAAGACTTGCACTGGCTGCCGCGAGGGAGTTCGTAACAAATTGCCGACGGTTCAAATCATCCTCCTCGAAAGAGCCTGCCGAAAGAGCTACTACCTTCACCTCATTATCGTCAATGGCTGAAGTCGCCGTGTCATCGCTCGCGGAATCGCGATTGTCTAGGATTCTTATTCGATCTCTTGGGTACGACCGTTCCGGTCGAATGAAGGGCCACCCGGAAGTTTGACAAAAGTGGTCAAGTTGCCGGTTAACGGCCATAACGTAGTCTTGGATCATCGATTGATGGGTTGAGGACGAAAATAGCGCCCCTTACGAACTCCGATGAGGTGCGGATGACCAAAGGGAAATCCCCTTACCCCCAGGAATGAGATTCTGATGTCGGACACCCTGCAAAGGCAGGAAAGCATAACCACCTCACTGGATCCATTCGTTGGCGCGAACATTCGTCTCTGGGATCCAAACGTGATGCCCGCGATCATGGAGCAATGGAACTTCGGTGTCGAACGCCAGTTCCCAAACCAGATCCGCCTTTCCGTGCTTATGTGGGGCAACAGGGAACACACCTGATGGTTGCCATGCCGTCCCTGGGGCTGGGACCCGGGTTGGGATGCAGACGTTCTGTCCACTGAGGTACGGGCGTCTCGTGCAATTCATTTTGGTTCTAAGGCACTTTGAGTACGTTCCCAAACGGATTCGCCTCTTGACTCTGGCTGCGGTGCGCAATATGGTCAAAAGAATATGAGGGCGATCCGGTTAAAGGTCAATGGAACGACGCATACGTTGGAACTCGATCCGTCCACGCCGCTGCTCTACGCGTTGAGCGACGATCTGGGTCTTTGCGGACCGAAATTCGGCTGCGGGCTGGGTGAGTGCGGGGCTTGCACGGTTATCATCAACGGACAGGCCACGCGCTCCTGCATTACGCCGGTGAGTTCGGTACACGGAGCCGAAATCACCACGCTCGAAGGGATCGGAACGGTTGAAAAGCCGCATCCGCTCCAGAAGGCTTTCCTCGAAGAGCAGGCTTCCCAATGCGGCTTCTGCATCAACGCCGTGGTCATGACCGCAAAGGCGCTGCTCGACCGGAATCCGAAAGCAACGGACCAGGAAATCCGCCAGGCGTTGTCTAACGTTATGTGCCGCTGCTTCACGCATGTGCGGATGCTGCGCGCGATCCGTCGCGCAAGGCAGGAGATGGCAGGATGAGCGGACCAGCGCGCGAACCGGATCGGCTTTCCCAGCTCACGCCTGAGGCGCGGAATGCGTTGGAACGGGCGGGCATTTCGCGCCGCGCCTTCCTGCAGGGAACAGGGGCGCTGGTCGTGAGCTTCTCCCTGATGGGCAAGGCAGCTTTTGCGGGAGTGGGGCAATTCGGCGCCCGCTCGATTCCCGGAGCGCCACCTGCCGATCAACTGGATTCGTGGATCGCGATTGCTGCGAATGGCCGGATAACGGCGTATACCGGCAAGACGGAAATCGGGCAAGGGATGGCCACGGCGCAGACGCAACTGGTCGCCGAAGAACTGTGCGTGCCTTTCGAGAATGTTCGCCTGATTTATTGCCAAACTCCGATTACCCCGGATGAGGGCGTGACGTCGGGGAGCCAGTCAACGCCGACAAATTTTAATCATCGGAACCTGGCCCAGGCCGCGGCCACCGCGCGCGAGACGCTGCTGCGGCTCGGAGCGCGACACCTGGGCGTGCCCGTTGCCTCGGCCGTTGCACGGGATGGCGCGATTCACATTAAGAACCAACCGGCGCGGCATGTCGGCTATGGCGCGCTGATTGGCGGCAGGCATTTCCATCTTCACATCGATTCCAAGGCCAAGCGGAAGCCTGCGAGTGAATGGACCATCTTGGGCACATCGGCAAAGAGGCCGGATTTGCCCGCCGTCGTCACCGGCCAGTTCGAGTTTGTTCATAACGTGCGCCTGCCGGGAATGCTGCATGGCGAGGTCGTACGGCCGCCAGTTGTCGGCGCGACGGTTATCGGCGTGGACGATAGCTCGGTGTCGGGGATGCCCGGCGTGGTGAAGGTGGTGGTACGAAAGAATTTCATTGGCGTGGTGGCACAAAAACAATGGCAGGCGATTCAAGCAGCAAATAAGTTGAAAGTACGCTGGAGCCGGGGAACGGGACTGCCTGCGCAAGTGAGTTACTACGACTACCTGCGCCATCAAATGCCGACTCGGGATACGTTGGCCGTGGATTCACGCGACGTGTCGGAAAAGTTGGCCGCGGCCGCCAAAGTACTCAAGGCCACTTACTACTATCCCTATCAAATGCACGGATCGATGGGCACCTCGTGCGCCGTCGCGGAGGTGCGAGGCCATTACGCCACACTCTATTCGCCGACGCAGGGCGTATGGCCGTTGCGCAGCAGCGCGGCAATCGTGCTGGGACTGGACCCGAAGGATGTGAAGGTTCTTTTCCGCCGGGGCGCCGGTTGCTATGGTTTGAATGGCTCCGACACCGTTTCCTACGACGCGGCGATTCTGTCGCAGGCCGTCGGCAAGCCCGTACGCGTTCAGCTTTCGCGCAAAGACGAGATGGCTTGGGGCGAAAACTACGGCTACGCTTTCGTTCTCGATCAGCGCGCCGGATTGGATGCCCATGGCAACATCGTGGCCTGGGAGCACGAGGCCTGGCTCCCGGTGCATGGAAGCCGGCCTGGCTATGATACGCCCGGAAATGTCGTTACCGGCATGCTGGCGGGTTTCCCGGCCCGGCCGTTCGTGCCCCGTTCGCCCGCGCCCGAACCTCGCCGTTACGAAAATCACGACAACAGCGTCCCGTCCTATTGCGCGGGGCGTGTTGGCGGCAAGGCGGAAGGCACCGGTACGATCCAGTCGGAACGAGTTCTGATCCACGCGGTGCCTTCGCCATTCTTCACCGGACCGCTGCGCTCGCCGGCGCGCCTGCAAAACACCTTCGCGCACGAAAGCTTCATGGACGAACTGGCTGCGCAGGTAAAAGCGGACCCCGTGGCCTTTCGCCTGCGTTATCTGCGCTTTCGCCGGCTGCGCAACGTGGTATCTGCCGCTGCACGCGCGGCCCATTGGGAAGCGCGTCCTTCGCCCAAGCCGGGTATCGTGAAGACGGGGGTCGCCTCCGGGCGCGGCATTGCTTGCGTCGCTTATGAAGGCAGAAACGGCTACGTTGCCATGGTTGCCGTAGTCGAGGTTGACCAGGATAGAGGGCAGATCAGCGTAAAGCGGTTCGTTGCCGCCGTCGATGTTGGCCCGATCTCGAACCCCGACGGCCAGAAGAATCAGGTGGAGGGTGGTGCCTTGCAAGGCATGAGCCGCGCGCTCGGCGAGGAAGTCACCTGGAACGATCGGAAAGTGACTTCCATTAACTGGGCCACCTACCACACTCTGTTCCTGGGCATCGAGGTGCCGAAAGTGGATGTGGTTCTGCTGAACCGGCCCGGCCTCCTCGCCAGCGGTGCTGGCGAATTATCAATTACCCTCGCGGCAGGCGCCATCGGCAATGCCGTCTTCGACGCTACGGGAGCCCGGCTGCGCGAGGCGCCCTTTACGCCCGAGCGCGTGAAGGCGGCGCTCAAGATTCGCAGCTAATGATGCTACCGAACACCGGAGTGAAACAGTCCGCTCCGATCGAGCCAACTGAAGCATTCCGATCGGATGGCGTAAAACCTTACGGGCAACTCCGAAGTTGTGGGGGCAAACGTCAGCTTGCCGGGTAACGGGCTAACCTACCGCTTCCCCCGCTGACCTGACCTACATTCAGGCCAGCCGTTAGGAGGCGGCTGGCCATGTTGAGAAACTCAAAGGGCACTAGAAAGAAGACCCGTCGACCAAAAATGAAGCTCGGCCTGCCTGATCTGGACCACGCTAAATCGGCAGTGCTAAACAGCCTACGCTCACCAGAGTCAGAACGCGGCTATCTGCATTCCATCGACGAATTTATCGCCTGGTATTGTTCTGAGTTCCGCCTGTCCTTCAACAAGACTGTTGTGACGCGCTACCGTATTCCTCTTGAAACTCGCCAATTAGCACCGGGGACCATTAATGTCCGACTTGCCGCCGTGCGACGACTCACGTATGAGGCTGCTGACGCCGGATTGCTAAGCCCCGAACTCGCCGCAGGCATCCATCGTGTTAAAGGGGCACACAAGCTGGGCGTCCGCCTTGGGAATTGGCTGACCGCCGAACAGGCTCGCCGTCTTTGGCAGGCACCCGGGATCGAGACGCTCAAAGGAGAACGTGATAGAGCAATTCTTGCCGTGCTGCTGGGCTGCGGACTGCGCCGCCGGGAACTCGCTGAGCCGAACCTGGAGCTGATTCAGCGGCGCGAAAATCACTGGGCAATCGTGGATCTGATTGGAAAGGGTGGTCATATTCGGACTGTTCCCGTTCCTGATTGGGTGAAGCAAACGATTGACGACTGGCTCATGGCGGGAGGAATTGTGAGCGGCAGGATCTTTCGATGCGTTTGCCGGGTTGGAAAAACCTGGGGCGAGGGTATTACGGAAAGGGCGGTATGGCACGTGGTGAAGGAGTACGCCGCCAGGTTGAATCTCGCGAAGCTCGCCCCGCACGACCTCCGACGTTCTTGTGCTCGTCTGGGTTATCTGGCAGGGGGAGAGATGGAGCAGATTCAATTCCTGTTGGGCCATGTTTCGGTCGAGACAACCGAGAGGTACCTGGGGAACAAGCAGCGGATTCACGGTGCCGTGAACGATCGGATCGGTATCGAACCCTAAATCGCCGACGGGTTCAGGCGTGCACTAGGCCAGGCGGTTACTGGCACCCCTAACTCCGGGTGACGTCGACGGCTGCCTCGTTTCATGTTCTTTAACTATTGGCCAGACAGTTTCTAGTCTTTTTTGACGTGTCAGTCTTGGGCTAACAACCGGATCATGGGCACGAGATGTGGGGGAAGCCGTAATTGGAAAGATCATGGGCGTACTCCATGGACAAGATGCGACTAGGGTTGGGACGGCTAGGCACTTGCATGATGTGGCCACATCGCCCGCACATGAGTGAGCGGTTTCAAATTCCGTATCTCTTCGGAAAAAACGTGAATTGTACAAGACAACCACACGCATGCGTGCCGAACTTATTTTCTATGGTGCCGACCCCCTCGGAGTTGGCCCTGGCCTGGCTAACCGAATCAGAAGGCACGTGAATGTCACAATGAGACAGTCCTTCGAGTCGCAGCGTTGTTAATTGTACACTTCAGGGGAATCCCCCATAAGCGTGAGTCGGCTGCCGAAGTAACCTGCCGGCCAAAACCAGCTAAAGGGCTCACTAGCTTGTCACCGGGCTCTGTGCCAGGAGATAGCAGGCCGACGTCGGACCGTCTGAAAGACGAGCTTACAACTGCGTACCTAGCTGGAACTGGGGCCTTGATTTCATGACGTTTAGCTTATAAATTAATTGTTATTCATCGCGGCCCGGGGGGAGGGCCGAACATGAATTGTCTTTACTGTGGCCAATCCAATCCTGCCGGAACAACCCGCTGTGTGAAGTGTGATACTCCGCTGGAAACTAAAAGCGAAGAAAACAGGAAAGTTACCGTTGGCTGGACCTCATCGCTCACCATGGAAGGCACAGGTGGGTCCTTCGTCACTTCATCCATGATTCGCGCTGGCATGAAACTCGGCGGGCGATACGAAATAATCCAAATGTTGGGCCAAGGAGGGATGGGGGCGGTTTATAAAGCGAAGGACCACGCCGTAGATCGCTTCGTGGCGCTTAAAGTGATCCGGTCGGAGGTCGCCAACCATCCTGAAATCCTTCAGCGGTTCAAACAGGAATTGATCCTTGCCCGGCAGGTCACTCACAAGAACGTTATACGTATTTTCGACATCGGTGAGGCCGACGGGATCAAATTCATCAGCATGGACTTCGTGGACGGCCGGGACCTGAAGTCTCTTATCCGGGAAAAAGGCAAGTTCGACCCCGAGGAGGCCAAGAACATTATCGTTCAAGTTTGCCGGGCCTTGAACGCCGCGCATTCCGAAGGTGTGATTCACCGCGACTTAAAACCGCAGAATATCATGCTGGACAGCCAGGGCCAGGTGACTGTGATGGACTTCGGAGTCGCGCGTTCCGAGGAGTCTCCGGGTCTCACGCAAACAGGTAATATCGTCGGTACGCCGGAGTACATGTCACCCGAGCAAGGGAAAGCGGAAAAGCTGGACGCGCGTACGGATCTTTACTCACTGGGAGTCGTTTTTTACGAGTTGCTGACCGGCCAAACGCCCCACCATGCGGAGACGGCGCTGGCCATCATGCTGAAGCGTTCGCGGGAGATCCCGCGTTCGCCGCGCGAAGTGGAT
This sequence comes from Acidobacteriota bacterium, assembly GCA_037379595.1. Classification (GTDB taxonomy): domain Bacteria; phylum Acidobacteriota; class Terriglobia; order UBA7540; family UBA7540; genus SCRD01. The sequence continues at coordinate 8,703 of JARRJI010000100.1, read as the reverse complement.
TCGACAATTCCAGAGTCCGTCAACCGCGTGGTCATGAAGTGTCTGGAAATCGATGCGGCAGACCGCTACCAATCGGCACTTGACATCCTGGGTGATCTCGAATCGCGCACACGGACTCGCACAGCCATCGGCGCGGGTCACCGGGAGCTGACGATTCGAATGCCGCATTTCCGTACGATAGAAAGGATCGTTCCCTTCGGCATCGTTCCTGCCACTGTGGGGGTGGCCATTGCAGTTGCCCTGTTGGTAGTGGGAGTGATTTGGTATCGATCGAACAATTCAAGCAAGCCAAAGGGGCCTATTGCTCCTGTAAGCGTTCTCGTTGCTGACTTCACCAACTACACCGGCGATCCAAGTTTCAACGATTCGCTGGAGCCGATGATGAACTTCGCGCTGGAAGGCGCCAGCTTCATCAACGCTTACAACCGTGGCGCTGCGCGTAAGTTCGCCCAGGCACTTTCCCACCCTACCGACAAACTCGATGAACAGTCAGCCCGCCTGGTGGCGATGAACCATGGCATCAATGTCGTGATCACGGGTCAGATCAGACTTCGCGGCAACTACTACAACGTTTCGGCCACCGCTCTGGATTCGGACACCGGAAACGTCCTCGCCCAATCGGATATAACCGCAGCAAGCAAAGATGGTGTTTTGAAGGACATTCCCAAGTTGGCGGCGCCCATTCGCAATGCTCTAGGCGACACGACGCCGGAATCGGTCCAGATCGAAAAGGCCTCGGGAGCATTTACTGTGGCAAATCTCGAGGCGGTGCATCAGTATGGCGTCGGGATGGAGCAGGAGTACGCCGGAAACTTCCAGGGGGCATTTCTGAGCTTTTCTGCGGTCGTAAAGCTGGATCCCAACTTCGCCCGCGCCTATGCCGGCCTGGCTGCAGTCTCTGAAAATATGGGCAAACCTGAGCAGGCCGAAAAGTACATGAAGATGGCCCTGCAACATCTCGACCGTTTGACAGAGCGTGAACGGGCCCAGATCCGGGGTGCTTATTACATTACGAGCGGCAACTACCAGAAATGCGTCGAAGAATATGGAGACCTGCTCCGTCGCTATCCCGTCGACAATATCGCAGACGCAAATCTTGGGTACTGTTACAGCAACCTGCGAGATTTTCCCAAAGCTGTCGAGATGACGAAGCGGGCCTTCCAATTGCACCCAAAGTCGGGAGCGATTCTGAGCAATCTGACGCTTTTTTCCTCTTATGGGGGCGAATTCCAGGCTGGTGAGCGCGAAGCTCGGAAGTTGCAGCAGCTTGCTCCCTCGTTTGAGAGGTCGGACCTCGCACTCGCATTTGCCCAATTAGGCCAGGGCCAACTGTCGCAGGCTGCCCAAACGTACCACGCTCTGGCAAAGGTCAGCCCTCAGGGCAAATCCATGGCCGTTGCCGGTCTTGCCGACCTGGACTTATACGACGGCCGTTTTCACGAGGCTGTGCAAATGCTTGAACAGGGCGCGTCCGCCGATCTTGCAGCTAAAGACCCCAACGGTGCCGCCAACAAATTTGCTGCTCTGGCCCACGCTCACCTTTTACTGGGACAGAATAAGGCAGCGGTTGCAGCGGCGGATAAAGCCTTGGCCAACAGCCAATCCGTTAAAATCAGGTTTTTGGCCGCACAAACTTACGTCGCAGCGGGAGAAATTGCTAAAGCCGAGAAACTCGCCAGCATTCTGGGGGAGGAATTCCAGGCTGAGCCGCAGGCCTATGGAAAGATCATTGAGGGAATGTTGGCTGAGAAGAAGGGTAACGCGAGGCAAGCCATTTCAATGCTAACCGCCGCAAACAAGCTCCTCAATACCTGGGTAGGTCACTTTCAACTCGGACGAGCTTATCTGATTGCCGGCCTCTTCGTCGAGGCAGATTCAGAGTTCAGCCGCTGCATTCAGCGGCGTGGCGAGGCGTTGGCCCTTTTTCTGGATGAAGTGCCAACCTACAGCTACTTCCCACCCGTCTATTATTACCAGGGACGCGTGCTGGAAGGCCTCAAGGATCCCGGTTTTGCCAAGGCTTACCAGACCTACCTGAGCATCCGCGGGAAAGCCGGTGAAGACCCGCTGCTGCCCGAAATCCGGCGCCGCATTGGGCAGTGAAAGTCCAAGGCCCCTTTTCGAGCGAAGCGGCGACAACCGGGAAGACTCTCCCGGAAGCTTTAATGACACAAGAATGCCCGCCTGTTTGGCGGGCATTGCTCATGCCAATTTGCCGCTCGTCTTTCCAGGTTCCTTTGTTCGACCTCATTTGTTGCAATTGGTCACCGTGATCAGGTTCGAGGGCACGCTTTCCTGCGGCGGAGTCTTTCCCGCCAGGATGGCAGTCACAAAGTACGTGTAAGTGTGGCCGCAGGAGATTTTGGGGTCGGTAAAGGTGGTCAGCGGAGGCCCACCCAGTAAGGTAGCATACGGGCTCGTCCCGGGCGTGCTGTCCACCCCCCTGTAAACCTTGTATTCGCTGATCTGGCCGAAGCTTGGTTGATCCCAATTCAATTGGACGGAGTTCGGTGACGGAATCACGGTCGCCGTCAGGTTCCTGGGAGGGCGGGTAAAGGAATTGGCCGCTTCGTAAGTGAAGTCGCTAAGGCCGCCGCCGAGCCAGATACCACCCCCGCCAAGCCAGACACCACCGCCACCGAGCCAGACACCACCGCCGCCGAGCCAGACACCACCGCCGCCAAGCCAGACACCACCGCCGCCAAGCCAGACGCCCCTTCCAGGGACCTCACTTCCTGTCGCACCGACCTGCCGCAGGTCAAGGTTCGCCCAATCGTCGTAACCGCGCAAGCTGGTATTGGTCTTCCCATCGAAATTGATATCCTGGTTATCCGTCCAGCCCGGTGTGATGGGATTAGTCGAACCTTCGACACGATACATCGAAGGATCGGTTGGCAATAGTGGCGTGCCGTCACAATGGCGCGTGGCCGCGGTGCCCACCCCATAGGGTTGTGTCGACGTATACCAATCGGTTCCGGAATACGCAGTTGGTGTTCCATCCGTGGTGGTTAGGCCCGTCACCCCGCTGAGGTTCTGTTCATTCAAACGCACCAGATTTTGCTCGGAATAATCCAGGGTCGGGTGTCCATTGTCGTTCAACAGGTCCACCTGGAATAAATAATTCATGACGCTTTGATAATTGGGCTTGCAGTTGGCCTCGAGCGTAGCGACGTAACTGCCGGTCGTATCGTGGTAGCTACCGCCATGCCTTAACCCCAGCGAATGCCCCAGTTCATGCATGAAGGTTCCCGCCTGCACGTTAACGGTTTGCCCGTCGGCTCCCCACAAGCCTAGCGTTATCAGAGAGTCCTGACCGCCTATGTCGGACATTCCGGAGCTCGTGCCGGCCTGGCCGGAGGCAACAGAAAGATCAGGATCGGTCGACACGGTATACACCGCCGTGGCCGAACTGGCCGTATGGATGGTGAAGGTAGTGGAGTTGGGGACACTCTGAACAAAGTAGGTCCCGTTCAGGCTGGGATTCGTGATTGCCCCACTGACCGTAACACGGCCGTTACCATCAACCGTGTCATTTGCCACAAGCCCGTTGGAGGTTGAAGTTGTGAACGTCACCGTGGTGCCGGACGCCACAACACTTGTCAGCGTTCCGCCAAGCAAACTCCATTTCGGCGCTCCCAGTGCGTTGGCAAACAAGACGTAGTGATAACTGTCTTTTCGCCCGTGCTGGAAGCGCCTGATGCAGGGACCATCCAGCGCCTGCTCACAAGAACTCTCATCCGGGTAATTCAACGGCGCGTTTTTCAGGTACTCAAAACGTGCTTTCCACCCGACGACCCCCGGCTGGCCGGGGAACGGACACAACGTGGAGGGATCGTCGATACACGTATCTTCCGGGATCACATTCGTGGGAATTAAATGCAGACTTATGCCGTGCTGAGTGAATACACTCTCAATCATCGTCAGCGCGTCCGGCTTCGGCAACATTGAAGTCCCGTCCGTCGTATTGCAGCTTCCATCGGGATTCAGTACGCTGCACATGTAATCCATCTGGACGAAGATGTCTCTCTTATTCGGATCTGCACCCGGCAGTCTGACCCAGGAGGGGTCACCGGGGTCGCAGTTCCCGTTGTTCACGGAGGCATCGCAGTATCCATGATTTGTTTCCCACACGTCCAGCAGGCCGTCGTGGTCGGTATCCTTCACGGTAGTGCTCAAAATCACGGCTCCCCAGGAAACACAACCGCTGTTGGAACCGGAAGGAGCCACCATCAATGTGGTGGTAGGATTGGGCAACAGGCCGGCCCCGGGATCATTCCCGTTCGGGAAAAGCCACGTCGGATTGTCCCAGGAGCCGCCGCCTGTGGGCGAGATTGTGTTCTGGTCATAAATGCCGGGGAATGGCGGCAGCGTCCCGTACAGGGAGCGGATGGCCACGCTGTCCAATGACACGCTTTCATACTTATTGGGCTGGCCGTTGCCAACAATTTGAGTGAGCTTTGTGATCGGATGGGCCGTAGCCTCGTAGTACCCCTCAATGGTCTGCGTCATGTTAGACGAACTGTTGGACGGTGCAAAAGATCCGTCGTAGATCACCACCGAGCTTAAAGGGACACTCTTGTCCAGTATCCGGTAGATGATGACCAGGGTCGCGCCCAGCGTAAGCGGCGCTCCCCCGCCGTTGCTTCCACTATCGGCCAGGCGGACTTCGTACTGGCCGTTCGGCATAACGTTTCCCTCCGAATCTACCCGCAGGAAGGGACGAACATCCGCGCGATAGGTGCGAATCGTCTTCGAACCTTGCGCGTTGCCCGAACAACCGCCTGAGCTCCAGGCCACGGGAGCATTGGGATTGCCCAGCACTGTTCCGCTGATGGCATACCCGCTGGAGGGGCCGCCTGGAAAGACCGGCCTGAAAAATCCATGCTGTCCAGCAAATGCTGTCTGTGAACTCTCTACGGTCTGCCAGTAAAGGTAGACCTCGACGACCTGCGCTCCCTCGGGAACACCCCCGGCAGGAACTGAATTCGTGTCGGGCATATTGATTGTTCCGGTCGCGTAGCCGGTTGCGTCGCCCAGACCGCGAAGCCCCACGCCGGCGACCACGTAATTGCCCGTGACAAGAAAGTTGTCGCCAAAATTCAACGGAGATGTAGACGTAGTCTGCGCCAGCGCTGTTTCTGCAAACGCAAACACCGAAATCATGCCTAATGCAACCGCAGCAGTCATCAGGCGACGACGAAAAGAAATTTCCTCAATTATCGGAATATTAATCTGCATAATTACCCTCCCTGGGGACACCTATCCAAAGCAGGTGTCGAAGATCAGCTCGGCGCCATTGATTTCCTGAAGCAGTCGTCTCGACTAATTTCTCGTCAGTGTTTCCATGACAGCCTGGTGAATGAATTTCAGGATTTTGCCGCAGGTTTGCAGAGCGACCCCCGTTTTCAGGAAATTGAGACCGCGGTGCTATCTGTGGTTGATACAACTCGAAGGACTTTACAACTTCGCTTAACGCCCGATTGTTCTGCAGTTCCCAATAAGGATCGCTGCCGGAGAGAGTATGGCGGGACGTTATATTGTTATTCTGCCCCGGAGCGAACCCCGCACGCACTCGTCGATACTGCCACCAGAAATATGGCAAGAACGGTCCCCCGGCCGTCGGGTAAGTACCAGGCGGGACGAAGACTTCACCGCAAACTCCTCCCGGAGCCCAGCACCACCGTGCAGCACACAGAGAAAGCCTTTCAGGGCGAAGAATTTATTATGAGGTGTAAGCCTAATGCCCCATCATGGAGACGCCTACGGTTCGCCCTCCCCAGCTATCCCAATGCTATTCCCATCTATATGCCCGCTAACGTACGTGGGCCCATGCTACACTCCATGTGGCAGGCCGTCAAGCGTTTCTGTGATGATCGATTGATAATGCGCCGGCGATAGATTGGGATTGAATTCAAAAAGGATTATTCGATTCGGGTTCGCAGGATCTTGACTGAAGCCTGAACGTGACTCGTCAGCAGAAGACAGGACCCGGACGTCCAGGGCTTGAGCTGGCTCTCAGACGCCGAGTTCTTCAGGTTCTTCAAGGCGACGAGCGCCCGTCCGGAGTTTAAGCGACTGTCATACGAAGCTGGAAAGAGGCTGTGCTAGTCGGCCTCAGGGATTCGATAGGGGTTTCAGGGATATCTTCTGACCAGTCGCGCAGCCCCAACTGACGCTCCCTCGTACACGAATCGGGTCGGATGACGACCAACTTGGAAGTTGCGCTGTCGCGCGTCACTTTGCCGCAGAACGGCCTAACCGCACATTGTGCGGTTCTTGAAGCCTATTGCCTCAACCTTCGGTTATCCGACGATGCACCCGGAACCACCATCCCCACATCCGCTTCAAGTACCAGCCGATGTTGTCACTCGAGGAAGCAAACATCGCGTGGCCCGAACCAGCCATTGTGATTTTCGAGGTCGAAGAGAACACCAGAGGCCGGTTTGCATGCCCGTGCCGAGCGCAACGCTCAAGGATGTTGGCGATCTCGACCCGCTCCTCCGTCAGATGATGCACGCCATAGGCGTTATCCCAAAACAAGCGAAAATCTGGCGCGGCAGTCTTCATTGCCGCCAGCCGCTCCACGATTTCATCGGAATAGACCGCGCCGGTCGGGTTGCTGTACTTCGGGACGCACCACATCCCTTTGATGGACGCGTCCGCGGCAACCTTTCGCTCGACCTCGTCCAGATCTGGGCCATTCTCCATCATCGGCACCTCGACCTCGCTGCAGCTTAGTGGATGTAGAACACACACCTTTTGGATTGGCCCCCTGCCAAGATCCAGACTACAAATACGGTATAGCCACGAACGAGTCCTGTGGATTCTGTCCGGGTGGCGGACGTGCGTCACGGTATCTAGTGTTACTGGAAAAGGCTTGGAACCAAAAGCCTCTCCACCACTTACTCCACTATCCGCCACCGGTGGAGTTCAAGTCCGCCCTGCTCGCTCAAAACAACAAGGAGCCCCCGACCTTGTCGACGTAATTTTCCATATCAGTTTTCTGCGGAATGGGGAAATCACTCGTCTGAAAAGAGCACAAGTCCTCAGGACTGTACCCTCGCTCATCGGAAGAATGAGTTTCCAACGGGCTATTCTTTGGCAGGTTGTACCGCTGCAAGCCTGCTGTGCCTCGCCAACCGATGGCTGTGCTGCATGGAGCCTCGATCGCGGTAAAATGTAATTCAAGCGAATACCGAAGAGTTTTTAATTTAACTGTTTGTCTGAGCTCAAGGGACGGCCGCATATCGATACTTGAAGGTGCCGGCGAAACGTTCGAAGTCCTCAAGCTAGTTCTACGTAAACATCGCTTGCCGCCCAACGAATACAAGGTTGTCGTCTGCGGGAGGTGTTCTGATCGCCCCGAGATCCGCGCCATTTGAGCTTCATCACCGTCGCTATGACGAATGGTTTGTACGTCACCTGGCGGCTTACCATTCAGAGTTGCTGGCCGTCCGTTCTCTGCTGCCTTGGCAGGGTTCGGGTCTATCTATCGGAATTGGCACGGGGCGATTTGCCGCCCCGTTGGGCGTACAGACAGGCGTCGACCCTGCACACGAGGTGTTGGCCTATGCGTCAAACAGAGGCGTTGCAGTAGTCCAAGGCACTGCTGAAGCGCTTCCATTTTCAAATCACGCCTTTGACTATGCACTTTGTGTCACGACGATCTGCTTCGTGGATGACGCCGGGGCCATGCTGTCAGAAGCTTACCGCGTGCTGAAACCGGGTGGTGGACTGGTCATCGGTTTTATTGACCGCACCAGTGGTCTCGGACAGCACTACCTGATTCATCAGGATGAGAACGTGTTCTATCGCGAGGCAACATTCTACTCAGCGGTCGAAGTGGAACAACTGCTGCTTGGCACGGGTTTTACTGAGCCTGTGTGGGTGCAGACGCTGTCAAAGCCGTTAAAAGACATCCGCGAGATTGAAGCGATTCGCGCCGGATATGGTCGGGGCGCTTTTGTGGTGGTGAAAGCGAACCGGTCTTAGCTCATCCCGGGCGGGCTCGAGGTGGTTGTACTGGCATGAGGTCGATGCAGGCTAGCACAAAGTTGTTCTGTAGCTTCGCTGTACTCGGCTACCCGGCTCTGGCGCTTATCCCGGTAGCACGGCATCCAGCAACGCGTAGACGCACAGGCTTATCGTCGCGCCCAGGACAAAAAGCCATGTCTTGCGATATCGCCTGGCCATCGGCAGCAGCTCATGGACGGAAACAAACACCATGGCCCCGGCGGCGAAGGCCATGAACAGAGGATTGAGCATGGGATGGAAGTGCACCGCTACAAGTCCGGCTGCGGCCCCCAGCGGCTCGGCGAGCCCTGACAGGAACGCGGCCGTGTAGAGAAACCGCTTCCTCTTGACCATGACAATCGGAACAGCCATGGCGAATTCCTCAGGGATGTTATGAATCGCGATCGCCAGGGCCACCAGCATCCCCAGCGAGGGTGATGCAATGTAGGAGTTGGCCATGGCGAACCCCTCGGGCACATCGTGCAGGATCAGGCCGAAAGCCACGAGGTAGGCGGTCTTAAGCAACCCGTTGGAAGATGCTCCCTGCTCTTCTACCAGGTGTATGTGCGGAATCGCCCAATTCAACGCCGCTACGATCAGCATGCCCAGAATGAAAGCTGTTGAAGCCCGACCGATGCCTGCCAAGACCATTGCCTCTGGCATAAGTTCGAAGAACGATACCAGCAGCAT
>JARRJI010000099.1:6047-18311 GCA_037379595.1 Acidobacteriota bacterium | reverse complement strand
CAAACTGTACAAGAACGCGATTCCTTATTACAACCTCCGCAGTGCAGTTCGTCCTGGCCTGACCGGATGGGCGCAGGTCAACTGTCCTTACGGGTCTTCGATTCAAGATGCGGTGGAAAAACTGAAGTATGACCTGCACTACATTCAACATCTTTCATTGCTGTTCGACGTTCAGATCGTTCTGAGGACCTTCCGAACAGTTCTAGGCCGTCAAGGCAGCCAGTAAGAATGCAAACTCGTGCGGTCTGAGATGGCAAGCCGCAGCCTTGATTCTTCGCCGTCCGATTCTGCTACGGTCCTTTGCGACTCCTTTCCTTTCCCCACTATGCCCCGGAATTTGGAAGGACCATTGCTAAATTGGAGAGGAGGGCTTAGGATTCTTCGTTGAACTTCGGGGAAGCACAAGGCAGGTGCCCTGAACATGGGGGCGACGACCCTGCGGCGCATCGCCCTCAATCGGGTGAATGGATCGGCTCATCGCAATTACCGGAAGGTTGAATGATTGATTGAAGGTGAAGCAGGCGACTCAGCCGCCTTCTATTGGCAGGTATAAGTTTTGTGAATGGATCTTCTGATGACAAAGAAGCTTGAAATTGCCCTGGTTTTCATTTTTATCGGGAGCGCACTGGCGTTCGGTGGAGTTCAGCCAATAGCCTATTCTCTGGCTGAAATATCCATCTTCGTTGCCGTGGTTCTATTGCTTTGGAATCAGCAGCGGCATGGCCGAATTAACCTCTCCCTGCCTATCTGGCCTCTTCTTTTTGTGCTTTGGGTAGGACTGCAGCTGCTCCCCTTGCCTCGAGCCTTCGTCGCTGAGGTGTCTCCGGCGGATCGATTGACATCCACCTGGCTGGGGGCAATCGATCCCAGGAGTTTCTGGGCCACGATGAGTATTTATCCGAATGCGACGCTTGTGGATCTTTTCAAGATTCTTGCCTATCTGGGCGCTTTTATTATCGCCGTGCATGTGTTTGACTCCAGCAGGCGAAAGAGCGTTGTCGTGCCGGCCTTGATCTGCCTGGGCTGCTTTGAGGCGGGCTACGGAATCATCCAGCATCTTCTGAGTTGGAATAAGATTTTTGGGGTGACGGACCCTTATGACCTGTGGGTAGCGATCGGGACGTATATCAACCGCAATCACTTTGCAGGAGTCATCGAACTGACTTTTCCGTTTGCATTTGCCTCAGCCTTTTACTCCTATCAGCTCTGGTCGGAACCGAAGCACAGCGACCCGTCGGCAAGACGGGGATCGGACAACATAAGTTCCCTTGGATTCCGTGTCGTCTTTTTTCTTTTCCTGGTGGTCATTATGATTCTCAGCGTTGTCTTCTCCTATTCGCGTGGAGGGATTCTGTCTATTGCGATCACGCTAATCGTTTTGTCCCTGCTGACTCTTCTCAAGGTGCGCCGGAAAAGCTGGGGATTAGTAATCGGAAGCCTCGCCGCCTTGGCACTGGGTTTCAGTCTGTGGATTGGGATAGGAACTTTGGTTTTCCGATTCCACCAAATGGGACAGTCAAACTATCTCCAGACCTCAGAGCGGAGCATGATCTGGAGCGATACGGCGCAACTCTTTCGTGCAAATCCCATTCTTGGAACGGGTTTGGGAACATACGGACAAGCCCTCCGTCCCTTTCAAACAAAGCTGGTCAATATGTATGTTGATCACGCCCATAACGACTATCTGGAGTTTGCCTCCGAGACCGGGCTGGTCGGCTTCGGTCTCCTCTTCATTCCGATTTTTTATCTCTTAGTCCGGATGATAATTGCCTTCCTCAAGGATCATCGACGCTACCGGCGGGCCGTCCTGTTGGGTTGCATTGGAAGCACGCTCGGACTGCTGATTCACAGTTTCACGGACTTCAACTTGCATATCCCCGCCAATGCCATCATTTTCGCCGTTATCCTGGGAATTGGATACAAGGCGGCATGCATCGAACCTCAAAAAGAAGCAAAAAAGGTCTGAATGAAGCGGCTTCAAGCCCCTTGATTGAACTAGAAAAGCCCCAGGCGAATGATCTCCTGCGCGATTTCTTCGGGGGGACGCGCTCCCGTATCGATTTTGAATTCAGCCTTGCGATAATATGGCAGACGTTGTTCGTATAGCCTGGAAAAACTTTCGCGGTCACGAAACAACGGGCGGTTGTCCATCACGGAACAACGTTGCCAGAGCTCTTCTAAGGAACAATCCAGCCAGATCGTCACGCCTCGCGTTTGCCGGATAAAGTCGAAATTGGACTTTTGCGCAAAAGTACCACCGCCCAGGGCGATGACAGCCGGCTCTTTCCTGGAAACCTCAACCAGGGCCGCATGTTCGATCTGCCGAAAAAAAGGCTCGCCAGCCTGCTCAAAGATTTCGCGAATTGTGGCCCCTTGTCCGGCTTCAATAATCGTGTCCAAGTCAACAAAAGGCCACCCCATCTGTTGCGCCAGGAGGGTACCAACGGAGGATTTTCCAGTCCCCATAAACCCGACGAGGTATATCAGTTTGTGGCGGCGATTGTTCATTCCAGATGGTTCGCTGTCTCTCGCAGCAATTATAGGAGTGCGGTTGCCTATTCTGCAACCGCGGGGTACGCAGCATCGTTCCTACTCTTACCAACGTTACGCACCAAGCCAGGGAAGGAAGCATAGAGATCGACAGATCTGGATCTCTTAACCCGCGTTGGAAAACGCGACCCAGACAAGAAGGGAAACCTAATTACTGTTGGCGAATGTGAATGGTACCACTGAAGGAAGTCAGTTCCAACGTGGCTTCACCGGTATTATGGGTTCCAAAAATGCTGTTTGCAGAAGAAAGAAACGACGGCGCTGGCCCCCGGGAAACTATTGGGAATTGGTTGTCGAGCTTTCCGCGAACAGTCTTGGCATCAAGCTCAAAGGAAGCTGTAGGAGGGCAAATAATGTTGATATCACCGCTGTAATCTGAGAGGACGTAGTCCCCGCCGGGCGCAAAGTCGCCTTCGTACAAGATCGTACCCGAAGTCGTCGTACCTTTCAGCCTGGAACTGGTCGGGTTAACAAAATGGAGATTGCCGTTGATTGAATAGGCTTCCACGCGGCCGGCTGGACGGATGACCTCAATATTCCCCCCTACCGAGCGAACCGATAGATGGCCACCGGAGCCCGCAATTGAGATGTCCCCGCCCAGGGACTCCACTGAAGTGTCGCCTTTGATCGATTCGACCTTCACACTCCCCTGCGGATCATGGATTTCCAGGCTTGCACCTGTTGGGACCTGAACAATGTAATCAACATTCACATCTTGTCCCGCGCTGGAGTGGTCAACAACGTACGTCGAGAAATGAACCTTCGCTGCGGGACCCTGTCCCGGAATCTGGTCCGTAGCCACCGCAACCTTGGAGGAAGAGATTGAATACTCAACGTGAACTTGCAACCTATCCCAGCCTCTCACTTCAACTTTTCCAGCTAAGTTGGAAATACTGATTCGAGGGCTGGCGGTTGTCACAAGCGTCTTTTGAGTCTGCGCCGGACCTGCCGCCATCAACAATCCGGCGGGGATCAGCAACAGTCCACTTGCAACCTGCACCGCAGTCTTCATGCGGCCACTTTTACGTTTCAGCACTGTGTCAACTTCCCTCCCCCCAATTAGCGACCGCCATACTCCAATGCAGAAGCCAGCACTTCGGCTTTCTGCGCATAAGCTTTCATCAGGTATTCGCGCACGAGCATATTGTTCGGTTGCTTCTGAAGCGAATCAAGACATTCATGAATCGAACTGTTCAGTGAATCCAGACCTCGCTGATAAATCTGCTTTGCAGAAGGGTCAAGCGAGCCTTCTCGAGCTCTGTAGTTCTCTTCCATCTGTTGTACAGTATGCACCAGATTGGCCTGAACACTCGTTAATCCCACGGGAGCAATGGCGGTTGTAACTGGCGGTGGAGACGTACTTGGGCTTACATTCTTCTGGATATCACCGCGAAAGATAAGAATAACCGCAAGAACAAGCGCTAGGGCCAAAGCCGCGACCGGCGCTGCACCCGTCAAAAGCGAAGCCTGCCCAAACCACCTTCTCCAGAAACTTTCCTGATCGCGGAAGAAACCTTCTTGCGCCAGATTTGCCCGGACATTGCTCCAGACCCGGGGAGGAGGAGACTCCAGCGGCAACTCGCCGGCAACAGACCGGATTGATTCAAGGTCATCGAGAAGGGAGCGACAGGAAGAACATTTTTCGGCGTGCATGCGAACAACCGCATTCTCCTCGCCTTCCAGCAGTGCCGTGAGGTGCGCCTCAAATTCCTGGCATCCAGAATCGCTGCTTCGTTTGTTTCTCTCTTCAGCCATGGACTTACAACCCTTCCTTGCTCCCCTTGGCTGTGGGCGCAGGCAGATTCCTTCCTACTTCAGTTTGATGCTGCTGAAACCACTCGCGTAGCTTCAGGCGGGCTTTGTGAAGTTGTGATTTCGAATTACCAACGGAACAATTCATAATTTCCGCGATCTCATTATGCTCATAGCCTTCCACGTCGTGCAAAATAAAGACGGCTCGATAGCCTGGAGGAAGGTCCGAAATGGCTCGACTAAGCCCGATTCGGTCTATCGACCCTACCAGACGGCGATCGTCGTCGCCGTAATCCCTTTTCATCGGCTCGCCTTGAGAATTCTCCGTTTCATCCAGCGAGATCTGATTCAGTCCCTTTTTCCTCAAATGCATCAATACAACATTCACCGCCAGCCGATGCAGCCATGTCGAGAACGCAGATTCACCCCGGAAGGTTGAAATCTTTCGAAAAAGCTGCAGAAAAGCTTCCTGAGTCAGATCCTCCGCTTCCGTTGGATTGCCGATCATGCGAAGACATAACGAATATACACGCCTCTTGTGAGCCTCGAAGAGAGCTGCGAAAGCTTCTTCGTCGCCGCGCTGTGCGCGAGCAATCAACTGAGTCTCTGCCGCGACCGCGGGTTGCGGCGATTTTTGTGGACTCAACAGTACACATCCAAAGCCGCACCTAGGCTCGTTCGTACGATGCGGCTACTAAAGTAGGAGTTGTCTCCAAAATGCAACGTTTTGAAGGGTTCCGGGGCTCTCTGCTCAACACGAAAACAGGAGTGCAAAACGGCATCAGGACTTCCCATTATTACCTGCCAGGAATTTCCACAACTGCCGTTCCGACGCCGACGTTTCCGGCCATGTCTGACGCACGCAAAGTGACAATGTGTTCTCCCGGCGCAAGATTGTCAGCCTTAACCGTAAAGGTCTCGTTCCGAGTATCGATAATACCCTCATCCGACTCGATCGCCTGCCAACTGCCGGAATCCACAGAGCTTTCAGCGCTATGGAGAGGCGAAGTCGTATCTTCAACGCGGAAGTGAACGACGGCGCTTTTGCCCTTCACGACGTTCCGTTCCACACTGACCGTTGGCGGGGTATTGTCAATCCAGAAAGGTGTACTCACCATCCGGTCCTTCCGGGCTGTTGCCGGAGGATTCGACAGCGCGTCCGACGCAACAAGCAGTGCTACATATTGGCCGTCAGCCAGGCTGGAAGAGTGGATCGTGTAATGGGTCGATTTAATCTTATCCTTCAACAAATGCCAATTCTTTTCGTCGGTGGATTTGGCGTAAACAGAGTATTCCAGAGTATCGCCGTTTGGATCAGATGCCTTCCACGAAAGAGTAACCGGACTCTTCGTTTCCGTATGGGCCGTCTGAGGAGGATCCAGATAAGTGATCTGCGGAGTAGCGGTCACGTTCACGCTGACGCCCGGCGTAGTCGTTTCCGCTGAGGCGCTGCTTGGGCTTGTTTTTTCGCCTGAGTTACTTACACTAAATGACTGAATTGCCGGCGGAACATTCTGATTCAGATAAAAGACAGATACTTCGTCCAAAATGGGCCGGGCAGACTCGGTCCCCCGAAAAACGGCTTTCCATTGGATATAGCGGGCCGAAGGGCTCTTAATGGGGGTTCCATTCGGATCCTCGTAGGGACCTGCCCAGTCGCTCCAAGTCTGATCGGGCCGCTTGAAATTGCCGCTCCGGGTGTAAAACTCAATGGAAGATCCGGCGGGAACATTGTCCCTCCAACTGATGACTCCCCAGCGCGAAATGAACTTTGTATCGTACACGCGAGATTCGTAAGTGCCTTCACCCTCGGCTGCCGTCCCCATTCGAAAAAGCTTGGCAACATTGCTGGTAGCAACGTACAGGCTGTTGCCTTCAAGCAGAAGCCGCGTAGCCACCGATTCGTGGGTCTCAGTCAGAAGAGTCAGGTTCTCGCCGTAATGAGAGGGGTCCAATTCAAAGATCTGCCCGTTCGAATCAGTGGAAAAGAGAAGCTTCTTCCCGAGCATTGCAAGACCGTAGGCACTTTCGGTGTTGGAATTCCACAAAGTCTCAGCGGTGGAATCGGGAGAAATTCTGATGATTTCTCCCCGGCTCTGCGGCACCATCAGGCCGGCGAGCCCCCTAAGGCCAGTCCCCGGGCGAATGAAGCTGGCCGCGGCCTGCTGCTTCTTTTGGGCTGGCGGCTTGGGTTTTTCAGGCTCTTTGGGTTTCTGCACAGGCGATTTCTTGGCTTCGGTAGATCCCTCCCGGGTCCCAGCCGTCACTGTCACAACATGGGGAGGCAGGGTAATGGTCGGCGTTTGGGGTGTGATCATCATCGGGACACCCTTTCGGCTTGGGGCACCCAGGGCGGCGGCATAAATGTGTCCCTCCGGGCCCACAATCAGGTCGTGGATCTCCGGAAGATTCGCCTGATAAATGACAAAGCCCTTGCCTTCAGGATTAATTCGGTAAATCAACCCGTTCGGCACGCTTCCGGCAAGCAGGTTGCCCTGATGGTCAAACACCATGCACATGATGTGCGTTTGGTTGCTGTCGAAGAAGATTTTGCCCTTTCCGTTTCGATCAACCCTGAAAATCTGGCCATGATCGCCGGTGGCGACATAGAGCCTGCCTTGAGGATCAAAACGCAACGCCCAAATATACTTGGTGTCAGGGTCATAAAAAACTGAGGACTTGCCCTGCGGGGTAACACGGTAGACCTTGCCTTCCGGCGAACTTCCCACGTATAGGTCGCCGTCGGGACCTATCGCCACGGCGAAAACATCGGGTTCCTGAGCCTTGAAGAAAAGCGACGACTTGCCGTCAGGAGTAACTCTGAAGACTTTGCCCTGATGTCCTGTGCCGATATAAAGATCGTGCCGGCGGTCCGTGGCCAGGGATAACGCCAGTGCCTCTTCGGGGCTGAAGACCGCCTTGGCCTGGGGGGCCAGCCCCAGTTGACCATCCATGCTGATGGAGATGCCCGTCAGTCGCCCCTTTAGAAATTCTTTGAAGTCACTCACTTGCCATACCGAGGTTTCAACCCCAGTAAGAGCCAGCGGGGCCGCAAAAGAAATAGCCAGAAGAAGCAAAAAGAACTTCGTGACAGGTTTCATGAACACACTCTTGGAATGGATTCTAAGATTCACTCTTTTCATGACGGGTGGATTGTCCCATCAGTCCCCCAGGTCTTCCACCTTTAAGTGCAGAGTCCTCTCGCCCTGGATCGTGTATTGTGTCGGTTCTGTCTGGTAATCCCCGATGACCGAAGCGTTACCGTATATCACGGTGCTGGAAACGGCTGGGTCCGACAAAAAAGTTTGCACTAACGAGGGCGGCGGCGAAGGATAGTCTTCCCCCTGCAACGTCAGAGAACGCTGCGGAGCCATCAGAAGAGCATAGAGCCGGTTGTTCCGGCGCATGCGGTTCAGGGCCCGCACCAGGTGATGAAGATCGCGCGGCGTCGTACTCAATGGGGTCAGGCGATTCTGGAGTGCGTTCAAGCTGGCGCCGCTTCCGACAACCAGCGAGAGGCTTTTGTCACTGACGCTTTCAGGAATATCGACAGGAATTTTCTCAATCCGCGTGCCGCCCGAGGGTGTCCGCAGCAGCCCCATCACTTCAATATGATCGCCCGGCCTCACCTGCGATTTGGTGCTCCAGACCTGCTCCAATTTCGCCACGCGCTTTTCATCCGTTGAGACAATTGAAAGGTCGATCCCTTCGATACGCAGATCAGGAAAATCAGCACCCAGAAGATAACCCAGCGGAGCGGAAACCGCCGCCCCTGCAACCGCCGCGGTACTGATGTTACTGGATACGACGTCCTCGATCTTGACCGCCTCCCCGTCCGAAAGCCGGATGCTTCCCCGCAGGTCCAGTGTCGAAGCGCCCAAGCTTCTTTCAGTCCCGTTCAGCGTGGACACAATCCCAAGGTTCAGAAGAAGTGGCGAAAGGAAGGACTGCTGGACAATGTCGAAGTTGTAATCTGTTTTTGTGTTAAGAGTTGAATCCAGGTGGATATGGACCGGGATCATTGGCGCTTTTTCTCCAACGACTCCATAAACCGCTCCGAACCGGTCCTGCCGGATCGTCCCCACTTCCGGCCCGGGCACGTCAATCTTGAAAGAACTGGCGACGCTGGGAACCGTCGCCAGCACGTGCGATTCCGCAAAGGGTATCTTCGTCGGCCCTACCATCAAGAATCTGTGTCCGCACGCATAAAGGTCATTTCCCTTTCGGTAGGTAACGGTGCAATCCACATTCAAGTTAAGGTCGCCCTTCACAAGGAAAAGGCTGATCATCGTTCCAGGCTCGGGGCCTTCGGGATTTGCCGGCATGGCCTCGCCGCTGGAAGCCCCCGCTCCTTGCATCGGTTCCAGGCCCATCCGCCGGAACAAGGGGCTGTAGGTGTCCATCTGCTCAGTTGAGAATCCTCCGAATCGGAGGGGAAGCAAAAGATCGGAAAGTTGCCCTCCGCCGCCCCCTCCGGGCAAGAGCTTCATCAGTTTTTGAACGCTGAATTCCCCGGCAGACTCCTCAGGGATCAACCGCGCTGTGCTGTTCGGATGGAGCAAGGTCCCGGCAACCTTGAAAGGCAAACTCGGTGACGCCTCTCTCGCTGCCGCGGGATGGGGGATTTTCGCGGCTTCGGGAACAACCTCCAGCATGTCTTTGATCGGAGTAATCCCCGCGATCGCTTCTTTCGAAAACGGAAATGCCAGGGCCACTGCACCTACCAGCTTGCCGTCCACGTACACAGGACTTCCGCTCATTCCGGCAACCACACCGGTCCGAACCAATGGCCCACCTGACAGCCGCGCCAGGATGACATCTTGTTTCGGCGCCAGAAAGTTCTTAAGTACTCCCAGAAACTCAACCTGAAATTCCTGGATCTTATTCCCCTCAAAAACCGTTCGGCCAACGCCTTTAAGTCCCGGCCGGATGTCTCTGAGAGGGAAGAACTGAGTCTGGCTTTGGGCTCGGAGAGCAGAAACCGCCATCAGCGCAAACGCCAAGGCGGCGATACCCTTACGGAATCGCATAGTAGAGGATTACCTTATACACACCGTTATTCAGTCTACGGGACAAAGAATTGGTCCGTCAAGCAAACTCCCGAAGGCATTCCGTCCTGGGTTTTGACCTGAAAGAAACCTGCCCCCTCCCGCTTTCAACACTTTACACTATCCCGCTGGTAAGAGTCCCTTATTCGAAAATCGGTTGCATCAATGCCTTGACTAGGTTCCGACCCGGAAACGCCCAAACCGCGAGTTATACCAGGGATCTTGAGAGCCCCAAAAACCGGGTATTGTCGCTCGATGTGAAGTTCAAGCCAAGGCAGAACCGGGATTCTACGGTCGCCAGGAGCGGTAATACTCCTCCAGCCGTCGGGTAAAATGGCTTGCTGATTCCTCGGGCGCGATCCTCATCGAATCCCCAACCCAGAGCTGCGCTCTGCCGTGGACCGGGCGCTCCTGCGTGCGTGGCCAGATCTCAAACAGGCCCTGAATCAACAGAGGAACAACCGGCAAACGCAGCCGCTCCACCATCACCCCTATTCCCGGCCGGACCGGCTGCCATCCAGAGTGCGTTCACCCTCGGGGAAAAGTAACGTCGAATAACCCTTATCGGCCAGGCGGCCCGCATGGCGCAATGCTTCCTGCGCGCGGCTGGGATCGTCCGAGATCAGGTAAACGTTCAACGCCAGCCGGGCCCAGAACAGGGCGGCTTTCGAGTGGCCTCTCAGAGCTCCCTCAGCCATTGCTGGGGCCAATCGGCGGCGAAAGCGGGAGGGAAAGGCACGCAGGATAACCGGTGCATCCAGCAGACTCTGGTGATTCGAGACGAACAGGACGGGGCCTTGAAGTTGCCAGAGCTTTTCGAGACCGTGAACCTCGGTCTTGACGTAGTACCGCAAGAGTGGAAATGCCAGCAGCATTTGGAGTGCTTCCCGTCCCATTGCCGCACTTCGCGACAGAGGCCAGTTGGGTTCGGCAGGCCGCGCGATCTTCCGAGGAACGGGTTCGGCTTCCAATCCGCGAACTCCGGGCAAGGCTTCCCTCCCCTCGCCGCCGATAGGGGCGCTGACGGGGGCGACAGCACCAGCAGGCCTCTGAAGCAGCTTCTCCACATCGCCCACCGTTTGCGCACGCGCCAGTTCCTGTTCGTCAAAGGAGTATCCGCGCGTTTCAAGCCATGTCAGCAACTCCACACGATCCAGCGAAGAAAGCCCCAGATCCTCGGCAAGGCGCGCTTGCCGCTGGATTCTTTCCACCGGTGTGCCAAGCCGCGCCAGAAAGTCGCGCCAGTCTCGCGCTTCTTCGAGGCGCGTGCTAGGCGTCCTGGCCAACCCCTCTTCGGCGTTAACCCAGGCGGCGACTTTGGCGCGTTGCAGCTTTAGGGTGGTCAGGGTACGGGGCAGCGAAGCTTCCGGCCACACCGAGAAGTCTCGAACGCGCTGGTGCGGCTCCAGCAGGCTATTGGCCTTTTGAACGGCAGCTTCCAGATCGCTGTGGGTTGCACCGGGTCCTGGAATCAGTACTGCGTGGACAAATGTCCGACCCACCGCAGCCGCCCCCGTCGGCCCGACAACTACGGTATTTTTGCCTACAACCGCAGCCTCCTGAATGGAAGCCTGGTCCCGAAGCAGATTCTCAACGTCCTCCGGGTAGACGTTCAATCCTTCCGCTGTAACGATGACGTCCTTCTTGCGGCCCAGGTACATCAGATTACCGTTCTCATCGAATTGGCCCAGGTCGCCGGTGTGCAGCCACCCCTCCTCAAAGCTTTCCCGGGTTGCCTCGGCATCCTGGTAATATCCCGGCGAAACGTTGGCGCCACGCACCAGAATTTCACCGTCCTCGGCAATGCGCGTTTCTACGCCGGGCAGAGGCTTGCCTACGGCGCCGCGCCGAATTTTGAAGGGATGTGTAATGGTAATGGCCGGAGCAGTCTCCGTCAGCCCATAACCCTGGATGACCGCGTAGCCCAAACGGTTCCAAAGCGACTCCAGGTCCGACGGGAGGGCTGCGCCGCCCACTACAAACGCCCACATCTTCCAACCCAGCCGGCTATGAAGATGGCGAAATCTCCACCACCGCTTCGGAATGGACCAGTGCTCCCTGCCTGCCTGCTCGATGGCTGCCTCAGGGTCCGCGTAACCGTTCCTGGAAAGCTGCCCTTTGGCCCAGTTCGCCATCGCTTCAAGCTGCTGAGGCACCGAGACCATCACAGACACCCGCCGCTCCTTGATCGTGCGCGCCAGGGTGGCCGGCGACTGGCTCTGCGGAAAGATGACCACGCCTCGCAGAAGTTGGGGGATAAAAAGCGCCATCACCTGACCAAACAGGTGGCTGAGGGGAATCAGATGGACAAATCGAATAGGGCGAAAAGGAATGCTGAGCTTTTCGTACCGCCGGATCTCCCGCTCAATCGGCTCAAGGTTGGCCAGCAGGTTGCCGTGCGTGATCATAACGCCACGCGGCTCTGCCGTAGTTCCTGACGTGTAGACAATCTCGGCCAGCTCGTCGCGGCTCGCCACGTGGGACACGCCCGGGCCCGCAGCGGGCAGAGGCAAATCGTCAATGTCCTCGATATGGAACCTTTGAATCTTCTCCCACGCACGTTGCCCTTCTTCGCAGCTTGCTTGGTTCGCACGATCTGTAATCAGGAGCGAAGCACGGCTCCGCCCAGAGATGCGGTGAAGAAATTCCGGTGAATATCCAGCGTCAACCGGCACCACAATGGCACCCGCCAGAACGCAGCCGTAAAACGCCATGGCCCATCGAGCCCCGGGTGTAGCCCACAACACGAGGCGCTGGGCTTCGCACCCAGCCTCCACTCCCAGTCCCCGGGAGCGCAGCCAGTGAGAAAAGGCCAACGCGCGCTCCACGATCTGGCCATAGCTGTATTCACTCGAACGGTAGACGCCCTGCTCAATGAACGCCGTCTGCTCCTTAAGCTCGGACATGCGCTGAA